>CAVFRZ010000010.1:0-24709 GCA_963624875.1 Anaerovibrio sp.
CTGGCCAGCCACATCGAGGTTTTCCGAAGGAAAATCGAGATGGGGGCTGAATAGTCACATTTTATTTTGCAGGACAGACAGATTCAGGGGCTCGCGGCCGGCGAGCCCCTGGTTGGCCGCAAGCTGCGGCATAGGAGGTTATTATGGCAATCACAGCAGCTCAGGTAAAAGAGCTTAGAGAGATGACCGGTGCCGGCATCATGGAGTGCAAGAAGGCACTGACAGAGACCAACGGCAACACCGAGGAGGCTGTAGAGCTTCTTCGCAAGGCTGGCGCTGCAAAGGCAGAGAAGAAAGCAAACCGTATCGCAGCAGAGGGCCTTTGCTATGTTGCACAGACCGAGGACAACAAGGCAGCTGTTGTCGAGGTAAATTCCGAGACTGACTTCGTTGCCAGCAATGCTACCTTCAAGGAGTATGTTCAGAAGGTTGCCAATGCAGCACTTGCTACAGAGGCATCCGATCTGGAGGGCTTCCTGGCTGATAAGTGGCCGGAGGATGCTTCCAAGACTGTCAGCGAGAGCCTGGTAGACATGATCGCTGTTATCTCTGAGAAGCTTTCCATTCGCCGTTTTGAGAAGGTAGAGGCCGCTGATGGCATCGTTGCTTCGTATGTGCATGGCGCAGGACGCATTGCAGTTCTGGTTGAGGCACAGACCGACGTTGTTAATGACGAGATCAAGGAAGCTGTCCGCAACGTGGCAATGCAGGTTGCAGCACTGTCTCCGAAGTATGTCAGCGAGGAGGATATCCCGGCAGACGTTCGTGAGCATGAGAAGGAGATCCTTCTGGCACAGGCTGTTGCTGAGAACGAGGCTCTTCCGGAGAACAAGAGAAAGCCGCAGCAGATTCTTGAGAAGATGCTGGTTGGCCGTCTGAATAAGGAATTTAAGGAAATCTGCCTGAATGACCAGGTTTATGTAAAGGCAGAGGATGGCAAGCAGTCCGTTGCTGCATACGTTGCTGAGGTCGGCAAGAAGAACGGCGCGAACATCACCATTAAGAAGTTCGTTCGCTATGAGACCGGCGAGGGAATGGAGCATAAGGAAGAGAACTTTGCCAAGGAAGTTATGGAGCAGGTTGGTAAGGCCTGAGCCCTTCTGAACAGTTACCTTGGAAGTAATCCGTTCGTTCACATGGTGACGATAGAGCCGGAGGGCATGCACTTTGCTGCCCTCCGGCCTTTTTCGTTTCTCATGGAGGAAAGATTATGAAATTCAACAAAATAAATGAAACAACCCTCAACTGTATCATCTCGGAGGAGGAGCTGGCAGGAAGCGGCATTACGCTGGATGATATCATGAGCCGCCAGTCAAAGGCTCTTGAGTATCTGCGGCGCGTGGTGATCGAGGCAGTTCGTCAGGAGAATTTTCATCTGGATGCGCCCTTTACCTCAATGCAGATCGGCGTCATGATGGATGGTTCCCTTTCACTGACAATTTCCAGTGATGAGCCATCAGAGAATGCGACATCGCAGGACCCGCTGGCAGCAGCTAAATCAGCGATTGAGACCTTGCTCGCCTCGATGAAGGAGAATATGCCGCAGAACGATGCTGCGTGCCGGCAGGAGAGAGAGGCGGCGCAGCCGCAGTCCGAGGAAATGCCGGAAACAAAGGAGACATCCTCCGCGAGCCGGCAAAAGCGTCTTCAATACTGCTATACGTTCCTGTCTATGGCGGATGTCATTGAGTGCTGCCGCCGGATTCCGGGGACATGGAATCTCACATCGTCTCTCTGGAAGAACGAGGAAGAGGGCATCTATCAGCTGCTTCTTGCTGCGCAGCCGGAGGAGATACAGCCCTTTGAACAGGCACTTCTTGCAATGAATGAATTCGGCAGCCTTGCGGACGCACCTGCGGAGGCAGCTGCCTACATTATGGAGCACGACAAATGCATTCTGAAAGAAAACGCGGCAGCACAGCTGGCCCGCATGTAGACGGAATCCGTCTGAATAAATTCATCGCCTCCTCCGGTCTGTATTCCAGACGTGAGGCGGATCGTCTGATGGAAATGGGCGAGGTTACGGTCAATGATGAGCCGGCACAGCCTGGTATGCGGATCACCGGCAATGAGAAGGTAAAGGTGCGGGATCAGATCATCCGCTCCCAGAACCGGAAGGTGGTTGTGGCCTATTACAAGCCGGCCGGTGTAACGGTAACGCGCAGCGATCCGTACGCCAAGGTGACACTGGAGGATGTGTTTCGTTATCCGATACATCTTACCTATGCAGGACGTCTGGACCGGGACTCAGAGGGACTTCTTCTGATGACCAATGACGGAGAGCTGATCGATGCGATGATGCGCGCGGCCAACGAGCATGAGAAGGAATACATCGTACGTACCCGGGGGAAAATCAGCGATGAGGATCTCCATCAGATGTCAAAGGGCATCTGGTTGAAGGACCTCGAGATGAAGACAAGGCCCTGCCGCATCGAGCGGCTGGGGGATTATACCTTCCGCATCGTTTTGACACAGGGGCTGAACCGTCAGATTCGGCGCATGTGCAAGGCACGAGGCCACGAGGTGAAGACGCTTAAGCGTGTACGTGTTCTGAACATTACGACAAAGGGGCTTCAGCCCGGGATGCAGCGGGAGCTGTCGCAGGACGAGATGCAAAAGCTCTATGAAATGGCAGGTCTGGCATGACATTTTCGGAATACAAGGAGCTCCAAAGCACCATCGAGGAGCACATGGATCGGTATTATAACCAGGACAATCCGATCATCAGTGACTACGAATACGATCAGCTGATGCTGCGCCTGAAGGCGGCTGAAAAGGAGCATCCGGATTGGATTACGCCGGACTCACCCACGCAGAAGGTCGGCGGCACTACGAAGCGTGAGGCGGGGGTAAAGGTTACCCACGATGTCCCGATGCTCTCCATCGAGGATGTGTTTACAAAGGAGGCGGTCCTTTCCTGGGTGGGGAAGGTGCATGAGCGATATCCGAAGGCGGCCTTTTCGGTAGAAGTGAAGGTGGATGGTCTTTCCATGTCGCTTCGCTATGAGCAGGCTGCAGACGGAAAGCTTCACCTGCAGCTGGCGGAATCCCGGGGAGACGGTCTTGTCGGTGAGGATGTGACGGTGAATGCCCGCGTCATTCCGGATGTTCCGCCGATCATTGACCTCCCCTATGAGAGCCTGGAGCTTCGCGGCGAGGTCTATATGACGCACGAGGCCTTTGAGCGCTACAATGCCAGGATGGAAGAGCTCGGCAAAAAACCGGCGGCCAATCCCAGGAATCTCGCAGCCGGTACGCTGCGGCAGCTGGATGCATCCATTACCAGGCAGCGCGGACTGCGGATGTTCATCTTCAATGTGCAAAGAGGACCGGCGGATTTGATGGAAAGCCACACAAAGGCACTGGATATTCTGCAGAAGGCCGGTGTTCCGGCAGTGTATCATAAACGATGCACTGCGCCGGAGGAGATATGGGCGGCGATCGATGAAATCGGACAGATGCGTGAGACATTGCCCTTTGATCTGGACGGAGCGGTGGTGAAGCTCGACGATATATCCCTGCGAAATGAGTTCCCGGCAGGGAGCAAGTATTCCAGCGGACACATCGCCTATAAATATCCTCCGGAGGAGAAGGTGGTAACCATGGACCGGATCCTGGTGGATGTCGGCCGCACGGGGAAGCTTACCTTTACCGGAGAATTCCATGACAGCGCCACGGGGAAGCCGGCAAAGCTCTGCGGAACCAGTGTCAGCCGGGCGACGCTTCACAATCAGGACTACATCACACAGATGCAGATCGGAATCGGAGGAGAATACCGTCTCTTTAAAAGCGGCGAAATCATTCCGAAGCTAAATGGCTGCGTTACACCGCCGGAGGCGGTTTTTGCTGCACCTGCGGTCTGTCCTGTCTGCGGCGAGCCGCTGGTTCGGGAAGAGGACACGGCGGATATCCGGTGCGTCAATCCAGGGTGTCCTGCGCAGCTGGTAAATTCCATTGCATATTTTGCCTCCAGAGGCTGCATGAATATCATGGGGCTTGGCGATACATTGGTGGATGCGCTCGTCAGGGAAGGGTATCTTCACAGCTATGCAGATATCTATCATCTGAAGGACCATCGCGAGGAGCTCATCGAAAAGGGGCTGATCGGCAAGGAGAAGAATACCGATAAGGTGCTGGCCGCCATTGAAGCCTCCAAGAGCAATTCTCCGGTTCTGCTGCTGACGGGCCTTGGAATTCGGAACTGCGGCAAAGCGGCAGCAAGGGAGATTCTATCCCACTACGACAGCATCGATGCGCTGGCAGGTGCCTCTGCCGAGGAGCTGACCGGAATTCCGGATGTGGGAGAGACGACGGCCGGATGTATCCACGACTTTTTTGCCGCTCCGGCAACCGGCGCTATCCTGAATCAGCTGCGCGAAGCCGGTGTGAATATGAAGATGGAGAAGCCTGCAGAAACGACAGAGGTATTGGCGGGCAAGATATTCGTTGTCACCGGAACGCTGCCTACGCTGGGGCGAAGAGAAGCCGAGGAGCTGATCCGGACAAACGGAGGCAAGGTTTCCGGGAGCGTCTCCAGAAAGACCAGCTATGTGCTGGCGGGTGAGGCTGCCGGCTCCAAGCTGACAAAGGCTATGGAGCTTGGAATACCGGTGATTACAGAGGATGAGCTGAAAGAGATGCTGCGAACCGCCGCTTTGGCAGGAGAGGCGCGTTGAAAAACGTTTCCTAAAAAGCGATTCCTAAAAAGCGATTCCTAAAAAGCGATTCCTAAAAAGCGATTCCATAGAAGGGAACCGCCGGATGTAAGAAGCGATCATTGTGCAGAGAAAGAAGGGGCAGATATGCCGATACGTATTCAAAATGATCTTCCGGTAAAGGAAGAGCTGGAAAGAGAGAATCTGTTCATTGTTGATGAGAATCGGGCAGCGCACCAGGATATTCGTCCGCTGGAAATCTGTATTCTTAACCTCATGCCCAAAAAAGAGGACACCGAGCTGGATATCCTTCGAATGCTCAGCAACACGCCGATCCAGCTGAACATCACCTTTATGCGCATGAGCTCACACATGAGCAGGAATACCTCGTATTCGCATCTGCACCAGTTCTATGTCAGCTTTGATGAATTGAAGGAACGGCATTTTGACGGCCTGATTATCACCGGAGCGCCGGTGGAAAAGCTCGAATATGAAGAAGTGGATTACTGGAATGAGCTGTGCCGCGTATTCGAGTGGAGCAAAACCAATGTAACCTCAACACTTCACATCTGCTGGGGAGCGCAGGCGGGCCTGTATTACCACTATGGACTGCAAAAGGTTATGCTTCCCGGCAAACTGTCCGGTGTCTATCTGCATGAGGTTCTGCATCGCAAGGATCCTCTGGTGAGAGGGTTGGATGATATTTTCATGATTCCGCACAGCCGGTATACGGAGGTGCCTGCTGCAGACATTCATGCCTGCGGGGAGCTCAAGGTTCTGGCAGAGTCCAAGGAGGCCGGTGTACTCCTTTGTACCACGATGGATGGGCGGCAGGTCTTTATTTTCGGTCATGGTGAATATGACCGCTATACGCTGCAGGGTGAATACGAACGGGATCTGGCGAAGGGAATTGAGCCGGAGCTCCCGGTTAACTATTTCCCGGACAATGATCCGCACAAGCGCCCGCTCCTCCAGTGGAGAAGTGCGAGCCAGGCCATCTACAGCAACTGGATTAATTATTACGTATACCAGGCTACACCGTATGATTGGGTGTAAGATGGGGCAAAAACTTGGAAAAGATCTAGGAAAAAAGAAATGACCGCCCACCCCCGCTAGAGGTGACGGTCATTCTTTCGATTGATTTGCAAACGATGTACTAGATTAAAGGAGACTGTACCATGGTAGATTATGCTCCTGGTATGAGAACAATCATCCGAGACGAAGAATGGATGATAAAAAAGGTGGATAAAAACAGCTTGGGGAACAAGACGCTCCACTGCGTCGGTATTTCTCCGCTTGTAAAGGATAAAGAGGCAATCTTCCTGACGGATCTTGAGGATATTCAGATTGTAAACCCTGCAGAAATAAAGCTGATTCCGGATACATCTCCGTTCTACAAGAGGACGCTGCTGTTCCTGGAAAGCCAGTGGCGTCAACAGATTCCTACCGATTCAAATCTGCATATAGGCCATAGAGCAGCTATGGATCTGATGCCTTATCAGTTGGATCCTGCCAAACTTGCACTGCAGCGCCCTCGTCAGAGAATCCTGATTGCGGATACAGTCGGCCTTGGTAAAACGCTGGAGGCCGGTATCCTGATGTCCGAGCTGATTGCACGCGGCAAGGGAAAGCGTATCCTCGTTGTTACAGTGAAGAGTATGATGACGCAGTTCCAGAAAGAAATGTGGAACCGCTTCACCATTCCCTTGGTGCGCCTGGATTCCAGTCGTATTCAGAAAATAAGAGCCAGTCTTCCTTCCAATTACAATCCGTTCTTTTACTATGACAAAACCATCGTTTCTATCGATACGCTGAAACGAGACGTTGAATATAGAACTCACCTTGAAAATGCATATTGGGACATTATTGTTATCGATGAGGCACAGAATGTCGCTGAGCGTGGTGATCATCAGGCAAAGCGGTCTCGCCTGGCAAAGCTGCTGGCAGATCGCAGCGATACGATGATCATGCTGTCTGCAACGCCGCATGACGGCCGGGCAAAGAGCTTTGCTTCACTGATGAACATGTTGGATCCGACGGCCATTGCCGATCCGGACAATTATACGCCGGATGATATCAAGGGACTTTGCATTCGCCGCTTTAAAAAAGATGTAAAGGATCAGGTCAGCGGTTCCTTCCTTGAGAGAAACATCACACTGGAGCGGTGTCATGCCTCGGTCCGTGAGGAATCTGCTTACGGTATTTTTGCGGATATGCAGCTGCAGATGGATCTTGGAAAAACACGAGGCACCGGCCAGCTATTCAAAACCAGTCTGGAGAAGTCTCTGTTTTCCAGTCCGGCTGCCTGCATCAAGAGCATTGAGGAAAGACTGAAGAAGCTTCGCAAGAAATATGACGCAGACGATATCAAGGATATCCATCTGCTGGAGGAGTTAAAGGAAGCTCTTGAGAAGATCACACCGAATGACTTTATGCGTTATCAGAAGCTCCTCGCCCTGCTTCGCAGCAGAGAGTATGCGTGGGATGCTAAGGCGGTTGATGATCGAGTGGTGATCTTCACGGAGCGCATTGAGACCATGAAATATCTGGCCGAGCATCTGCGCCGTGACCTTGGGCTTAAGGAAAATGCCATCCAGGAGATCTCCGGAGGCATGAGTGATGCGGAACAGCAGCGTATTGTCGAAGAATTCGGCAGAACCGAGTCGCCGATTCGTGTGCTGGTAGCCTCTGATGTGGCATCGGAAGGCTTGAACCTGCATTACCTCAGCCACCGGTTGATTCATTTCGATATCCCGTGGTCCCTGATGGTGTTCCAGCAGAGAAACGGCCGCATTGACCGATACGGCCAACAGAAACGCCCGGATATCCGTTACATGCTCATTGAGAGCGATAACAAGCGAGTAAAGGGCGATATGCGTATTATTGAGATCCTGATCACGAAAGAGGAACAGGCACTCAAAAACATCGGCGATCCTTCTTTACTTCTTGGAAAATTCACCATCGAAGACGAAGAGCTTGCTGTTGCAAATGCCATTGAGGGAGGATCCGATGAAAAAGCATTTGCGAAGACACTGGATTCCGGCGAAAAGGCGTTTGATCCCTTTGAGGCTTTGATGGCAGCGGCAGCTGAACCCGAGGACGCTGCGCCGACATCAGAAGCGGTCACAGAGGATACGCTCTTTTCCGACATCAACTATCTTTCCCAGGCGCTTTCTTATCTGAATCAGAGTGAAAGTATTGCTGTGCAGAAGCTGCAGACGGTCTCCGGATTAGATATCAGGATGACGCCGGATATGCTGCGCCGGATGAAGGCACTCGTACCGGAGGAGGCACTGCCTGCCGGTGAGACGCTGCGCCTTTCGGATGACAAAACATTTTGCATGCAGGAAATGCGCCGCAGTATGCAAAACAATATGGCGGAAACAGCGTGGCCGGCCACCCAGTATCTCTGGCCGCTGCATCCGATCATGACCTGGGTGAATGACAAGGCAGGTCTCTTATTTGGCCGCGGACAGGCACCGGTTATGGGAATCCCGGGAAAGCTGGCGGCAGGTGAAATCATTTATGTCGTTACCGGCAGCATTCCGAATCTGAAATCCACTCCGTTGGTTGACGAGTGGTTCGGGTTGCTCTATCGAGACGGAAAGTTCATGGAAGCTTTGCCGATGCATGAAGTAGTGCGTCGCACCGGTATTTCCGGAGCAAGCATTCCGAACACCAACAGCATCCGTGAAGCAGACGTTTTGGCTGCAAGTAGTCTCCTTGAAGATGTTGTGGAAAAAGCCAAGGCGCACCTTGATACCTATTACAAAAAATACGAGCAAACGATGAATCCTCTTCTGGACGAAGAAGTGAATAAGCTGATCGAACTGCAGGATAAGCACAAGCAATACTACCAGCTTACCTTGTTTGAACATCAGCGCCAGCTGGAGGAAAAGGAGCGCAGCGTGGACGAGCTGTTTGATCGGTTCACCAACTGGGTTACTGAGACACTGACCATTCAGAACAACCCGTATATTCGCGTTGTGACAGTTTTGATGGGGGTATCGAAATGAGTTTGGATTTAACAGGTATCACCAATAAAAACGAATACTATACCAACCATTATTTCTCCACCGTGTTCGAAGAGAATGCCGCCGGAACGATCAGCGGGTGGACAGAGGCAGCGAAGAAATCGGAAGAGCTGCACACGCCGTGGTCCATGCTGCGACAGAACGCGCGTGCGTTTTATGCGGCCCATGATCGCTATATCCGTTCATCGCTGAGTCTGCAGACACTCGCAAACGTGCGGTCTTTAGCGGATTTGTATTTGAAATCTTTAGGGTATCCGGAGGCGAATCCGGCCACAATTGCCATCGATGAGACCTTGACGGTTCCCGTCTATCTGGAGATGACCAAGAGGAGCGGTGCACCGCTTCTGTGGGTTATTCTCTCCGCATCCCGTGAGGAAGACGCAGGAATAATGGAGAGCTTCTGCTATGATGCCGGAGCCATTGACGAAGATGCGTCCGGTACGCTGTACAAAGGTGTTCTCTCTGAGATTTCGAATGAGGACCTTGCAACCAGGATCCTGTTTGGCGCTGCAGAGCCGCCTCGCTTCCTGATCTTTATCAGCTTGAACCAGATTGCACTCATCGACCGCAACAAGTGGAACGGGAAACGTTATCTGCAGTTTGAACTGGAGGAGATTTTCTCCCGTCTGGAAAATACCACGCTCCAGGCCATGGCCGTACTGTTGCACAAGGAATCTCTCTGCCCGGAGGATGGCAAGGTTCTTTTGGACGAGCTGGATGAGCAGAGTCAGAGAAATGCCTCCGGTGTCTCACAAGATCTGAAATACGCCCTGCGCGAGAGCATCGAGCTGCTCGGCAACGAGGTGCTCTACGATATGGCACATCGTCTGGGCCGTGATCTGGAGTCTAACCCGGTAGACGCAGGCCAGCTTACAATGGAATGCCTGCGATATATGTACCGTATGCTCTTTGTGCTCTTCATTGAGGCGCGGCCGGAGCTCGGCTATGCCCCCATCAAGGCGCAGAGCTATTATTCCGGGTATTCCTTAGAGTCGCTGCGGGATATTGCCGATAACATCCGCGAGGATGTGGACGAAGTCGGAGACGGATATTATTTACATGAGACATTGGCCAAACTCTATGAGCTCATCTATGACGGATATCCGAAGACCGAAGACGAAATGAAAGAGCTTGCCGAAGCGGATAGCCTGCACGATGTATTCCTTGTTGCACCGCTGAAGGCACATATCTTTGATCCGGAATATACCAGAATGATCACTGCGGCGAAGCTGCGCAACCGGTGCATGCTGCGCATCATTGACCTGATGAGTCTGACCCGCTCCACCGGCAAGAAAAACAGCCGCCGCGGACGCATTTCCTATGCGAACCTCGGCATCAACCAGATGGGCGCTGTTTACGAGGCACTTTTGTCCTACCGCGGATTCATTGCGGAGCATGATCTGTATGAAGTAAAACGCAAGGGCGACACCTTCAATGAGCTGGACGTCGGTTACTTTGTCTCCGAGGCAGAGCTTTCTCAATATGACGAAGACGAGCGCGTGCGCTATGAGTCCGGAGAACAAAAAGGCACGCTGCGCATGTATAAAAAGGGCACGTTTATCTATCGCCTTGCCGGTCGTGAGCGGGAGAAGTCGGCCTCTTACTACACGCCGGAGGTATTAACAAAGTGTCTGGTAAAGTACGCTCTGAAGGAGCTGCTGAAGGATAAGACCGCCGACGAGATACTCCATCTTACCGTTTGCGAGCCTGCCATGGGCAGTGCGGCCTTCCTGAACGAGGCCATCAACCAGCTGGCGGAGGCATACATCTCCCGCAAGGAGCAGGAAACCGGCCAAATCATCAGCCACGGAAAGCGATTCAGCGAGCTGCAGAAGGTGAAAATGTTCATCGCTGACCGCAATGTTTACGGTGTGGACTTGAATCCCGTAGCCGTGGAGCTGGCAGAGGTCTCCCTGTGGCTAAACACCATCTACGAGGGCGGCTTTGTGCCGTGGTTTAATACGCAGCTGATAAACGGCAACTCCCTGATTGGTGCGCGCAGGCAGGTATATGCGGAGTCTGCATTGACGACTACATCCAAGGGCCTGCACTGGTACGAGAACGCACCGGAGCGTGTGCCGCTGGGAACAGAGCGCAAAAAGAAAACCGGATACAGCCAGATTTATCACTTCCTGCTGGGCGATCCCGGCATGTGCAGCTATACAGATAAAGTCATCAAGGATCTGGAACCCGATAAGATCAAGTATATGAAGGACTGGAACAAGAAGTTCACAGCCCCTTATTCGGATGAAGCGATTACGACCTTGCGCAGGCTTTCCAATGTTGTGGATGAATTGTGGGCAGCACAGATCAGTCTGCGTCACGAGGTGGAAGAGAAAACGCAGGATGCGCTCTCCGTGTTCGGCTATGCAGATGATACGCAGGATTCCCACACGACGATTCGAGAGAAGGACAAAATCTATTCGGAACTGTACAAGTCGGAACATATGCAGAATGCCGGTCCCTATGCGAGACTCAAATTTGCCATGGACTATTGGTGCGCTCTGTGGTTCTGGCCGATCGACAAAGCATATATGCTTCCCTCCCGCAGTGAATTTCTGTTCGACATGTCGCTGATTTTGGAAGGAACTATGGCATCTGTCAAAGTGGATGACTGGTCAAAGAGCGGACAGATGTCGCTGTTCCCCACGGAGATGCAGCAGCTGGCACTGGACATCACGGCAACCTATGGAACGGACACAGTGGTAGATATTCCAAAGCTCCGTCAGGAAAATCCGCGCCTTGATCTGGCTGCAAAGATTGCTGAGCAGAATCACTTCATGCACTGGGAACTGGAGTTCGCTGATCTCTTTGCGGAGAGAGGCGGCTTTGATCTGGTTATCGGAAATCCGCCCTGGGTTAAGGTGGAATGGAAAGAACAGGGGGTGTTGGCAGATAGAAATCCAATGTTTGCTGTGAAAAAGCTGACCGCTACCCAGATAACGCATGAGCGTGCGCAGGCGTTGGAAAGCGCTGAAACAAGAAAAATGTACTTCTTGGAATACGAATCGATGTCTGGTGAGCAGAATTTCCTGAATGCCATGCAGAATTATCCGGATTTGAAGGGCCAACAGACGAACCTGTTTAAGTGCTTTTTGCCACTGGCGTGGGAAAAAAATAATGAACGCGGCTTTGCCGCGTTCGTACACCCTGAGGGCGTCTACGACGACCCGAAGGGTGGTGCACTTCGGGAAAAGCTGTATCCTCGTTTGCGTTATCATTTTCAGTTTGCAAATGAGAGGAAGCTATTTCCCGAAGTGCACCACCATACACAATTCAGCCTGAATGTGTATGGTGGTCCACAGATGGTGTTTTTCGACACCATCTGCAATCTCTACGATGCTAAAAGCATCGTAGAGTGTTACGAAGGTGCTGCCTCTGCTCCTATTCCGGGGATCAAGGATGAAAACGGCGAATGGAATATCAAAGGACATCCCGATCGTATTATCCACGTCACGAAAAAAGAGCTGGCGTTGTTCGCGAAGCTGTTTGATGGGAATGATAACTGGAGGCAAGCGCGTCTGCCAGTTATCTATGCCAGAGAATTGGTTGAGGCCTTGGAACGCTTTGCAGAACAAAGCAAAACACTTGGTAATTTGGGAGATACTGTATATACCACCGAAATGTGGCATGAAACCAATTCCCAGCAAGACGGGACGATTGTTACGAAAGTTGATTTTCCTGAGAGAATTTCTGCATCCATCTATTCAGGTGCGCATGTCGGCATTTTAAATCCGATTTTGCAGACAACCCGCAGAGTTTACCGTGTAAACAGTGATTATGATCGTGTCGATTTGACGGGTATTTCGGATGATTACATGATCCGTACCAAGTACGCACCTGCATGCAGTGTGGACGAATACTATCATCGTATGCCGGAAACACCATGGGGAACGAAAGTTTCTGAAGAATATCGCATCATAAACCGGGAGATGGTCGGGTGCGCTTCTGAGCGCACGTTGACATGTGCAATAGCCTGCAAGGGTATTGCACATGTCCACACGGTTTTTTCTGTTTGCATCAAAAACCGTGTGGACATGGTATGCCTCGCCGGATGCGAGGCGAGTTTGCCATACGATTTTTTTGTAAAAGTGTTAGGAAAGAACCATGTAAATTACAGCACCAATATGCTGTTCCCGCTTTTGGATGGTGATAATCATGAGCAAATCGTGTTGCGAGCTCTTCTCCTCAACTGCCTTACTCGCCACTACGCTGACCTCTGGCATAAGTGCTATGATGAGGGCTTCACCGCAGACAGCTGGTCCAAATCCGACCCACGTCTTGCAAACAGCCGCTTCAGTTCCCTGACCTCAGAATGGACATGGGACACTCCGCTTCGCACGGACTATGAGCGGCGGCAGGCACTGGTGGAGATTGATGTACTCACCGCCATGGCGCTGGGCATGACTTTGCAGCAGCTTAAGACTATTTATCGCATCCAGTTCCCTGTGCTGCAAAGCTACGAGGCGGACACCTGGTATGACGCGAACGGACGTATCGTCTTCACCAATAACCGTTCTCTCACCGGCGTGGGCTTCTCTCGACCGGAATTTGAAAATGCCGGCGCTGTACAGCCGACAGAACGCGGTAGCGCTCAGTGGGACGGTATCATGAAAAACGCCCCGGCAGATTATGTGTTTGCTCGTACCATCACCGATGATACTCAGCCCGGCGGTCCGGTAGAGCGAACCATTGAGTATGTTGCTCCGTTTGATCGCTGTGACCGAGAGCAGGACTACGAGACTGCGTGGAAGTTCTTTGAGGAGAAATACAGAAAGAGGGTGCAGTGATGGAAAATCTGGAGTTTTTGCTCGATGAGCTTGTTGGTACTGGGCTTGATTTAACTTGCCGGTAATTTGCACGATACCGGGTTTTCTGGAAAAGGCTATTTGAAAAAGGCCGAGTTTATGTGCCTTTTCGGGAAAGCAGCAGCTCCTGAAGCGTCGAATTTAACTTGCCGGTAATTTGCCAATGAAACAGCAGGAGGACACGAGTATGTTACCATCCATACTTGCCAAACAATTAGAGAAGGGCATTGGGGACTACATAGAAACTACATTTCCCATGACGAATGAGCCGTTCAAGGGCTCTATAAAAAGAATGTTGGAAACGAAGGACTCTGTTTATCATGAGCCCTATGTTTCTGTACGTCTTCCGTTTCGTGTGGCAGAAGAGATGCCTACCTGCTTTGAGGCGATCCATCCTGCGTATCTTCCTTATCTGCACCAGCAGAAAGCATTTGAACGGCTAACCGGAGATGATGGTAGATCCACGTTAGTTGCGACGGGCACAGGCTCCGGTAAAACCGAGTGCTTTCTGTATCCGATTCTGGAATATTGCTATCAGCATCGCGGAGAACGCGGCATTAAGGCGCTGATCATTTATCCGATGAATGCGCTGGCAACCGATCAGGCAAAGCGTATTGCGGAACTGATCTATGAAAGTCCGGAGCTTCGCGGCAATGTGACAGTCGGCATGTATGTCGGCGGTCAGGAGCATACACCGGCCCGGATGATGAGTGAGCATGGTGTGATTACCGATCATGAAACCATGCTGAACAGCGCACCGGATATTCTGATGACGAACTATAAGATGCTGGATTATCTGCTGGTTCGTCCGAAGGATGCCCTGCTGTGGCAGGATAATGATCCTGAGACACTGAAATATATTGCTGTCGATGAGCTGCATACCTTCGATGGCGCCCAGGGAACGGATCTGGCCTGCCTGCTGCGCCGTCTGAAGCGGCGCCTTGGCATTTATGATGGGTATCTTTGCTGTGTTGGCACGTCTGCAACCATGGGATCCAAAGAGAATAACAGCAGCATTCTGGAATATGCTTCTGAAATCTTTGGGGAACCTTTTGAGAAGGATGCAGTCATTACAGAGGATCGCCTGTCTGCCCGGGAATTTTTTGATGGATATAACATCACAGATTTTGCAATGCCGGATGAGGTGCAGTCTGCAACGCTGAAAAGGCTCGCTTCTGAAGATGATCCTTCGAACTATTTACAGGCTGCGGTAAAAGACTGGTTCCCGGAATTTACAGGCGATGTTCTGAGCGATGAGGGAAGAATTGCGCTGGGCCAGCAGCTGATGCGCCACAGCTTTATGCAGTCTGTTATCAATCTGACGGGAGGCAACTATTATCAGGTCTCCAGAATCGCGGAGGAACTGGGAGCACATTATCCGGAATTAAAGAGTCTATCGGATCCGTCTGTACTTATTAATTCCCTGTTCGCACTCATCTCCCATGCCCGTACCGGAAAGGCAGGGAAGCTGCGCCCGTTCCTGAACGTACAGGTGCAGCTTTGGATGCGGGAGCTTCGCCGTCTTGTAGCCAAGGTCGATCCGGAAGAGGTTACATACGAAATTGCACACGATCTGAATAAACAGCAGGCCAGGCAATATCTGCCCGTTGTAAATTGTCGTGACTGTGGTATCACCGGCTGGGTTTCTGTCCTGAATGAGCGCAGCAATGCCACTATGGTAAGCCTGGAAGCTTTCTATAATCGGTACTTCAAGGCCGACGAAAGTATTCTCATGATGTTTCCGCACTCTCATGAGGAGAGAATGCATGGTCTAAAGCCGGCAAGAATTTGCCCGGATTGTCTGCAGGTAACATCAGGCGAGGACGGAACCGACACGTGTCCAAGCTGCAGTGCAGAAATGATTAAGATCATGATTCCGGGAGAAAACAAAACGCTCGGAAACAAGGAGCATAAGCAGTACATTTGTCCTTGCTGCGGAAGCCGTCGTGGGCTTTCTCTGATGGGTCTTCGCTCTGCAACTGAAATCAGTGCGAGCATCTCACAGATGTTTGCCTCCAAATTCAACGACGACAAGAAGACGCTGGCATTCTCGGACAATGTGCAGGATGCTGCGCACAGAGCCGGATTCTTCAATTCGAGAACCTGGCGTTTTGGTTTGCGCAGCGCTATTCAGAAATACTGCAGGGAATTTGGCACAGGTCTTTCTCTGAATGAATTCCAGAACGGCTTTATTAAATACTGGCATGAAAGAATGACGGATGAGGAATTCGTCAGCTTCTTTATTGCGCCCAATCTGACCTGGAAACACGCCTATGAAGATATGGTGGAAAAGCGTGAGCTGGGGAAGGATAAGCAGGCGCAGATCCTCATGCATGAGATCGAGCAGCGGGTCCGTTATGAGATCATGCTGGAGTATGGCCTCACCGGAAAGATTGGACGAACCCTGGAAAAGTCCGGCTGCTCCGTTCTGTCATTCAGCTTAGAGGATATCCGTGCAATGGCGGATGAGGTACAGGAGCGGACCATCAATGAACTGGGTGTACTGACCTCCGAGAAACAGAACTCCTTTGAATTAATGGTTCTGGGATATCTTAACGTAATGCGTTCAAATGGGGCCTTTGAAGATCCTGTGTTTGATGGATACACGACTTCGAACGGCGAAGGATATCTGCTTTCAAATGAATGGAAACGTTGGCTGCCGGGACAATCAGAACGTTACATTCCGCACTTTGTTGCAGTGCATCTTGGGACCGGTAAACATGCTTATAATTTTGACTCTCCGGCAGCGAATAAATACGTGGATTGGATTGCCTCCTGCTGCAATGAGGTGCTGGTTGAGGAGAGTAATTTCCGGGCAATCAGTCAGTTCATCCTGGATGCCGGAGTGAAGCAGCACGTTATTTCCATCGTACCGTCCTCAGCGGATTATACGATTTATGGACTGAATAAGGAGCACGTGTACATCTCATCTGAGGTTGTGCAGCTACGCTGTGATAAATGTGGTTCTGTATATGCAGCGTCTGCCGAAAATGCAGAGCTTTGGTCCGGTGCACCCTGCCAGAGGGGGGCCTGTGATGGCTATCTGGAAATGGATGAGAGTATTGGACTTGGCTATTACGGAAGGCTTTATTCCACCGGTGATCTTGTAAGAATCAATGCGAGAGAACATACCGGCCTTCTTGAAAGACCGGATCGGGAACAGCTTGAAATTGACTTTAAGAGAGGGAAGGATACACAGGCAATCTGGGATCCGAATGTCTTATCCTGTACACCGACTCTTGAAATGGGTATTGATATCGGAGATCTTTCTACGGTCATTCTATGCAGCATGCCGCCTGCGCAGAGTCAGTTCCTGCAGCGTGCCGGTCGTGCCGGCCGTAAGGATGGCAATGCGCTTACCGTAGCAGTTGCCAACGCAAGACCGCATGACCTGTATTTCTATGCGGATCCGCTGGACATGATTGCGGGTAATGTTACGGCGCCTCGCATTTTCCTAAAGGCTTCCGCTGTATTGGAGCGTCAGTTTGTTGCGTTCTGCATGGATTCCTGGGTTAAAAAGGGAGTCCCGGAGGGTGCTATTCCGGATAAGGTTGGCATCATCTTGAATAAGCTGGATCAGAGTCCGGAAGATATGTTCCCGTTTAACTTTCTAAGTTACGTTCAGAGCACGCTGTCTCGTCAGCTCAACTCCTTCATGCAGATGTTTGCAGCATATTTGGATGACAGCGCACGGGAAGAACTGCAGGTATTTGCCCGCGGCAAGGGAACGGCCAACAGTCCGATGTACGTGAAGATTCTGGATGCTTTTCGTGATCTCAAGAACCAGCAGGATGCTCTGCGTCAGAGCGTAGAGTCTCTGAAGGATATGATCAAAGAACTCGAGGCGAAGCCTAAAGATTCCTCCTATGACGAACAAATCAAGGATTTGAAGAGCGAGGAAGCTGCGCTTTTGAACGTCCTCCAGGAACTTGGCAAAAAGAATATATTCAATTTCCTCTCAGATGAAGGACTGCTCCCGAACTATGCGTTCCCGGAGGCAGGAATTGTTCTTCGTGCGGTTTTGTATCGCAAAGAGGATGAGCAGGCAGCTGCAGCACCGCCTGCAGGCAAAAAGAAATACGAAAAGATGGTGTACGAATACAACCGGTCTGCATCATCCGCCATCAGTGAATTTGCACCGAACAATAGCTTCTACGTAGATGGTCGAAAGCTGACCATCGATCAGGTTGATTTGACGACAGCCCAGACAGCCAAGTGGAGATTGTGCCCCAATTGCTCGCATGCACAAATTGAAGAGGCCGGCAAGAATACTGCTGCCTGCCCGCAATGCGGAAGTCCTGCCTGGGCAGATCAAGGGCAGGTGCGCACCATGCTGAAGGTTCAGATGGTTTACTCCAACATGGATTACACCAAGAGCCTGATCGGTGACGAGAGTGATGACCGCTCCAATGTATTCTATTGCAAACAGCTCCTGGTCGATGTCGATGAAGATCATGATATCTCCAGTGCCTATCGCATGGATAACGAAGATTTTCCCTTCGGATATGAGTTTGTCCGCAAGGCAACGCTTCGGGAAATCAATTTTGGCGAGAGTGATATGACCGGCGAAAAGCTGTCTGTCTCCGGCGTGGAGGATGTTCGCAAGGGCTTCAAGATCTGTAAATATTGCGGCAAGATTCAGCCGAATGAGCATGGTAAGCCCAACCATACCTTTGCTTGTAAAACCAAAAAGATGCCTTCACTCATGCAGGCAGATGCATACGAGGAGTGCCTGTTCTTATACCGCGAATTTAATACGGAGATTTTGCGGCTGCTGGTCCCTGCAACAACGATGGATTCGTCCTCTGTGAAGATGGAGTCCTTTGTTGCTGCCTTCATGCTTGGCATGAAGGAATATTTTGGCAATGTGGATCATCTGCGTGCGACGGTCAGCGAGGTGCCGGTCGCCGATGCGGATTATCGGAAGCAGTATCTCGTGATTTATGACTCTGTTCCGGGCGGTACCGGCTATCTGAAGGAGCTGATGCACAAGAAGGATGCCTTGACGACGATCTTTGAAAAGGCTCTGCATGTAATGGAAAACTGCAGCTGCAAGGAAGATCCGCAGAAAGACGGCTGTTATCACTGCCTGTTTGCCTATCGACAGAGTCGGCAGATTGGCAACATTTCCAGATCGGCGGCCATTCGTATGCTGAAGTCGAT
Source organism: Anaerovibrio sp. (assembly GCA_963624875.1). Classification (GTDB taxonomy): domain Bacteria; phylum Bacillota; class Clostridia; order Lachnospirales; family Lachnospiraceae; genus CAG-791. The sequence continues at coordinate 18,661 of CAVFRZ010000010.1, forward strand.
AGTATCCGGAAAGGACAATGTCGAAAAGATAAGTAAGCTGAATGATATTCCGGTCAATCCTCTGTTTGACAGCGAGCTGGAACAGCGTTTTATGGAGGCTGTGCGTCAGAAGGTTGGAGCTGCCAATGTGAGCGATACCATTCGCAATGGGAAGCATAGCTATTATATCAAGCTGGATGATGCGGCCTGGGAAATCGAACCGCAGGTGCTGCTGGATGCGGCGAAGGGTGTAAAGGTGACATCGAAGCCGGATTTTGTATTCTGGCCAATCCATGCGGAGGGGCATCTTCCGGTAGCTGTATTCACAGATGGTTTCCTGTATCACAAGGACATTGCAGCAGACGACACTGTAAAGCGTGAAGCAATCCGCAGAAGCGGAAGGTTCCGGGTGTGGTCTTTGAGCTACAAGGATGTGCAGAGCGTTTTTGCTCCGCAGGGAGATTACTGTACGGCCACACTGGAGGCGGAGAGGATGCCGTATGGCAAGATGATGTACCAGAATACTGTCAAGAGCGAGAATGCGGATTCTTTGCATCCGTCTAAAACCACCGGCCTTGATTTCCTGATCGAGTATCTGAAGCGCCCTGATGCAGAAACGGTTTTCAGTTCGCACGCACACGCGTATGCATTGTCATTGCTGGATCCGAAGATTATGAATAACAGTCTGGCATTCTCTGAATGGAAAACGGTTACAGATGCCGTCAAGGATCAAACACATTATACAGACATGGGCTTTACTTTCCCCGGAACCTTTTACGGAACCTGGATACCAAGAACGAATAACGCGCATTTAGCTGTTTATGCCGGTGTTCCGGCAACGGCGTTAAAGGAGAAGAAACCGGTGGCGGTTTGTGCGGTGCTGAAGGATGAAAAAGATCAGCGTACCGATAAATATGAACAGGAATGGAACGGCTTCTGGCAATTCTGCAATATGATGCAGTTCTCGGAGGAGTTTATCGCCGTATCTTCCGTCGGTATGACACAGATGGATTACCTTGCACTGCCTGTAGAGTCGGAAGGGGCTCTTAGCGGCAGCAGTGCAGCAGCACCTGCCGATGCAGCATGGGACGGCATTATGGAGCTGCTGTTTGATGACGATGCGAAGGCATTCGCGGAGGCCGCAAAGGATGCAGGAATTCCGGCTCCGAAGGAAGACAATATTGGCTATGAGGCTGTCGGAGATGATGGCGAGGTTGTTGCAACGATTGAAATTGCGTGGCCGGATGAGAAAATCGGCTTCCTGACAGCGGAACAGCTGGAGGATAAGGAAATCGTAGAGAGTAAGGGGTGGCATATCTTTGATTTGATGAGTGTTCCGGATGCACTCCGGTATTTTGGAGGTGAACAGTAATGGCTGAGAATGTAAAGGTAGCAATTTCATCCGATTTTCTGACAGCCTTTGCCAGGCTTCCTCGTTCGATTCAGGGAAAGGTTACTGAGTTCGTAAACAAGTTCCGAAATGATCCGAATTCGCCCGGAATTAATTATGAAAAGCTGGCGAACGGAGCAGATAACAAAATTTATTCTGTCCGCATTGACGATACCTATCGCGGCATTGTAGTTCGGCAAAAGGAGTCCGGTGTCTATCTTCTCCTTTGGGTGGATCATCATGATGAAGCCTATGAGTGGGCGGCAAGGAAACGCTGCGACGTAAACCCGAAGACGGGTGCGATTCAGGTCTATGACATTCAGACAGTCACGGTAGAGCAGCCTGTTGCAGCGGCAGAGCCGATTTTTGCCGGTGTAACGGACAAGCAGCTCATAGAGCTGGGCGTTCCGGAGGCGCAGCTTGGCTATATCAAGTCCTTTGTGACCAAAGAGAGCTTCTATCAGGCGGAGGGAACCATTCCGGCAGACGTATATGAATATCTCTCCTGGCTGACGGAGGGTATTGATATCGATGAAGTTTTGGAACTGTGCAAGGAAGAACAGGCTGCAGCAGAGGCCACAGCAGATGATCTTGCCATGGCACTGGATATGCCGGCAACACTGAAGTCCTTTGTAGTGGTGGATGGGGAAGATGAGCTCCGCCGTATTATGGCTGAGCCGCTTGAAAAATGGAGGGTATTCCTGCATCCGACACAGCGCAGGATTGTGCGCAGGAATTATTCCGGAGCCGCAAGAGTGCTGGGCGGTGCCGGAACCGGTAAAACGGTTGTGGCAATGCACAGAGCCAAACAGCTGGCGGCCGGCCTAAGTGGCCAGCAGAGGATTCTCTTTACAACCTTTACTGCAAACCTTGCGGCCGATATCCGAGAGAACCTGAGAAAGATCTGTTCTCTGGAGGAGCTTCGCAAAATTGAAGTTATTCATCTGGATGCCTGGGTCAATCAATTTCTGAAAGAATCCGGCTTTTCTGCAGTAATCGGATATGACGAAGTGATAGGGCCCCTTTGGGAGCAGGCGATACTTCTTGCCAATAATGGCCTGGAATTTGATGTGAGTTTCTACGAAGAGGAATGGAACCGTGTGGTGATTGCACAGGAGGCTCTTTCTCTGGAGAAGTACATCAAGGCTACCAGAAATGGTCGTGGAACCAGACTGGATCGCAAGAAGCGAATGCTGGTATGGAAGGTATTTGATAATTACCAGAATCTGATGAAGGAAAAGCAGATCCGGGATATCAATACCGCCATGTATGAGAGCACAAAGCTGCTGCAGTCTGCCGGAGGCCGTCCTCGTTATGCACATGTGATTGTCGATGAAGGGCAGGATTTCAGCGATAACGCGTATCGTCTGTTACGAGCACTTGCCGGAGACGAGCATGAAAATGATCTTTTCATTGTGGGTGATTCTCATCAGCGTATTTATCGTAATCATCCCACTCTCTCTAGATGCGGCATTAACGTGCGAGGCAGGAGCAGCATTCTGAAAATCAACTATCGTACTACAGAAGAAATCAGGAGATTTGCTTTTGCTCTTTTGAATGGGATATCCTTTGATGATCTGGATGAGGATGTGGATCTGGGCGACAGATGCCAATCGCTTACGCATGGTGCAAAGCCGGTCATTAAGAACTTCAAGGATGCCAGTGGTGAATTTGACTTCATTGTTCAGGAAATCAAGAAGCTGCAGGCAAACGGAATTGCCTTAACAGATATTTGCATTGTGGCAAGAACCAAGAAGCTGGTGGAGGATTATATTGCCCAGCTGACAAGAGCCGGCATTCGTTCTTATGCTATTAAGCGCAATAAAAGCGATGACCGATCCTTTGAGGGCCTTCGCGTAGCCACGATGCACCGCGTGAAAGGTCTGGAATTTAAGTATGTGTTTGTCGCTGCGGTCAACAACCGCATCGTACCGCTGCCGTCAGCAGTGAACAGAACAGATGCCGTTTCTGAGGCTGAGAGCATAACGGCGGAGAAATGCCTGCTCTATGTTGCAATGACCAGAGCACAGAAAGGTGCTTATATAACGAGTTATGGTCGGCCGTCGGAGTTTATCAGCTAAGGTTAGTAATGGACAATTGCAGAGAAAAATAAGGATATCTGTGGAATAGAATTCGGAGAGAATGACGAATCCGAAATTAAGATTGATGTATGGAACGGGGGATATGTATGAGCAAGACATGGCATGGATTTGTGCAGTATAACGGAGCAGATGTATCCATTTTCAGAAGGGTTGAATTCGAAATTACGGAAGATCAATACGCGGCAATACAAGAAGCAATTCGCTCAGAGACACCATTATGCGATCTGGATATCTATGAGGATTTGCTAGCGTCAGCAGAGGACGCTTTTGATCTCCCGGAATATCTTGGTGTGGAAGATGACAGACCGGAAGAGCCTGATCCAGACGAATACGAGAATGAGGAGGAATACGCGTCAGCGGTTGAAGAGTATGAAGAGGCTCTTTCCGAATATGACGAAAGGATCGAAGAAGCAGCCGATGAATACTATCTGGAGGATGTTTCTATTGAGGATCCTACGTTGTTGAAGCAGTTGATAAAGGATTTTTCTGGAAAGAGAATTTCACCCGAGAATCTGGAATGGTGCGATCATTCATTGGATGATAAATACAGGTATGAGATCGATTTTGAGGAGGAATCCAGCCGACTCGTACGCTATAGTGGAACGCTGATCTTCAACAAGGACGGACGGTTGATAGATATCGTCGATTTGTATGCAGAAGGACTGGAGAGTGAGAGTATACGGTCTTCTTCGTATGATGAGTGTGCTCCAGATTATGATTTTCTGGAAGATAAGATCCAAAATATGTTTGCATGGGAAGAATGGAACTAATGTGGAAATGTAACAGTCGACGAAAGCATATTCGGCGTTCGGAAAAATATCATCGTTGTCGCAGCCGGACCATTCCAGTTTGCGATGATCAATCCGGTGATCACGAAGAAATCGGGGCCGTTCCAGACTGAGGAAGGGGGCCTTTCGTTGGATGGTGTGCGGTCCTGCACGAGGTATGAGGTGATCGAAGTCGATTATATGGATCAGAACTTCGAGAGGCAGCATGGGAAGTGTTTTGCAAGCAAATCACTCTCAATCTGAATACGGACTGGACCGAGCAGCGGATGATTGGATATCTTTCGCACTACAAGAAACTCTCGATGGAAGATGTGGCGGATGAGATGCTTGCAATTCTCAGCGACAGGAAACGAGTCATGCAGAAAAAGCAGCTGGAAGCCACGAATGCTAAGTGGAACGAGCTGACAAGGAACGGCTTTCCTGGGGATACCGTGAACTTCCAGAAAAATTAACCTGAATTATTCGTCCCTATCGGGATGAATAATTCAGGTTAAAAGCGATGCCGCCACAGCCAGTACAGAAACAATCACGACCGGATAAGCGTTCTTTCTCCTGCGATCGATCAAATACAAAACAGAAGAATAAATCACGATACCTGCAAGACAAACGATAATCCTGACAGGCAGACTGTATTCCTTCAGATATTGCGTAACACTGCAAATCACAGCAAAATGCGTAAGATAAATGTAAAGGCTAAACTTGCCCATTCCCTTACAAAGCTTAGCAGGAACGTGCTGCAGCATCCTTGCAGCAGGGGTAGCACCAGTAGCAGCACTTGCTATGATCACCATAAAAGGAATAACACAAAACACATTTGCATCCCGCACGCTGCTGAAGGTAAGAACGATGGTCAGCGGTATGACAAACCAGCAAGCCGTATCAAGGATTGCACCTTCCTTTTTCTCAAAAAAGTGCGTTCTTTGTGCCCTGCATTGAAATTTATAGGCAAGCACGCCGTAGCACTGACCTGCAAAAGCCCGGTAAAGAGAATCCGGCAGCAGGTATGTGATATCCTTTCCGATATTGGTAGTACCGTATTTTTGCATGGCAAATGAGTACACAAAAACAATCATAATCGGACAGATAATGTAAAGGAAGCCCTTTCGATAGTACCTTGCCAGCGGATAGATCACGGCCTGTGTGATCATCATTGCTGAAAGATACCAGGTCGCCCCCACAAGGTAATCTGTATTAAACTGCGGATTCTGTATAAAATTGCCGCATTGCAGCATCAAAAATTCCCATTTGAAATGCCACAATTGTGAGAGTACGCCGGTCACGGTCCGTATGCCGTTATAATTGCAGAAAAAGAAGAAATGCACTGCATTGACGATACACAGCGCCCCGAAAAATCCCTTGCATTTATGCAAAAGATATTCCACCACCGTCTCACTTGCATCTGACGGCAGCGTGTCCACATGTGCCATCAGAAAGAATCCGGAAAGGATAAAAAACAGTTCCACATAAACAGTGACCACATCTGTTATCGGATAAATGCTGCTTAGTCCAAACAAACCATACAAATGAAAAAAACCACCATCAGCGCTGCTGTGAATTTCAAAATGTCATATGTTCCGCAGTAATTTTTATTATGCATATTTACCCTGAATTATTCACCATGACATTTTCGGGCTAACAACCAGCCGGTATCTTGCTCGGATTTCAGCATTTGACCATTTGAAGATAATCTGTCCCTAAAAAAGGGCATAGCTATCCTATTGATGATCAATTAGCTGATTCGATAGTCATGGTCCATGTATGGCGGCAAGGCCGCCGTTAACAGTTGCTAT
>CAVFRZ010000011.1:0-24705 GCA_963624875.1 Anaerovibrio sp.
GCATAGAACGTGGCCAGCAGCAGGCCCGGCTCGTTTGTAATGATCCCATCCGCGCTTTCCCACTCCGACGGACGCAGCACGCCCATACCTGCATCCTCTGCGTACACACGGCGCACGTTTGTCTCATGCACCTGATGCGAACAGACGCAGTGCTGCAGATCCGTGCCAAACGCTGCCGCTATGCGGGAAAGGTTCTCCAGCACATTTTCCCGGCTGTCTCCTCTTCCTGTGGTCAGATTCAATGTCGAAAACTGATTCTTCGAAACGCCGCCCAATCGGGTCGATATCATATTTACAGCAGCTCCGCCTTGCTCCAATGCAGGAAAATACAGGGACGGAAGCACGCTTCCGTCCCTGTTTGCATAATCCCGCTCCTCCAACTCTCTGGATGTGTTTTTACGGATTATTCTCATCATTTTATTCGTCTGCCAATCTTGCAAGAAGCTCCTCGGTCTGCCCCTCAAAGCCGGGCTTCCCAAGAAGTGCAAACATATTGTGCTTGTAGGATTCAACACCGGGCTGATTGAACGGATTAACGCCCAGAAGGTATCCGGAGACACCGCACGCAAACTCAAAGAAGTAGAACAGCTCGCCCAGATAGAACTCTGTCTGCTCCGGAATCTTCACCATCAGGTTCGGTACACTTCCGTCCGTATGTGCCAGAATCGTTCCGTTCATTGCAGCCTGATTGGCAAAGTTCATGGTTTTTCCTGCCAGGAAATTCAGTCCGTCCAGGTTCTCTGCATCCGTTCCGATCACCACATCCGCCTTCGGCTTCTCTACATTCAGAACCGTCTCAAACATTATGCGGGCACCATCCTGAATGAACTGTCCCATGGAATGAAGGTCTGTGGTCAAATCCACGCTGGCCGGGAAAAGGCCTCTTTGATCCTTGCCCTCTGACTCACCGTAAAGCTGCTTCCACCATTCGGAGGTGTAATGCAAAGACGGCTCATAGTTAGCCAGGATCTCCACAGACTTGCCCTTGCGAAGGAAGATATTGCGGACTGCCGCATACTTGAGCGCGTCATTGTCAGCATAATCCGACTCCATAGCCAGGCGTCTGCCTTCTGCTGCGCCGGCCATCAGCTGGTCAAGATCTGCGCCGGACACCGCAATCGGAAGAAGTCCCACAGCCGTAAGCACAGAAAAGCGTCCGCCGACATCATCAGGAATAACAAAGCTCTCGTAGCCTTCTGCATCTGCCAGCGTCTTCAATGCGCCGCGTGCCTTATCTGTGGTCGCATATATTCTCTTTGCTGCGCCCTCTTTTCCGTATTTCTTCTCCGCAAGCTCACGGAAAAGGCGGAATGCAATCGATGTCTCTGTCGTGGTACCCGACTTGGAAATAACATTAATGGAGAAATCGCGATCTCCGATAACATCTACGAGGTTTGACAGATAGGTGCCGCTGATGGAATTACCGGCAAAATAAATCTCCGGCGTCTTGCGGATCTCTTTGGAAACCGTATTGTAGAAATTGTGACGAAGGAAATTAATGGCTGCACGGGCTCCCAGATAAGAACCGCCGATGCCGAGCACCAGCAATACGTCTGAATCGCTCTTAATCTTCTCCGCTGCCGTTTTAATGCGGGAGAATTCCTCCTTATCATAGTCCACCGGAAGATTCACCCAACCAAGGAAATCATTTCCGGCACCTGTGCCGGATACCAGAAGCTCCTTTGCTGCAAGAACCTGACTCTCAATGTTGGAAATTTCCTCCTCCCGGACGAAACTCTTTGCCTTGGAATAATCAAATGTAACCTTTGCCATTGGGCAATACCTCCTTATGCTTGCTCCCCTGTGCGACATGCCTTTCGCACGTCACAGTAAAGTTTAGCAGGGGGCATTTATGAATGCAAGCCGGTACGGTTCCTCTTGCCCGGCCGGCAGCTGAACATCAATCAATTATCCCTTGTTCGGTAGGATTTTTTTTATTTCTGACATATAATGAGATACCAAGGTCACAAGGCCCAAAACTCCGCTGAGAGCTTGCTCTCGTGAGGAGATTTGACCGCAGCATCATAATGATGTCTGTATACAAACTACACACTCCAATTATAGAAAGAAGAGAATATACCATGATCTATAAAACATCCGGAACCTGTTCTTCAAGCATTGATTTGGATATCACCCCGGATCACATCATTCAGGATGTGATTTTTACCGGCGGCTGCAACGGTAATCTCCAGGGAGTTTCCCGGCTCGTAAAGGGAAGAAAGGCAGAAGAGGTGGCAGAGCTTCTGGAAGGAACAACCTGTGGCTTCAAAAATACATCATGTCCGGATCAGCTTGCAAAAGCCATTCGTTCTGCACTGGCCCAAATGGAAGCATGATCAACAAATTTCACTGAAACGCACAGGAAAATCATTGATGAATAAACGAATTGTTCTTACCGGCGGCGGAACCGCCGGGCACTGCACTCCGAATCTGGCACTGATTCCTTATCTTCAGAAGGCCGGATACGAGATTGCCTACATTGGATCCATCACCGGCATTGAGCGCAAGCTGATTGCAGACTATGACATACCCTATGAGGCCATAGAGACCGGTAAACTTCGCCGTTATTTTGATCCGAAAAATTTCACGGATCCCTTCCGCGTGCTGAAGGGCTATCGTGAGGCCCACCATTTTCTGAAGGAATTTGCGCCGCAGGTAGTGTTCTCAAAGGGAGGATATGTCGGTGTGCCTGTGGTTCATGCAGCGCATTCTCTGCACATTCCCTGCATTATACATGAATCGGACATGACCCCCGGCCTAGCCAACAAGCTGTGTGTTCCTTTTGCCGCCAGGGTCTGCTGCAACTTTCCGGAGACTCTGCAAAATCTGCCGGATGCAAAGGCAATTCTGACCGGAACGCCGATTCGGGATGAGCTGTTTCACGGCGACCGTCAAAGAGGACTCGATCTATGCGGTTTCGATGCGCAAAAGCCTGTTCTCATGGTTGTGGGCGGCTCCCTGGGCGCTGCATCGGTCAACAAGACCGTTCGCGATAATCTGGATGCGCTTCTGGAACGGTTTCAGATTGTTCATCTGTGCGGCAAGGATAAGGTCGACAACCTGCTTCTGACCCGTCCCGGATATCGCCAGTTCGAATACGTGAAGGACGACATGAAGGATCTGTATGCCGCAGCCGACATCGTTCTCTCGCGGGCGGGCGCCAATGCCATTTGCGAACTGCTGGCACTCAAGAAGCCTAACCTCCTGGTACCTCTTCCCACCGGGCGCGGGGATCAGAAGCTCAATGCTGCTTCATTTGAAGCACAGGGGTACAGCATTGTTGTGCAGGATGACGATCTTCCGGATGTCATTTTGCCCAAACTGGACGAGCTCATGGAGAAGCGTGCGCAATACATCGCCGCAATGGAGACAAGCTCCCAGAGCAACTCCAGTGAACTCATCCTCTCCCTGATCGAGCAGGAAGCTAATCATTAGCCATCAGGCCTCTTCTGAGGAGATCCTCCAGCGCAGCGGGAGGATTTCCTCCGGCGATACCGAAAGTGCATCCACTCCAAGCTCCAGCAAAAATCCGGTCATCTCCGGATCTGCCGCCATTTCTCCACACACGCTGACATCAATTCCGTATTTATGCGCAGCTGCTGTTATCATGCGAAGCTGCCGCAGAACTGCCGGATGATGCGGCGTAAAATAATCAGAAAGCCCGGGATTCAATCGATCCGCCGCGCAGGTATATTGTGTCAGGTCATTGGTTCCTATCGAGAAAAAGTCCGATACCTGTGCCAGCTCCTCTGCACACAATGCTGCCGCAGGCGTTTCAATAATGATCCCCACCGGCAGATCGCTTCCGTGCGGCACCTCCTGTTCCGTTAATTCTTCTTCACACTCCTTTATAATCCTTCTGCACTCCTCCACCTCCCAAACTGAGGTAATCATCGGAAGCATAATGGACAGATTCCCATATACAGCTGCACGCAAAAGAGCACGGAGCTGACGCTTGAAGAACTCTCTTCTGGCAAGGCACAGGCGTACGCCGCGAAGCCCCAGCGCAGGGTTTTCTTCCTTTTCCGGAAAAAGGGTGTCAACCGCCTTGTCTGCTCCCAAATCCCAGGTACGAATGATCACCTCCTGATGTGCAAACGCTTCTACAACACACCGGTATGTCTTATATTGTTCCTCTTCTGTCGGTTCCGCCGCCGCGTGCAGGTATAAGAACTCTGAGCGAAATAACCCCACGCCTTCTGAGCAGCACTCTTTTGCGCGGTCCAGATCCTGCAGAACAGCTATATTCGCGCGAATCGGCAGCTTTTTCCCGTTTTTCAAAACAATCGGCCGATCCTTCAGCGCCTCCAGCCGTTCTCTTTGTCTGGAGCGAAGACGTCCCTCTTCCTCCATTGCACAGCAGAAGGCAGAGTCCGGATCCACATAGATCGCATTTTTCTGCCCATCCAATATTGCCGTTTTGCCATTCCATTCCTCGGATAAATCCAGGCATCCGGACAAAAAAGGAATCCCCATTGATTTAGCCAGAATTGCTGCGTGAGACAGGCTTGCTACGCGCTTTGTCAAAACTGCCTGTATGCTCCCCCTCGAAAGCTGTAGAATTTCAGCCGCCGTCATGCCTTCCGCCGCAAGGATCACAGCTCCTTCCGGAAGCTTCTTTGAAGCGCCCCCTGCCGGATTTGTGCAGGCGTCAGATTCAGCGCTGTCCTCCTCCAGGTTTTGCAGAAGCTCATTTTTCAGATCTTCAATATCGGCATTCCTCTGGAAAAAATACGGATCCTCCGCAGCATTAAGACGATTACCTATTGCATCCATGCTCGTTCTGATTGCCTGTTCTGCCGTTTCCCCCTCCTGCACGATCAGTTCCCTTATACGTGAAAGGAGTCCATTGTCATCCAGAATCTGCGCATAAAGTCGAAAGATTTCTGCATACTCCTCTCCGGCAGCCGAAACAGCCTGCCTATACAGCTCCAGATACTGTTCCTTGGATTTGGTCCTGGCAGCTTCTAAACGATGCAGCTCCTCCTCCGGTGCTTTGGCCGGCACCTCCGATCCGGTTCCCTTTTCCCTGCTCCTGTACCAGATTGTGCCAATAATGATGTCATCAAATCCTGCGGTGCCCTTTGCCGTGATCATAGAAAACCTCGCTTAAAAAAAGGACCTGCAGCACTGCTGCAGGTCCCACCGTACAGTAATATCCTCAGCGGAATCGCTTACAAAAGCATTCCTCTCGTCAACTGCACCTGATCATTCATTGGAAGGCGTCTTAGATGGTATTCTCAGAGCCAAGAACGTCTTTGATCTTGTGTTCAACGATCGCCTTTACATTTGCACGGCCGTCAGTCAGATACTGGCGAGGATCAAAATGGTCCGGATGCTCCTCAAAGTGCTGACGAATACCTGCCGTCATGCCAAGACGAAGATCGGAATCAATGTTGATTTTGCATACCGCACGCTTGGATGCCTCGCGAAGCTGATCCTCCGGAACACCGATTGCGTCCACCAGCTTGCCGCCATGTGCGTTGATGATCTTAACATACTCCTGTGGAACAGAAGAGGAGCCATGCAGAACGATCGGGAATCCGGGAAGTCTCTTAGCAACTTCATCAAGGATATCCAGGCGAAGCTGCGGCTTGGTTCCGGGTTTAAACTTGAATGCACCATGAGAGGTTCCGATAGCAATGGCCAGGGAATCAACGCCCGTCTTCTCAACGAACTCCTCAACCTCCTCCGGATGTGTGTAGAAAGCCTTATCTGCCTCTACCGATACCGCATCCTCCTGTCCTGCCAGAGTTCCAAGCTCAGCCTCTACAACAACGCCGTGCTCATGTGCGTACTCTGCAACCCTTCTGGACACTTCGATGTTCTCCTGGAACGGATGTCCGGAGTAATCGATCATAACCGAGGTGAAGCCGTTATCAATGCAGTCCTTGCAGACATCAAAATCTGCGCCGTGATCCAGGTGAAGAACGATCGGCAGCTCCGGATGAAGCTCTGCTGCTGCCTCAACAAGCTTTACAAGATATACGGAATTCGCGTACTTTCTCGCGCCCTGGGAAGCCTGCAGAATTACCGGGCTCTTCAGCTCTGCTGCTGCATCCGTGATTCCCTGAACAATTTCCATGTTGTTGATGTTGAAAGCTCCGATTGCATATCCCCCATCATACGCTTTCTTGAAGAGTTCTGTGCTAGTTACGATCGGCATATCCAATACCACCTTTCCCTATAATGAACTTTGTTTGATGAAAATCAACAATGTTACAAAGGAGATTATAGCGCACACATCACGAAATGGAAACAGAAAATCCTCTTCTGCGGGTTCGGCTTATTGACAATGCACAAATTCCTCCCGTGATACCGCTCACGGATCCGCCAGCAGCAATTCCCTTTGCAAATCCGTGCGATCCGCCGGAGGCGTCCGAGAAAAAAGGCACGAAAAAACGACGGTGCTTGGGGGGCCGTCGTTTCTCGAGAAGTAAAACTTCTTAATGGGGTATAGCAAAAACTTATAATGTATTGGGGGGTTACGAGAAGTATAGTATCAGTTCCCCCGGTATACAGCAATTCACTAAGTGCATGAATTTTACAAATCTGATACCCCGTTTTTGTGCGGGTTCACAATAGCACTCGCTTTATGCGGTCTCAAACAGTGCATCAAACTCCTCACCGCTGATTTTCTCCTTCTGGAGAAGGAGCCGCGCACTGGCATGAAGCACATCCTCATGCTTCATTATGATCGCCTTGGCCTCCTCATAGCAGCGGTCGATGATCGCCTTAACTTCCTTATCAATTTCACCGGCCACATACTCACTGTTATGGGATGTATGTCCAAGATCGTATCCCAGAAAGACGTCCTCTTCCTCCTGCTGATAGTTAATTGTGCCGATTTTCGCACTCATGCCGTACTTCGTAACCATGCTGCGCGCTGTAGCAGTGGCCTTCTGGATATCATTGGATGCGCCTGTCGTAATGTCATCCAGAATCAGTTCCTCCGCAATGCGTCCGCCGAAATCCACCATGATCTCATGCAGCATCTGCTTTCTGGTTGCGAACATCTCATCCTGCGCAGGAAGCGGCATCGTATAACCGGCCGCACCGACTCCGGTAGGAATAATCGATACCGTGTAGACAGGTCCCACATCCTCCAGTTCATGGAACAAAATGGCATGCCCGCTCTCATGGTAGGCTGTGATCCGTTTTTCCTTGTCCGATATGATGCGGCTCTTTTTCTCCGCGCCAAGTCCAACCTTGATAAAGGCCGCCTGGATATCCGACTGATTGATGAACTTCCTTTCGGAACGAGCCGCCCGAATGGCCGCCTCATTCAGCAGGTTCTCCAGATCCGCTCCGGAAAATCCGGCCGTTGTCTGGGCGATTTCTCTTAGATTGACATCATCACCGAGAGGCTTTTTCCTGGCATGTACCGCAAGAATATCCTCTCTTCCCCGCACATCCGGGCGAGCAACGGTTATCTTGCGATCAAACCGTCCCGGCCGAAGGATGGCCGGATCCAGAACATCCGCACGGTTTGTCGCCGCCATCACGATAATGCCTTCATTCACGCCGAAGCCGTCCATCTCCACCAGGAGCTGGTTCAGCGTCTGCTCTCTCTCGTCATGGCCGCCGCCGACGCCGGTTCCGCGACGTCTGGCCACAGCATCGATTTCATCGATAAATACGATGCACGGGCTGTTTCTCTTGGCCTCTTCAAACATATCGCGAACGCGGCTCGCACCGACGCCCACGAACATCTCCACAAAATCCGAGCCTGAAATCGAATAAAACGGAACGCCCGCTTCTCCTGCAATTGCCTTTGCCAGAAGGGTTTTACCGGTACCCGGCGCGCCCTCCAGCAGAACGCCTTTGGGAATTCTGGCGCCAAGGCTCGTGTATTTTTCGGGGTTCTTCAGGAAGTCCACAATCTCCTGAAGATCCTCCTTCTCCTCTGCAAGACCGGCAACATCCTCAAAGGTCACACGGTCCTTATCCCCGGCCAGCTGCGCCCTGCTCTTACCGAAATTCATCATTCTGGCATTGGCGCCGCCGCCCATTTGCTGCGCGCTCATCAGATAGAAGAACATCAGGCACACCGCCGCCACCAGCAGCATAGGCAGCACGCTGGTCAGAAACCAGTTCTCCCGGGGCACGTCATCCACCACCGTTGCAATACCGGCTTCCCGCGCATAGCTCTCCGTCTTGGTGATGTCCGTTGCATACAGGGTCTGGCTGGTACCATCCTTCAGCGTCACCACTGCATAGCCGGTCGGCGTTTCCTGATTCGGAACAATCTCAACAGAAGCTACATTTCCCGACTGAACATCCTGCTCATACTCGTCCTGCGTGTAGGGGTTCTGCGGCTGTGAGTAGGTTCCTCGAAGGAACTGAATCATCACAAAAACCATCATGACAGCAATGATGCCCAGCACCATTCTGCCTCCCGAATAGCGATTCTCGTTATTATTCAACCTTTTGCCTCTTTACAGTTCTACAATTCCAATGTACGGCAGATTGCGATATTCCTGATCGTAATCCATTCCGTAGCCTACAACAAACTTATCAGGAATGGTAAAGCCGGAATAATCCGCCTTCAAATCCACCACGCGGCGCTCCGGCTTGTCCAGCAGCGTGCAGTATTTGATGGATGCTGCGCCCTTTTTCTTGAGAAAATCTCCCAGAAATTCCAGCGTTCTTCCGGAATCCACAATATCCTCCACGATGATGACGTCAAGTCCCTCGATGGATTCGTCCAGATCCTTCCGGATCCGCACCGTTCCGGTAGACTCTGTCGCGCCGCCGTAGCTGGACACCTGCATGAAGTCAATGGATACCGGAACGGTAATGCGCTTTGCAAGCTCGCACATAAAAAAGCTGGCCCCCTTCAAAATGCCGACCATGCGAATCTTTCGTCCCGCGTAGTCCTCCGAGATCTGTGCCGCCAGCTCGCGGATTCTCTTCTCTACATCCTCTTCCGAAATCAGTACAGAAATGTTCTCTGCCATGTTCTCCTCCTAGCCGTCAGCCGGCGTTCCCATATACGCTCTGACGAATTTATACCTGTACAACCAAGCCGCGCACGGTCAGTTCCAATACATTCCGTGTAGAGCCATCCACCATATAGTCGTAGTTGACCCTTCCGCCCGGAATCCACAGAATCCGGTTTCCATCCGCCGGCAAAACCAGCGTATCCCGCACAGATGACGGAAGCCGCATGTCAATCATCACCCGGGTCAGTTTCTTGCGTTTCCCCGGCTCAAGTGTGATCCAATCCCCCGTCTGCCTTGTCCGAAAGCGAAGCAGCTCCGCCATTTTATCATAGTCAAACCATTTCGTATATGGCCCCCTCGGAATGCCTTCCGGCTTCCCATCGTACGGAAAAACGCGAATCCCATAGGCTTCTTTATTCTGCGGATACAGCCTCTCCCCTGCTGCCAGGCTCGTTTCTGTCATCGTTTCCTTCCGCTCAATCCAGAACCGGTCGTATTCCTTGCAGGCAGTGCCCCCGTCCGGCAGACAGATTCTGCCGGTTCCATGCACAGCGAGCAGCTTTTGCAGCTCCCCAACGTGCATGTACGAAATATCCCGGCGTCCGCCTGCTGCTTCTCCAAGAATCGCGTAGAGAACCCGCCGCAAAAGATACGGTTCCAGTTTGCACAGGCTGGCCGCGCGATAGATCGGCACGTCTTCCCGCATCCGGCATTGCTTTCGTGTTTTTTCTGTCAGATCCTGCAGAAAATCCTCCGCCTCCTGCAGATCTGTGGCCGTCCGGCACAGGTGCCGAGTCGTCTTCGCATTTACGTTGTCATTTAACTCCGGAAGAATGTGCCCCCTGACATAATTTCTGGTATACACGTCCTCTGCATTCGTTTCGTCCGTGCGCCACTCCTGCCGCGCATTGCGAAGGTACTCTTCAATCTCATTCCTGGTACACGCTATCAGCGGCCGGATAAAGGTGACTCCCTCCTTTATGCTGACCGGACGAATGCCGGTGAGGCCTGCCAGGGAAGATCCTCTGCACAGATTCATCAGTACTGTTTCTGCACAGTCCTCCTGATGATGTGCTACAGCAATCTTCGGATATCCCCCGCCCTTCTGCCGCCCATTCCAGAGCTGTGCCTCCCGGCAGAAGCTCTCGAAACGAATATCTCGGCCGGTCTCCTCGATGCTTCTTCCCCTCGATGCTGCCTCCTGCCGCACATCTGCATGAACCACATGTAGCGGAATATCAAGGCTTTGACAAAGCTGCCGCACAAAGCTCTCATCCTCATCCGCTGCAGACCGCAGGCCGTGATGTACGTGAACAGCGCGGAGTTCCACCTTAAGCCTCTGCTTCAGCCCATTCAAAGCCAAGAGCAGACAGACGGAATCCGCGCCTCCCGAAACCCCGGTAACAATTCGGTCCCCCGGGGTCAACATATGGAATTGTAAAATATCTCTCTCGACCTTCTGCTCCAGCTTCATCCCTGTATACCGGTCGTCTGTTCCCACACACTTGTCGCCGGTTCTGTGCTCTGTGCATCTGTAGTCGATGCTGCACTTTGCGCGTTCACTGTCTGGCCCACTGTCTGGTTCTGCGTCACTGTGTCCTGACTTTGCGTTGTCGCCTGACTCTGTGCCGATGCTCCCTGCTCTTGCTCTGCTGCCGGATTCTGCGTCATCGCTTCCTGGCCTTGCGATGAGGCGGTCTCTGCCGCTGTTCCGGTATCACCGGCCGCTTCCTGTCCGGCGCTCTCCTCCAGAGCAGAATCTTCCTGCACATTTTCCGTTGCCGCGCTCTGCGCTCTCTCCTCTGCGCTGCCGGATGAAGAAGATGTCCCGGTTCCTGCCCCGGCAGAACTGCGGAAAAGAATCTCACCCTTCTTCACCAAGCCGAGCTTTTCTCTTGCAACCTTCTCTACATACTCATCCGTTTTCGTATACTTGGCATACTCTTCCAGCTCTTCTGCCCGCTTTTCCTCGGAAGAAATCTGCGCCTCCAGCGCTTCCTTCTGCGCCGTATATTCCTGAAGCTGGGTCCGCAGCTTCCATCCTCGCGGCACAATTAAGCCCAGAACAATTGCCGCCACGGCCGCCGCCAGGATCAGGCTGAATCTGTTCTGTGCCTTTTTGCGATATACAATTCTCCTTCTCGCCTTTACCATGCTCTAAGTATACTCTCTCCCGGCCGGTTTTGTGAATGCTGATACTCGAAAATGCCTGATGGCATTTTCGAGTATCTTGGAGTGATTGTCGGCGATGCCGACAATACACTCCGTGCATCGGAGAAATCGCATGCGCGAATTTCTCCTCGCATTCGGAAAACCTAGATGTGGCTGGCCAGAGGTGCTTCGCGCCTTGGCCGCCTGCCACATTTCAACGTACCCCTCTGCTTGCAGGCATATTCACGATTGCAATTGGCAGTCGGCCATCGCAGAAACGTCCGTTAATGGCATGAGTCTGTGTTACAGATATCGGAACAGATCTCCTGCCGCGTCCTTGCGTACCGTATCCTGTACAGCCAGAACCTCTGCCTTCACTTCCTTATCTCCGAAAGAAATAGCAATTACATCCCCCGGCTTCACCTCTGCGCTCGCCCTGGCCACCTTTCCGTTCAATGTAACACGTCCATTGTCACAGGCTTCATTTGCTACGGTTCTTCGTTTAATCAGTCGGGATACCTTCAGATATTTATCAAGCCGCATACCGTTTTTATTCTCTCCAATTGTGCATCCGATCGCCGCTGCGGCGCCGTCAATAAAAAACGTCCGGAGAATCGCTTCCCCGGACATTTCGCTGCATCCTTTGCTTCTTTAAAAGGCTGCTGTGACGATCTCACCGTTTCTGCACGGATTACTCGTTCACTGCATCCTTCAGAGCCTTGCCAGCCTTGAACTTAGGAGCCTTGGAAGCCTCAATCTTCATGGTCTCGCCGGTATGAGGATTGCGGCCCTCTCTTGCTGCTCTGCTGGATACTTCGAAGGTACCGAATCCAACGATCTGAACCTTCTCGTCCTTCTTAAGCTGCTCGGTAATGGTATCTACAAAAGCCTTTACTGCGCTCTCAGCATCCTTTTTGGAAAGTCCTGCTGCATCAGCAATAGCAGCCACCAGCTCTGTCTTGTTCATTTAGAAATTCCTCCTACATACATTTACGGGACACGCCCTGTTGTCATTTATACTAGACTATATATACGTGCTTTGTTTTTCTTTGTCAAGAAATCCGCGTATTTTCAGCCTTTTTCCGATGTTTTGCGGTTTTCATCTGTTCCTGGCAGCATCTGCTCCAGGTGATTTAAAAGCCAGTCTTTTGTATTGTGCGAAGGATGTCCCAGAACCTCCTCCAGCATATTCTGAAGAATCTGTCCCATCTGCTGTCCCGGCCGGATTCCCGTTTCCATCAGATCCGTTCCTCCGACTGCGAGATCACGAATGCACAGGCAGTCTCCCGCCGCCAGAATTTCCCGGTAGATTTTCTCCCACTCGTCGATTTTCCCAAGCTTCTTTTCTCGCTGATAATCCGACTGTGCGGCTGCATCTGCGCGTTTCACCTCCAGCAGCAGCGGAAAAAGCTCCGTTCCAAGCTCTGCCATACTCCTGCGCACCTTCGTCTTGCTCTCGCCAAGCTGTCTGTCATGCCACGCAACCAGCGTTGTAACCTTCTTCCTCGTGTCGTTGTCATATTTCAAGCGTCGCAGAATGTCATCAGCGAGCTCTGCGCTTTTCGAAACGTGTCCGTGAAAATGATCAACGCCATCTTCATCGGTCGTTTTCACCACCGGCTTTCCGATATCATGCAGAAGCATCGTCAGGCGAAGAATCCGTTCTCTGCGCACAGCCATAACTGAATGCAGGATATGCTCCCCCACTGTATAGCAGTGATGCGGATTATTCTGCACGCAGCACATGCATCCCGACAATTCCGGAAGGAAAACATCCACCAGTCCCAGCCGATATGCCTCCGAGAGCTTCTCCGGATGCTCGGAAATCACCAGCTTTTCCAGCTCTGTCCGTATCCGTTCTGCACTGACCAGCTGCAGGTTTGGAGCCAGCTGCCGGACGGCCGCGGCTGTATTTTGCTCAATCTGTGCGTTCAGCTGTGCCGCAAACCGGACTGCGCGCATCATCCGAAGAGCATCCTCTGTAAACCGCTGCACAGGATCTCCTACCGCCCGAATGATTCCCTGCTGCAAATCACGCTCACCGTCAAATTCATCCACAAGTCCTTTTTCCGGACAATACGCCATTGCGTTGATGGTAAAATCACGGCGCTTCAAATCCTCAAGAAGACTCGGTGTAAAGGTAACGCTTGTGGGATGCCGCCCATCTGCATAGTCCCCGTCCACGCGATAGGTTGTGACCTCATAAGCCTCTTTACCCACCATCACCGTGACCGTTCCGTGCTGAATACCGGTATCCACCGTCCGCCGGAACACCCTTTTAACCTCTTCCGGCCTTGCTGACGTTGTAATGTCCCAGTCATCCGGCACACGACGAAGGAGGCTGTCACGTACACAGCCTCCCACCACATATGCTTCATAACCAGCCTCCCGCAGGCTCCGCAGCACCCATGCTGCGCCCTCCGGGATCTCCAATTGCATTGTCATTCTTAATACGCCTTGCCCCAATATACCATCTTCGTAGCCGGCTTGCCGCAGCAGACGCAGGTCGCCGCAACGTTCTCCTGCTCAAAAGGAATGCACCGGCTGGTAACGCCGTATTTTTCCTTGATGGCGTCCTCGCAGGCACGGTCGCCGCACCACATTGCCTTTACAAAGCCGGTCTTCTCCTCAAAGATTGTGCGCAGCTCGTCCTCATCATGAGCAGTGTAAGTCTTGCTGTCCATCAGAGCCTTTGCGCGGTCATACATATCCTTCTGGATGGCAGGGAGAAGCTCGCCAATCTTCTCTGCCAGCTCGTCAATGCGCACTTCCATCTTCTCCGAGGTATCACGACGGACTACAACACATACTCCGTTTTCGATGTCCCTGGGGCCAATCTCCACACGAAGCGGAATGCCGCGCATTTCCTGCTCCGAGAATTTAAATCCCGGGCTCTTATCCGAGTCATCCACCTTCACGCGGAAGTTGGACAGCATGTCCCGAAGCTCATAGGCCTTCTCCAGCACGCCTTCCTTGCGCTGCTGAATCGGAATAATACAAACCTGCATCGGCGCAATCTTCGGAGGAATAACCAATCCGCGATTATCTCCATGCACCATAATCATTGCACCGATTACACGTGTGGTCATGCCCCAGGATGTCTGCCATACGTACTTGAGCTTGTTATCCTTATCCGTAAAGGTGATGTCGTAGGCTTCTGCAAACTTCTGTCCGAAGAAATGACTGGTGCCGGACTGCAGAGCACGCCCGTCATGCATCAATGCCTCAATGGTATACGTAGAATCCGCACCGGCAAATTTCTCTTTCTCCGTTTTCTTTCCCTTAATGGTCGGGATCGCCATGTCCTCCGCCAGGAAATCCGCATACACGTTCAGCATCTGCTGAGTCCGCTCTTCGGCCTCTTCCTTGGTTGCATGGATGGTATGTCCTTCCTGCCAAAGGAACTCACGGGACCGAAGAAACGGCCGTGTTTCCTTCTCCCAGCGCACCACGGAGCACCACTGATTGTACAGGCGCGGAAGATCACGATAGGAGTGAACATCATCCTTATAGAAATCAGAAAACACCGTTTCAGAGGTCGGTCTTACACACAGGCGCTCCGTCAGCGGCTCTGTACCGCCAGCCGTCACCCAGGCCACCTCCGGCGCAAAACCGTTTACAAGCTCACTCTCTTTTGCCAGAAGGCTTTCCGGAATCAGCATCGGCATATACACATTCTGAACACCGGTGGCCTTGAAGCGGCGGTCGAGATGATCCCGAATCGCCTCCCAAAGCGCATAGCCGGCCGGCTTGAAAATCGTGAAGCCCTTAATGTGCGAGTATCCGATCAGTTCTGCCTTCGTGCATACATCGGTGTACCACTGGGTGAAGTCCTCGTCCATCGAGGTGATTTCAGCGACCAGCTTCTTTTGATCTGCCATGGTGTTCTCCTTTAATCAATCGCGTTTTCTATACAAGTGCAGGTTTTTCATCGGAATTCAGACAAAACATCGTCACTGTTCCGGTGGTTAAAAGTGTTCCCTTTTCATCCGTTACCGCCACATCGATAACCGTTGCTGTCTTTCCCCGGCGCACCAGATGTGCATCTGCCGTAATTCTCCCCGACGTTGTATTGCGCAGATAATTGACATTCGCATTCAGTGTCACATACTCACGCCCATCGGTCCGGGCCGCTGCTCCCGCCGCAGTGTCAATCAGGGTAAATAACAGTCCGCCATGCGCCATACCGTAAGGATTGGCCAGCTCCGGCCGCATATCCACATGCAAAACCGCATGATCCGCCTCAATGCAGTCTATAGCGATTCCATTGTGACCCAGATATGGTATTTTCTGCATGAACTGATAAAGCCATTCATAATTCATCGTTCCGCTCCGGTTCTAATACATTCAAAAATTCGCAAAGCTCTCCTTTGATCCCATACCAAGCCGATTCATAGCCGAGAAGATGGCACGGACAGACGCTCTGGTGATATTGGAGCTCACGCCTACGCCGTAGGTCACCTTTCCGCTGCTGCTGTCCAGCAGATGAATATACGCTGCTGCCTGCGAATCCGAACCGGATTTGAGTGCATGCTCCTCGTAGTCAAGGATACGCATGCTGTAGCCGAAGCTCTCATGCATACCGCGAAGGACTGCGTCCAACGGACCGTTTCCAACCGCCGTAAAGCTCTTCTTGCTGCCGCAGTCCGTAAAGTCTACCGTTACCTGCGTATCGAACTTGGTCTTCTTCTCACCGCCAATCTCCACTACCTGAAGGGATCGGAAGTGCAGCGGCTCCTTGCGGTCCAGATACTCTGCACGGAACATATCCATGATTTCTTCCGGCGGCACCTCTCCCTCTTTCTCGCTGATGGACTGTACCACATCCGCGAATTCACGCTGCATCGCCTTGGGCAGCTTGAAGCCAAAGTAGGAATCCATGACAAACGCCACGCCGCCTTTGCCGGACTGCGAATTGATCCGCACGATCGGCTCATACTTGCGTCCGATATCTGCAGGGTCAATGGTAAGGTACGGCACCTGCCAGATCTTGGAATCACGCTCCCGCATTGCGGTCACGCCCTTGTTGATTGCATCCTGATGGGAGCCGGAGAATGCCGTGAACACCAGCTTGCCCGCATACGGATGGCGCGGGTCAACCTTCATTTTGGTCACACGCTCGCATACGTCAATAATCTCATTGACGTCCTCCAGATGAAGCTCCGGTTCAATTCCCTGCGAGAACATGTTATAGGCAACGTTCAGAATATCCACATTACCGGTCCGCTCCCCGTTTCCGAGCAGGGTTCCCTCTACGCGCTGCGCACCGGCAAGAAGGGCAAGCTCCGTAGCTGCCACTCCCTCTCCGCGGTCGTTATGGGGATGCACACTGAGGATAATGGTATCACGATCCTTAAAATTGCGGCTGCAGTACTCAATCTGATCCGCATACACGTTGGGCGTTGTCATCTCCACTGTTGACGGCAGGTTGAAAATAATAGGATTCTCCCTGGTAGGCTTCCAGACCTCCTGTACGGCCGTGCAAACCTCCACTGCATAATCCATTTCCGTTCCGGTAAAGCTCTCCGGAGAGTACTCCAGAGTAATCTTTCCCGGGAACTTTTCTGCAAGCTCCTTTACCCATTCCGTTCCCTGCACGGCAATTGCCTTGATTTCCTCACGGTTCTTGCCGAATACAACATCACGCTGCAGGGTAGACGTGGAATTATAAATATGCACAATCGCCTGCCGGCAGCCCTGTATGCACTCAAACGTGCGCTCGATCTGCTCCTTGCGGCACTGAGACAGTACCTGAATCCGCACATCATCCGGAATCAGGTGCTCCTCTATCAGCTTACGGATAAAATCAAATTCAATCTGGCTGGCCGCCGGAAAACCAACTTCCACTTCCTTGAAGCCAAGTTTCATCAGCAGCTTCCACATCTCAAGCTTTTCGGAAACAACCATGGGATCCACAAGGGCCTGATTTCCGTCCCGAAGATCCACGCTCACCCAGATGGGTGCTTTCTGAATTTCTTTATTCGGCCATTCTCTTTCCGGATAATGCATTACCGGAACTCTCTGATAACGTTCTACGTTTTTCATGCTTCCCTTTCCATCCCGCAGCCCACCTGCGGCATTCATATACGCAAACTGCTCAGCATCCTCTCAATTCCGATGCGCCATCTTCTGATACGCAAAAACCTGCCCGGATACAGCCGGGCAGGTCATCGCTTTTCTGATCGTCTATTCGCCAAGTCCGCTCTCAATGATCCCTACCAAAGAGGCAAGTGCCTCCTTTTCATCCGGGCCATCGCAGATAAGCTCGATTTCATCGCCTGATTTTACGCATGCGCCAAGTACCGAAAGAACACTCTTTGCATTCGCGGTTGTATCTTTAAACTGGAATGTAATCAATGACTTAAAGTCCATTGCACTCTTGCATAGGATACCAGCCGGACGTAGGTGCAGCCCTGTCGGATTCTTGATAACAACTTTCTGACTAACCATTTCCGTTTCCTCACCTAAGGTATTGCAACCTTCCGGCCCGTTCCAACCGGTCCGGAACGCTTCCGTTATGATAGCAGATGCCGGTACCTGTTTTCAAGCCATCGTCTTCTCAATAAATTCTGCCAGCTCTTCTGCTTTTCTCTGAAGAACCTCCTGGTCCTCACCCTCGATCATAACGCGTACCAGTGGCTCCGTTCCGGACGGACGGATCAGTACTCTTCCCTTTCCGTCAAATTCCCGTTCCAGTGCCTCGATGCGGCTTACCACTTCCGGAAAATCCCGGTAATGCTCCTTCTTTGTGTTGTCCACTTTGGCATTCACCAATGCCTGCGGATACTTTTTCATGATTTCAGCCAGTTCCGAAAGCGATTTTCCCGTTTCCTTCATCACGCGCAGAAGGTGCAGGCAGGACAGGAGACCATCTCCTGTCGTGTTCTCGTCCAGGAAGATGATATGTCCCGATTGTTCTCCGCCAAGGTTAGAATCGATCTCGCGCATTCTCTCCAGCACATAGCGATCTCCGACCTTTGTACGTTCGATCTGAATGCCTTGCTCCTGTCCCATAAGGAAAAAGCCAAGATTACTCATCACGGTCGCAACAATGGTATCTCCCTTCAGTGCTCCCCTTTTCTTCATGAAGCTTCCGATGATGGCCATGATCTTATCACCGTCCACCATTTCACCCTTTTCATCAATGGCAAGAAACCGGTCTGCATCTCCGTCAAAAGCCGCACCGAGTGCTGCGCCCTCCTTCAGAACCACTTCGCGCAGCTCCTCCATATGCGTTGAACCGCAGTTGCGGTTGATATTAACACCGTCCGGATCGTTGTGGATTGCGATCACCTGTGCACCCAGCTTGCGAAGTGCATCAACATTGGATAAATAGGCAGCTCCCTCTGCGGTATCAACGACGATTTTCATTCCGGAAAGGTCCACCGGAACCATCTCCGCCGCATGATCAGAATACTCATGCCAGGAATCCAGACGATATTCGATATGCCCCACGTCCTCTCCCGTCGGGAAATCGATGTCTGCCATGTTGCTGACGATCTGTGCTTCAATTTCATCCTCCACCGCATCCGGAAGCTTGAATCCGTTCCCGTCAAAAAACTTGATTCCGTTGAACTCCATAGGATTGTGTGAGGCCGAAATAACAACGCCGGCATCCGCATGATGCACTCTTGCAAGATAGGCTACTGCCGGTGTAGGAAGTACTCCAAGGTAAATCACATTTGCCCCCACGGAGCAGGCTCCCGCCATCAGTGCATTCGCCAGCATATCCCCCGACCGTCTCGTATCGCAGCCAACCATAATCACCGGCTTTTTACCGCCGTTATCCTTTGACAGCACATAGGCACCTGCCTGCCCCAGCTGCATTGCCAGCGGAGCGGTAAGCTCCTTGTTCGCCACGCCGCGCACGCCATCGGTTCCGAACATTCTGCTCATACTCTCTTTATTCTCTCCTTCATTTCTAATTCCCTGCGGCCGATGTACCTGTCCTGCTGTACACAGCCTGCTCTGTCAATTCAATTTGCGCCGTAATTGTATTATTGACCGTAACGCCATCCGGCACTGTCAGCACTATTGCCGCAGTATAGTGGCCTGCGGCACTGCTGTCGGACGGCACGAGACTGCCAATGTCGATGGCCGGCGAAAGGTCCGACACCTTTATGGCATCCACCACCGATGTCAGCCCTGTTATACTCACGCCAAAGTTGGCCGGACTGCTTTCTTCTGTTACCGTCTTCCTGCCATCACTGACCGACACAAGGCGCACCCTGTACCCGTCCGGGACATTTTCCAGAGACACATCACCCAGTCCGATGCTGATCTCCGAGGTTTCCGCCGCCTCAATACCTACCGTGATATTAACCATTCCGTCATATTTGGAATCCGCCAACGATACGCCGTCCGGCAGGTAATCCTTTATATTGACTGTTCCCTGATAGCTGGAGGTGCAATCCGTCACATCAACGGCCGATGCCGGAATCGTAATCTTATCGATATCCGCCAGAACAGAGCTCCTTCCCGCCAGCTTCACCGACTCCGGATCGGCTGTCACCACTCCGTTTCGCAGATATCCTTCTGCCGGCGTCCCGCTGACATCAACCTCCACCGGCACCGTCTTCAGCGGCAGTATCGTAACGTTCACCTTCACGGTTGTGATATTCATGGTCAGCTTTGTCGCATCCACGGTGTCTCCGTTGGCGTCCACCAGTTTGACATCTGCATAGGTGGTAATGCTGCTGGTAGCACCGGAAACGTCCACAGTTGCCATCGCGCCTACAATGCTTGATACGATCGACTCCGGACCGGAAACGCGAATCTGATTCTGTTCCGGTGACACGCTGTCCAGTTCATAGCCGCTGGCCACACTTCCGCTGGTTTCCGTCTGCAGTGCAAAGGAATCCGTCAGCTTCGGCTCAATGGAGAGCATGACGTTGTCCAAGCTCCCATCAATCTCCTCAATTTCGCTGTTGTACCTGTTTGAATAATATTTAATCTCAACCGTATTCAGACTGGTAAGATTCTCTACATCCGCTGTAGCCACGATGTCATCCCTGGTCAAATCCTCAATAATGGATCGCCTTGCCCGAATGGTGACCACCGGTACCACATCCGTATTGTCCAGCACCGAGTATACCTCTCCCTGATCCGTGATCAGGGATGTGTGCAGGAGCTTTACCGACACGTTTGTGATTCGCTTCGTCTGCACCGGGTCGTTCACATTATTGACCAGCAGCCAGAGAATAGCCGCCAGAACCAGTGCGAGAATCTTGGTTCCAAGATTATTCAGAATGTGCGGCCGATTATTTGTCCCCTTCATCCTGACCTTTGTCCTTTCGGGAAGCAAGAAGCCCCCTTCGATCATTTAAACTTTTATCCTGCAGCTTGATAAGACGGGCACGCAGCTCATCCGCATTTACATCCCGGTCCAGTACGCCGCGATACGCAATGCTGATCTTCCCGGTTTCCTCCGACACAATAATGGTCAGCGAATCCGTCACCTCGGATATACCAACCGCCGCCCGGTGTCTCGTCCCCAAATCCTTATCCAGCTTATTCTCCGAAAGCGGCAGATAGCATGTAGCAGCCGTCACACGATCGCCGGAGATGAGTACAGCCCCATCATGCAGCGGAGTGTTCTTCTCAAAAATGTTGATCAGCAGCTGACTCGTCACATACGCATCCAGTGTAATGCCGGTCCGTTCCCATTCCCGCATCGGTGTATTCTGCCGGATAACAATCAGCGCACCGGTCTTGACCTTCGCCATTGCCGCGCAGGCCCGCACAATTTCCGAAATGGTTTTATCTGAAAATAATCCGTCTCCATCCCGTGAGCTGTCCCGAAACAACGCCGTCAGAGGGTTTTTCTGACCAAGCTCCTCCATCGCGTTGCGCAGCTCCGGCTGCAGAATAATAATGAACGCAGTCACCGCGATGCTCGCAACATTCTGAACAATCCAGAGAATGGTCGTCATATTAAACAAAGCCGCCAGAACGATGAATACAGCAATGAAGGCCAGCCCCCGCAGCAGAGCATAGGCTCTGGTGTTCCGGACCCACAGGATAATGTTGTATACCAAAAAGGCAATGATCAGGATCTCAACCACATCGGTCCAGCCCTGTGGGAATATGCAGTGCCTCTATGTAATTGAAAAAAATGGTCTGCAGGATCTGCATTTTCGCCGTCCTCAGAATTCCTCACGGAAATCATCCATCTCCTCCTGCGGAGGAAGTTCCTCATACGAAGGCTCCCCATACGCTTCTTCCTGCGGATAGGAATCCGTCCACTCCTGTCTCTCCGGTGCATAAGCATTCTGCTGTCCGGACCTGTATGCTCCCTGATGCCGATTCCCCGATCCTCGTCTGGAATTAATGGTCTTTACCGTTCTTCTGGGTGCAGAGAACGCATTCTTGGGAATGGCTTTTACATAATAATAGTAATCGTCGTCTTCGAACTGTGTGTTCTCCACGCGGGTATAATCCAGATTAAAAAACAGGAATGTCAGAACCATTCCCACTGCAAAGCCCGCAATAACGCCAAGGAAAACCAGCGCGACATTCGTCTGAGTGCTGCCATTCATCGCTCCGACCAGCATGATCAAAAGCTGCAGCACCGCTCCTGCGCCCGTGGCAATCATCCAGCTGTTGCGCACCGGAAGCCGACGTATCGCATACACAACAACAGACGCCACCACTACTGCAATAACCGTCACCAGCATCCCCTTGTCCTGCATAATACCATCCATAAGGAACTGCAGCCGCGTCACAATGCTGTCCGTATCGGTTCCCGTGCTGCTGATGGCCGTTTCGTTCTGGTGTACAAACCGAAGATAACTGTCCGCAATGATGCCTACCGCCACTGTTACGCCGCTGGCAGGCGAATACATAAGGCCGCCCGCGATCGGAAGCGCATACTGAAATCCGATGGCCCGGCAGGAAGGGAACAATAGCAGCAGTACCGTATCCCCCGGTGTAAAACGAAAATAGACAAGAAGGAGCACCAGGAACAAAACCGCCCCTACTGCGGCTGCCTCCATGGCAAGCGCGTACAGGTGCACCAGGATAATCAACCCCAGCAGGATCACCACCAGATTGGCCGGAATCAGTGTTGCGATCAGAGCAAGGATAAATGTGGGCATAATCCCCGCCAATGTTTCCTGATAACCGGTCATAGAGTTAATGTATAAAAGCGCAAACAGCGCCATCAGGAATCTGACCGCCAGATTGATATAATTCTCATATTGGGAGTAGATGGAAATGATCTTCTCCCTTAGCTCCAGTAATGTGGTCATCTTAATATTATCGTCCCTTCCGATATGCCGCAGACAACCGCTGCAGGTCCTGGTAATAGGCATTCAAATGCCGCCTGGCTCTCTGGTAACGTCCATTGTACACCCACAGCGTAATGCCCATCATAATCCCCATAAAAATCAGGTAATACGTCAAAAGCTGCAGGAGAAACACCCGCAGGTCCATGCTGTAGATCTGTTCGATCAGCTCCTCGAAATTATAGATGGCATATGCACCGAACAGGATTGCAAACGCAACGGTTTCACAGATAAATGTCACCAAAACCTGCTTGGTCAAATAATCGGTACGGAAATAGCTGTTTATTTTCCTGTCTTCCCGGCCGTCCCTTTTCTCGTAGGCAGCCATGCGCTCCATCCGGCGAACGCGTTTCTCGTCAATCATGTACGCTCTTCTCCAATTGCCAACGTAACAAAATATACCGCTGCCGCCCCCGCTTCCTTCAATGCTGCGGCACAGGCATCCACGGTTGTTCCGGTTGTGTATATATCATCAACCAGCATAATCGTCTTCGATTTTACATCATCAGAGGGGGCAGTAAAAGCCTTTTTCAGATTCACCCGCCGCTGCGCCGCGCTCATTCCCTTCATTGCGGCCGTGTCTGTCCGCCGCAGGAGAAAATCCTCCCGCACTGAAAGTCCCGTATTCCTCCCAATCACCTTTGCCAGAAGGGCCGCCTGATTATATCCCCGTTTTCTCTCTCTTTTCGCAGAAACCGGCACCGGCACCAGCGCGTCCAGATGCATCTCTCCAAACTCCTCCAGAAGACGCCCGGTCATCTCATTTCCCATCCAATCGGCATATTCCGCTCTGCCTTCGTACTTCAGCCGGAAAACAGCCCCCGAAATCTGCCGGTACTGGTAGCAGGCACAGCCTCTTTCGTAGCTGTGCTTCTCCCGCCGGCAATCCGTGCACCGGTCCCTTTGGGGGTTCTTCATCGGCTTTCCGCACTGACAGCACAGAGTATCCGTCATCCGAATCCGCTTCCGGTGCATCTCCTGTTCACAGCCGCCGCAAATGAGTGTTCCAAACGGTGCTGCCGGCCGGTCGCAGACAGGACAACGTCTCGGATACAGAAGATCCAGTAAAGCACCCCCCGGTTGGCCGCTGCGTCTTTTTATTTTTACCCCATTCCAGTCCTCCCACCTTTGCTAAAAAACATAACCCTTCAAAGCCCATTTGCAAAACCGCCGCTGCAAGGCTTCTCTTTTGCTCATGCGGCAATCTCAGCTCTGCATCATCTCCCGAATCCGGTCCTTCAATCCGGAATATCGGGTGTACGTGCTGACATTATGCTCCATCCGAAGCACCGCGTCCGGATCTCCCAGAATGACAACGCACTTTTTGGCGCGGGTAATGGCCGTGTACAGAAGATTGCGGTTAAACAAGCCGGAAGGTCCTCCAAGGATCGGAAGAATGACCGCCGGATACTCCGAGCCCTGGGATTTGTGAACGGTGATCGCATACGCAAGCTCCAGGTCATCCAGCTGCGTAAACGGATAGTGCACCACGCGGTTCTCATCAAAGCAGACCGTCAGCTCCCCGCGCTCCCTGTCCAGTGTTCTGATGACGCCAAAATCCCCGTTAAAGATGCCGGTTCCCTTTTCCACCGGCATTCCGTAATTTCCCTGTATCTCCCACTCCATCTGATAATTGTTGCGAGTCTGCATCACACGGTCGCCGATACGGAACGTCTGCTCATGGGCCACGGTTTCTGCACGGCCTGCTGCCGCCGGATTCAGCACGCTCTGCAGCACCTCATTGAGGCGGATGCATCCAAGTGCCCCTTTTCGCATCGGAGTAAGCACCTGTATGTCATCCCGTGAGCCGTCCACATAACGCGGCAGCATCTGCTGAATCAGCATAACGATGTGCTTGTACATTACCTGCGGATCCTTACGCTCCAGAAAGAAAAAGTCCCTGGACTTGTTCCCCAGCTCCAGCGGCTCCCCCTGAAGAATGCGGTGTGCGTTCATGATGATGTCGCTTTGCTGAGCCTGCCGGAAAATCTTCTGAAGTGTAATGCTGCAAAATGCCTCCGATTCCATCATATCCTGAAGAACACGCCCCGGCCCCACGCTGGGAAGCTGGTGGATATCTCCCACCATAATCAGCCTTGTTCCCGGACGAACCGCATTCAGCAGTGCATGAAAGAGAAACAGATCCACCATAGACATTTCGTCGATGATAACAACATCCGCCTCCAGCGGATGATCGATGTCCTTCTCAAACCGCCATTCCTCCCGTGCACTTTCGCCGTTTTCCTCCGGTCCGTCCCCCATCGCCTTATATCCAAGAAGACGATGAATGGTCATCGCCTCGTGCCCGGTCGCCTCCGTCATGC
>CAVFRZ010000012.1:0-24500 GCA_963624875.1 Anaerovibrio sp.
ATCTGACCGCCGCAGGCTATGAGCTGGATGATGACATCATTCGGCAACCACTACGATTTGCTACGGGGATGATGGAAACGTCTATCTGGCGCCCTACTACGGGAATGTAACGGTGCTTCTCTACAACAAGGCAAATGTTGAGGCTGCGGGTTATGACGGCTCGTCCATTGATTCGCTGGAGGATATGCTGGCTATTTGCCGGGCAGCCCAGAAGAACGGACAGAAGGGCTTTATCTACCGCGGCGATACGGAGAATAATCTGGTGGTGGATTTTCTGCCAATCCTGCTCTCCTATGGCGGCTGGGTTGTGGATGACGACAACAAGCCTACAGTAAATACGCAGGAATTCAAGGATGCCGTCAATTTCTATCTGGAGCTGATTGCGACAGGTGATGCGGAAGTCAAGGATGACCTGATCGCTTCTGTTGACAACGGAGCCGGAACCATGGGAATCGGCTGGCCGGGCTGGTATACACCTTCGGAGGATACGACGGCGGCCTACTGCGCCATTACAGGCAAGTCTGCGGCAGACAGTACAGCATACAATGCCAATGTTTACGGCGTGTGGACCATCGGTGTTCCGGCCAACAGCACGCATCAGGAGCTGGCGGTGAAGCTTCTGTCTTACCTTATGGATGCGGATGTTCAGAAGTCAACGGTTGCTGACGGAGGTGTTCCTTGCCGCTATTCAAGCCTGCAGGATGAAGAGATTCTGGCACAGTTTCCGCAGTATGAGGTTGTGTGCAAAGCGCTGGAGGGAGGCGTGTATCGCCCGGTTATGGAGAACTGGAGTGACTTCTATACCATTCTCGGCACAGAGCTGGGGAATATTGTAAATGGAATCAAGACGGTGGATGAGGGCCTGGAGGATGCTCAGACCCAGCTGGAGAACTCCCTTTGAGAAGTATCGGACGCAGTATGAGTGAATTGAATAACAGTACGGGCAAAATGAATGCAATAAAAAAGGCATCTTGCGGAAAATCCACTCGGGGAAACCGATTATTTGCAGCAGGAATGGTGCTGCCGGCCATGGTGATCATGGCCGTTATGTCGGTTTACCCGATGGTATCCACCATTATTTACAGCTTCACTGATTATAAGCTGCTGGGGAAGAATACTGCCTTTGTGGGACTGCAGAACTACACCAATCTGCTGGGCAATGAGTATTTCCGCCAGGCAATATGGGTGACGGTTAAATTTACGGTTTTGGCGGTGGTCTTTGAGCTGCTGATCGGCTTCGCACTGGCACTTTATGTCAACTCTCTGGAGGGGAAGTGGACCAAGAAAATCATGCGGACCCTGATCCTGCTTCCGTATCTTCTGCCGGCGGTGACGGTGGCGCTTAGCTTTCGGATGATGCTCTCCGACAACTACGGAATTGTGAACTCATGGCTGCGTTTGTTGGGACTGCCGACGTATAACTGGTTTTCGGATATCCGGACAGCGTTTCCGATGCTGGTGGTCATTGATGTGTGGCAGAACAGCCCGTTTGTATTTCTGCTTCTGCATGCAACGCTTCAGGGACTGTCTCAGGATCAGTTCGATGCTGCGAAGGTGGACGGAGCCGGGGCATTTGCAACACTCTGGTATGTAACCATTCCGAATTTAAGGACGGGAATTGCTCTATGTGCACTGCTGCGGACGATTGACAGCTTCCGGATTTTTGACAAGGTGAATCTGCTCACCGGCGGCGGACCGGCCAACAGCACAACCACCATTACACAGTATATTTACAATTACGGGGTGCGGAATCTGAAATTCGGCCTTGGCAGCGCAGGTGCTCTGATCATGACGGTGCTGGCCTTGCTGCTGTCGGTTCTGTATATCCGCAATGCCATCAGTGAGAGGAAAGAGGACAATTATGCTCACCGCACACTCCGGGTGCGAAGGCACCGAGATGAACAGCATACAGTATATCAGAACAGGCGTGTGCGCCTGCCCGGACGCCTTGGAGGTCGATATCAGAATGTCTGATGGAATTCTCGTGCTGGACCACGGGAAGGAAACCAGATGTCTGCCGGAAGAGAAGGGAAAAGACGTCTCAAGGCAAGAACACTGCAACGAGAAAGCAGCAAAAGAAGCAAAAACAGCGACAGAAGGCATACTGGATATTGAGTCTGCAGATATTGATGGAATGAATGGAGAACTCACACTGGAAGAATGCCTTGGAATGCTTCGGGATACTGATCTGTATTTGAACGCAGATTTAAAAGAACCGCACCTGGAAGGTGCGGTTCTTGCAATGGCAGAAAGAGAAGAATTTGACCTCGGCAGAATTGTATTCACGGGGTGTCTTGGTGACGCTGCGTCAATGGTGCAGCGCATCGGACGGGCCGGCGTCTATGCAAATCCTGAGGAGATTGATGCGGCGTTTTACAAGCGGCTTTCGATTCTGCCTATGCAGGAAAAGGGAATGTATTTGGAGGATTTGCTGCAGCGAATACACGGTCTTGGGATAAGCGTGATCAACGTGAACTACCGGATCTGTGATGAGACTCTGCTGGGGATGTGCCGCCGCAATGACCTTCGTCTGTCTTTGTGGACAGTGGATGATCCACGGGCGGCAAAGCGCCTGCTGGAGCCGGGAATAAGAGAACAGATTGAGAACATTACGACCAATCGCCCGGTATATCTGCGAGAGCTTGGGTGGTAACGATTAGATGACATTCGGCGTATCATATGGGGAGTATATTTCCAATTGTTGCAAGAAGAAAAGCCACCGGGCGCCAAAATTGGCTCCCAATGGCTTTTCATATTCCGATTCATTTGCCTGGATTCTTCAGCTGCCCATCT
This sequence comes from Anaerovibrio sp., assembly GCA_963624875.1. GTDB lineage: Bacteria > Bacillota > Clostridia > Lachnospirales > Lachnospiraceae > CAG-791. The sequence goes on from CAVFRZ010000012.1 coordinate 2,794, forward strand.
TCGCCAGTGCTTTTTCCACCGGAAGACTGATCAGTGCGACCACAACCATCTTCAGGAAATCGCCGGGAAGGAAGGGGGTCACGCACATTCCCATCGCTGCTGCTACGCCGGTCCCGCTGACAACGCAGAACCATACAGTTCCGATTGCATATAAAACAACCGTTCCGATGATCATTGCCAGGAACATCCAGAGGATCCGAAGCCAACCGGTCTTTTTCTTACCGAATCCCCAGTATAAAGCACCTGTAAGTAACGCCAGTATAGGATACGCAACAATGTATCCGCCGGTCATACCGGCAATGCAGGAAACGCCTGCACTGTACCCTGCAAATACCGGCACACCGACTGCCCCAAGCAAAACATAAATAAGCTGTGAAATGAATCCGAATTTTGCTCCCAGAAGCACCCCTGCCAACATAACCGCAAAGGTACACAGTGAAATCGGTACCGGGCCAATCGGAACCGAAATCGGTGCAAGAATGCAGGTGATGGCTGCGCACATGGCGCACAGTACAAGATCTTTGGTTTTGCTGTTCATAATTCTCCTCCCTGAAGATCGCGAATCTCGTTTCTCTGCTGCAGGAGCGTATCATGTCCCACGATGATTGTCAACCATGTGACGCTGCGCGGTTGACAATAGTCTCGCGTATCTGTTGCACAGGACTCAGACAAGCAATAGGAACGCAGATTGTCCGAGGCAGTGCGCGCTTCAAGATACAACAATGCATTGACCGTCCTGCATGCTTCGCCTACAATAGTTGACGTTGCATTAGCATGGGAAAACACCGGTGAGCGCTTGTGAAGCTCTCCTGCAGCGATTAGAATGGAAGGAAGTATAGACAGATGCTGGAACAGATTTCAATTTTCTCAGAAAACCGGAAGGGTGCCCTCAGCAAGATGACGAGCATTCTGATGGAGAACAATATCAACCTGCAGGCCATGATCGTGAATGACAGTGCCGAGTTTGGAATTGTCCGCTTTCTTCTTGAGGACGGCCAAAAGGCGCAGAAGATTCTCGAGCAGGCCGGTTATCTCTGCCATACGGATGCCGTCTACGCCGCAGTTATTTCTGATGAAGTTGGCGGTCTTAACAAACTTCTGAAGGATGTTGCTGAAACCGGCATCAACATTGATTACATCTATATGTCCCATGACCGGGAAAGCGGTGAGCCCATTGCTGTATTCCATTCGCAGGATATTGAAGGCGTAGAGGAGGCTCTTACCTGGAGGGGCTATCGCATGGTGTAAACCAATGCGATTCCCGGATCCCCGGAGTTCTTCCCGGTCAGACGAAGCAGGTTCAAATACATTCAGGAGAGGCCATGCACGATTTAACACAGACACAACTGTCCGAGGAAGAGATTTTTCAAGGACATATCCTCCGTGTGCGCAAGGACACAGCGAAGATGCCGGACGGGCAGGTTGTTGAACGAGAGGTTGTAGAACATCCCGGCGGCGTTGCCATAGCACTGGAGGATTCCGAGGGTAAATTCTTCCTGGTGACGCAGTGGCGCTACGCACAGGAGCAGGTTACTTTGGAATTCCCCGCCGGCAAAAGAGAGGTCGGCGAAGATCCGTTGACTACAGCCAAGCGTGAAATTGTTGAAGAGACCGGCTATGAGGGTACGGATTGGCATTATCTTGGCTCCATGATGCCGACACCGGCTTACGACACCGAGGTCATCGAGCTCTACTATGCAAAGACCGGAGCCTTCCTTGGCCAGCATCTTGATGATGACGAGGACCTAAGCGCCGAACGGTATACTCTCGACGAGCTAACGGAGTTAGTACTTGCCGGAACGCTTCGCGACGCCAAGACCATGTATGTAACGTTGCTTCTCCGGGAGCTTAAGCGCCGTAAGGAAATTTGACGTGCATTTATTTTGCTGCTTCGCCGACGCAGCAAAACAGGCGAGTGAAAACAGAAGCACCGCATCGGTGCAGAAAGGGCAGCAATGAGTGGTGATCTGTCAATCGGCCATGTTCGCAGCATACTTCTTTCTTACGGAGCAGAGGTCATGCAGTCCGAGGAATTCCAGGCTGCGTTTTTTCAAACGCACCACCTGCGGACGACCGTGGCCGTACATTCTATTAATGTTGCGGTGATCAGCATTGTCCTGTGCCTGCTTCTGTCAAGGCTTCACATTATCGTGGACCTGCGGTCTGTTGTGCAGGCTGCACTTTGCCATGATCTCGGTATCCTTGGGAGAGAGCAGAAATACCGCAGCAATTTTGAGTGCTGCCAGCAGCATCCCGTTGATTCCGTTGCGGTGGCACAGAAGATTTTAAGCCAATACGATGACAAGACCTTGAAAATCATTGAGACGCATATGTGGCCGGCAAGACCGGGGCATCCTCGCTCCATGGAGGGCTTTGTTGTCACACTTGCCGACAAATACGCCGCCGTCATGGAAGGAACACACAGAGCCTATCATTGCCGACACATTGAACTTCTTCCGCAGTAATAGCATGCTTGGTGCCGCGTACATTTTGCTAGATAAAAGGAGGCTCCTCTGCCGTATGGCAGGTGAGCCTCCTTTTTAAGACAACTGTTTATACCAAGTTGGTACTTGCTTATGTGATAGAAATAGATGTCGATTTACTATAATTAGGTCATGATGCAGCCTGAGCCAGGATGGCCGGGAGCTGTGCATTGATTTGCGCGAGGGTTTAATACAACTTTCACAGATGAAAGGGAAAACTTGTGTATAATGGTGGTATCGAGGCCAGCGAATCGGCAGAAAGGATGGCGTTCTATGAAGAAAAAGATAATTGCAGCTCTTCTTGCGTGCTGCGTAACGGCAGGTGCAGCAGTTGGAATGGCAGAACTTGGAAAATCAGGAGCGCTTCAGGCGGATGCAGCGGCAACCCTGAAGTTTGCAGCGAGCAACAAGGATGCGCAGGAGGCGGAGGCAGCAGACAGTGAGGACAGCGACGCATCTTCTGCTGAGACGGCATCCGGCAAGAAATCGGATGATACCGTGCAGAAATCGTCCGGGAGCACAGGAAATAAAAAGAACAGCAAGAAAACAGAAGAGAGCGCTGCGGCATCCACGGCAGAGAAATCAGAAGAGAAAGGGTCTAAGAAGGACGCGGCAAAAGAAGACGACGCAACAGCTGATACACCGGCGACGCTGGAGTCGACGGAAGAGGATCCCGGTGCACAGGTGACGGTTGCCTCGGACAATGCGACCATTACCGTGACGGGAACGGGTACGAGTACGGTGACACCGGATAAGGCGGTTCTGAATTTGGGGGTCGAGAGCACGGACACATCCTCGAAGACGGTCCAGGATCAGAATGCGAAGGTGATCAATAATGTCATTGATGTGCTGCTCAATGACGGAATTGATAAGAACAATATTTCCACCAGCGGCTATGATCTATATGCTAATTACGATTACGACGACAATTCGAGAACCGTGACGGGGTATACAGCGTCCACCATACTGAAGATTAAGGATGTGGACATTTCGAGTGTAGGTGAGCTTGTCGACGACGCAGGCGATGCCGGAGTTAATGTCATCAACGGCTTTACCTTCCAGTACAGCAAGACGGAGGAGGCTTACGACCAGGCGCTGGAGGCTGCACTGGAGCGCGCGCAGGACAAGGCCGTTAAGGTTGCTGCCAAGCAAGGCTGCAAACTGGGTAAGGTGATATCGATCACGGAGAATGGAAACGCCGATTACTATTCCTCCGACGCCAGAGTCTATGCGTCCAATGCAGAGTCATCCACGGATGAGACAATGAATGTGCTGCCTGGAGAGAATACCATCACGGCGACGGTTACAGTAGTATATGAGCTGGCGGAGTAAGAACGGCTGCTGAGGCGCCGCCAGGAGACTTGAACGGCGGGCGACAATAAAAATCCTGTATGCTTGACAATCAGGCCTGTCACGGCTTGCTTCATGACTCGAAGTGAGCCGGGCAGGCTTTTTGTTCGCGGATAGCAACTATTCAGAGCCCATTCGCAAAATCGCTGCTGCAAAGCTTCTCTTTTGCTCATGTGGCGTTCTCGCCCAATAAAGCCTTTGCCTGCAGGGCGAAGTTTCGGTGTAAAGATTTAACGGGGAAACAAAAATTATGTACACATTTACAGGGCGCATTCGCTTCAGCGAAACCAATCAAAGCAGAAGACTTCGGATGGAATCGCTGATCGATTATTTTCAGGATTGTTCTACGTTTCAGTCCGAGGATCTTGGCGTTGGTTTTTCTTATCTTGAAGCGAATCATGCGGCGTGGATTATCAATTACTGGCAGATTGATATTGAAGAGCTGCCGCGCCTTGGCGATGAAGTAATAACCGGAACATCTCCCTATGAGCTGAATGGCTTTCTGGGACTTCGCAATTTCAGCATGGAGACGAGAGATGGGAGGAGTCTGGTAAGGGCCAACTCCATATGGTCACTACTGGATTTGGAAAAGGGAATGCCGGCCAGAGTGGATGATACAATACGGAATGCCTACGAGCTGCAGCCAAAATTCGACATGGAGTATCTCCCGCGGAAAATCAAGGCTCCGGCGGAGGGCGGACGAGACGGGAGCCCGGTCCTTATCACGGAGCAGTTTCTCGACAGCAATCACCACGTGAACAACGGACAATACGTGCGGCTGGCAATGGCGTATGGCCCGGAGGATGAGCAGATCCGGCGACTTCGTGTAGAATATAAAAAACAGGCGTTCCTGAATGATACCATTTTTCCGGTCATCTATGAGAAAATGGAAGAACGCAAAACACTGATATTGCTTAACAGCGCTGCGGGAGAGACGTATGCTGCTGTGGAAATTACCAGAAGGTGAGGACGGATAAAACGATGTTTCGAATCGGAGAAAAGCAGACACTGATCGTGGAGAAGAAGGTGCCCATGGGTGTCTTTTTGAAGGAAAAAGAACAAGCAGAGGAAGAGCATGTTCTGCTTCCAAAATCGCAGGTACCGCGCGATGTACAGACGGGGGATGCAATCGAAGTATTCCTGTATAAGGATTCGGAGGACCGGCTGATTGCCACCTGCAAGGAGCCCCGGCTCATGCTGCATCAGGTGGGACGCCTTCGGGTTCGTGAGGTGGGGCGGATCGGTGCATTCCTGGACTGGGGACTGGATAAGGATCTTCTGCTGCCGTTTCATGAGCAGCCGCGCGACCGGCGCGTACAGGCGGGGCAGGAGGTGCTGTGTGCAGTGTACATCGACAAGAGCGGACGGCTTGCTGCGACGATGAACGTATACCCGTGGCTTTCACTGCAGAGTCCGTATCAGAAGGGCGATACGGTGAGCGGTACCGTGTACGAAACCAGCGAGAATTTCGGACGTTTCGTTGCAGTGGATGACCGGTATTCCGCACTCATTCCCAAAAAGGAGCTGATTCGTGAGCTCAAGGTGGGTGACACCGTGAAGGCACGGGTAGCCAATGTCCGGCCGGACGGCAAGCTGAATCTGTCCCTGCGCGCACCGGCGGCGGATCAGATGACAGAGGATGCGGCCGTCCTTCTGAAAAAGCTCCGGCAAAATAACGGAACCCTCCCATTTTCAGACAAGGCGGATCCGGATCTCATTCGCCGGGAGATGCAGATGAGCAAGGCACAGTTTAAGCGCGCGGCAGGACGTCTGCTAAAGGAGGGGAAGATCCGTATTGGGGAAAACTCGATTTCTCTTTGCTAAGAAGTAAGTTTATAGATTTTTTGCTTGTATTGCTTTAGAATGTTCTTTATTGGGGAAACGAGTGCTGTCTTGCAGCATATGGCATAGCAACGAAAGAAAGAGTGTGGGGGCATGATTTCAAATCAGGTATTGCAAAGTACGATTGACGGGGTTAGGGATATTTCGCACCTGGATATCTGCGTGATGGACGCAGAGGGGCGGGATGTGGTTTCAACGCAGCCGGTCTTTCAGGAGGCCGCGTCTGCTATTCCGGACTTTGTGGCTTCACCGGCGGATTCGCAGTCGGCAGGTCCGTTCCATTTTTTTAAGGTTTTTGATGAGAGCAGTCTGGAATACATTCTGGTGGTGAAGGGGACCACGGACAACACACTTCTGGTGGGACGCATGGCGGCCTATCAGATTCATGGGCTGATCGGTGCCTTTAAGGAGCATTATGACAAAGACAGCTTCATGAAGAATCTCCTTCTGGACAATCTTCTGCTGATAGATATCTACGAGCGGGCGAAAAAGCTCCATATACAGGCAAATTGTCCGCGTGTTGTCTTTCTTGTGGAATCCCAGGATCATTCGAAGGACCGCGAGATTTCGCTTGTCCTGCAGGAACTGACAGGCACGGGCTCCAGTGACTTTGTGACGCAGGTGGATGAGAACGGAACCGTGATCGTTCATCATGCACAAAGTGATCGGACGGATGATGGTCTGGCAGACTTTGCAGAAGGCGTTATGAACCATCTGCATCGGGCCGGAATACAGAGCGTTCGCATTGCATATGGTACAGTGGTCAGTGAGCTTAAGGAGCTGAGCCATTCCTATAAGGAAGCGAAGATGGCATTGGATGTGTCCCGTATTTTCTTTGAGGAGCGGGACGTCATTGCCTATGATCAGCTTGGCATCGGGCGTCTGATTTATCAGCTGCCGATTCCGCTGTGCCGGATGTTCATCCGTGAAATTTTCAAAGAGAAACGGCCGGATGAATTTGACGAAGAGACACTGTCTACGATTAATAAGTTTTTTGAGAACAATCTGAACGTATCAGAGACCTCAAGGCAACTGTTCATACACCGCAACACACTGGTATATCGTCTGGATAAGCTCCTCAAGAGCACCGGGCTGGATCTTCGTGTGTTTGAAGATGCCATCACATTTAAGATTGCGTTGATGGTGGTGAAGTATATGAAATACATGGATCAGGAGAATCGGTAATTCATGAGAAAGAATTCCTACAAGGACGCAGATGATGTGGTGATTTCCCTTCGGCATGTCTGCAAGCAGTATTCCAAGGACGCGGCCGGCGTAATTGACGCGAATCTGGAGGTGCATGACGGAGAGTTTGTTTTTATCACAGGAGAGACCGGATCCGGAAAATCCACTCTTTTGAAGATGATTATGCGGCAGCTCAAGGCAACGGACGGTTCCATTGAGGTTCTGGGCTATGATCTGAACCGTATTCGCCACGGAAAGGTTTCCAAGTTCCGAAGGAATATCGGCATTGTATTCCAGGACTTCCGTCTTTTGAAGGACAGAGATGTTTACGAGAACGTTGCCTTTGCGCAGCGAATTCTGATGGTGCCCAAGAATCAGATGAAGCATAATGTGACAAGCGTGCTGCAGATGGTGGGCATGGCGGATAAATATAAGCGCCAGGTCACCCAGCTCTCCGGCGGTGAGCAACAGCGTGTCGCTCTGGCAAGAGCGCTGGTGAATAAGCCGCTTTTGCTGCTGGCGGATGAGCCGACGGGAAATCTTGACCAGGATACGGCCTGGGAGATTATGCAGCTGATCGAACGGGCAAACCGTGAAACCAAGACAACGGTCCTGGTGGTTACGCATGACCGCGGAATCGTAGACCGGATGCATAAGCGTGTCATTGAGATGAAGCGCGGCGAGATCATCAGTGACACGGCAGAGACACCGTACTCGGATTATGAGGAAGAGTACGAGTATCAGGATGTTGACGCAGACGAATACGATTACGAGGAATACAGATGAGAATCAGCAACATTTTATATTCGGTTGGACAGAGCTTTCGGAACATGTTCAAGAACCGTGGATATACGTGTGCATCCATTGCAACCATTTCCGCATGTTTGTTCATGTTCGGCATTTTCTTCTCTGTGCTGTTCAATCTGCGGACCATCATGCAGAATGCAGAGCAGGAGGTATCGGTAACGGTATTTTTCCAGTCGGGAACAACGGAGGATCAGATCCAGCAGCTGAAGGTGGCAATAGAAGAACGAGATGAGGTTTCCAGTGTGGAATACATCTCTGCCGATCAGGCCTGGGCGGATTTCTCGGAGGAATACCTGCAGGGCTATGCGGATGGATTTACAGAGAATCCGCTGGCGGATTCGGCCAATCTGGAGATTTACCTGTCGGATGTTTCGCAGCAGGCAGAGCTGGTGGATTACCTGGAGGGCCTGGATGTTGTTCGGGAGGTAAACCGTTCTGAGCTGACAGCGGATACCATCTCCGGTGCCAATACGCTGATTATGTATGCTTCCGTGGCGATCATCCTGATGCTGCTGGTTGTTTCCGTCTTCCTGATCAGCAATACCATTGCCATGGGAATTACGACACACTGGGAAGAGATTTCCATCATGAAATACATCGGCGCGACGGATCTGTTCGTGCGTGCGCCATATGTTATTGAGGGTGTGATGATCGGCCTGGTGGGAGCCCTTATCCCTTTGGGAATTCTGTATTATCTGTACAATACGGCGATTGAAATCATTACCACGAAGTTCTCCATTCTGATGAATTTTATGGAGTTTCAGAGCGTGAGTGCTGTGTTCTATTATCTGCTTCCGGTATCGCTGGTACTCGGCGTTGGCATCGGATTTTTCGGCAGCTTGATTACGGTAAGGAAACACCTGCATGTTTAATCGACACAATACGGAGACGGTCCCGATCAGGGGCGGCAGCTCTCAAAAGCATAACAGACAGAAACGGCGGTGCGCATTATGCTGCGCACTGCTTTTTGGCTTTATGGCGGTGGCGGGACCGGTTGCGTACGAAGTGGAAGCGGAGACGGTTACCGAGGACACCATCAAGGAGAAAGAGAGCCAGATTGCGGCGGCCAAGCAGGAGCGTCAGCAGGTTCAGAACAGCATCAGCAGCTTAAAGGACATGAAGGCCAGTCTGGAAACGCAGAAGTCAAATCTGAGCAGCTATGTGACGGAGATGGATGCCAAGCTGACGGAAATTCAGGCGAACATCGACAGCATCAAGCAGCAGATAGAGGATAAGGAAGCAGATATTGCCCAGACGGAGCAGGAGCTGGAGGAAGCGGAGGCAACGCAGCAGCAGCAATACGAAAATATGAAGAAGCGCTGCCAGTTTATTTACGAGAAGGGCAACAGCTACCTGATGGAGGTTCTGCTTCAGTCCGCGAGCTTTGGGGACCTTCTGAACAAGGCGTACTATATCCGGCAGCTGTCAATGTACGATCAGGATCTTCTGGAACGGCTTCGGCAGCAGGCAGAACTGGTAAAGAAGACGAAGGAAGCGCTGGAAGAGGAGAAGGAGACACTGGCGCAGGAGCAGAGTGCTGTTGAAGAGGAAGAGGCCAATGTGGAGGCCCTGATTAAGGAAAAACAGCAGCAGATTGCCGCAACGGAATCGGAGATTGCAGAGTCCGCATCAACCATCGAGGAGTATCAGAATCAGCTGAGTCAGCAGACATCCACCATTGCGGCTCTGGAAGCGGCAGTGGCAGCGGACAAGCAGACCCTGGCTACGCAGAATCGCAAGTATACCGGGGGTGTCTTCACATGGCCGGCACCGTCCTATACCTACGTATCCTCGGAATTCGGATACCGAATCCATCCGATTTACGGGACGCAGATATTCCACAGCGGACTGGATCTGGCGGCACCAAACGGTTCGCCGATTCTGGCGGCAGCGGATGGAGTCGTCGTAGCGGCATCCTATGAATCCTCCATGGGCAACTATATTATGATCAACCATGGAGACGGTCTGTACACGATTTATATGCATGCCAGTGCACTGTACGTCTCTGCCGGGCAGGAGGTGAGTGCCGGTGATCAGATCGGTGCGGTCGGAAGCACGGGCAATTCCACAGGACCGCATCTGCATTTCTCGGTACGTCTGAATGGATCCTATGTGAATCCGTGGAGCTATCTTGGCGGTGGCTGAGTAGTTACGGCAATATAAGAGGTATATAAAGCGTGATGCCGGAAGGCAGTGCGAAGATTTGGTCAAAGGATACAGATTGCGGCAATTATGGAAGAAAATGAAGTAGAAAAGGTTACAGAGGAAAGCACGGAACCACTGGCCGAGGGTGGTGCATCCGGGAAGAGACAGGCCGGAAAAAAGCTTCGTGGACTGTTATTGTTCGGCGGAGGTGCTTTGGCCGGCGCGGCAGCCTGCTTCCTGGCAATGTACGTGTGCAGCGACGGAACAATATTTAGCAGCGGAGTGCTCTCGAGTAAGACGCGCTCCAAGCTTCTTACGCTGGAGAAGATGATCGACAAGTATTATTACAAGGCGGATGAGCTGACGCAGGAGCAGTTGGCGGACGGCTTGTATAAGGGGCTTCTGGAGGCTCTGGATGATCCGTACTCTGTGTATTACACGGAGGAGGAAACGCAGAAAAGAAATGATTCGATCGAAGGCTCGTACAGCGGAATCGGAGCGTACGTTTCGGTGGATACGGATACGGGGTATCCCAAGATTGCAGGCGTCATCAGCGGCGCTCCTGCTGAGGAAGCAGGGCTGAAGGAGAATGACCTTCTGTGCAAGGCGGACGGAGAATCTTTAAAGGATATGGATCTGGATCTTGCGGTCGGGATGATTCGCGGCGAATCCGGCACAACGGTAACACTGACCATCCTTCGCGACGGAGAGGAAATGGAACTCGAGGTCACCAGAGGTGAGGTGGAATCCAGAACCGTTGCCAGTGAAATGCTGGAAAATGATATCGGCTATCTGTACATCTCCAATTTCACCAATTCGACACCGGCTCAGTTTGAGGAGCAGCTGGCACAGCTACAGGAACAGGGAATGAAGGCACTGATGCTGGATCTTCGCGGTAATCCGGGCGGAACGGTGGAATCTGTGACGGAGATTGCAGAATATTTAATTCCGGAAGGGCTTGTGTTCTACATGCAGTATCCGGACGGCAGCCGGAAGGACTACAGCGTAGACGGATCCAATTACATTGAGCTACCCATCACGGTTCTGGTCAACAATAATTCAGCAAGTGCTTCGGAGATTCTGTCGAGCGCCATTCAGGAATCCGGCGCCGGAAAGGTAATAGGAACGCAGACCTATGGGAAGGGTGTGGTACAGACCATGTATCCGCTCCGGGACAAAACGGCAGTCAAGCTTACAGTTTCGGAATATTTCACACGAAACGGGAATTCCATCAACGGAGTGGGCGTAACCCCGGATCTGGTTGTGGAATACGATGAGGATTCGTACAACGAGGAGAAGAACCTGGACAACCAGATGGAGGAGGCGCTTCGCGTGCTGCAGGAGGAGCTGGCTGAATAGTTACGCATTTTGACAACTATTCAGTTCTCATCTCGATTTTCCCTCGGAAAACTTCGATGCGGTTGGCTCTGAATAGTTACAAAATGGGCGTGGTATGAGAAAATGTAAGAGGTGAGGGCCTTCTGATTCGGATTACGAAATTGGAGGTGCCAAGCCGATACAGGCAACAGTAAGGCATGCGACAATCCGGCACCGGGCATAGCGCAGGGGCTATGCAGAAGAGAGGATTACAATGGGACTGTTACAGGTAGGAGTAAGCGCGGCATCGTCCGTATTGGCAGATCAGTGGAGAGAGTATTTTTATTGTGAGTCTATGGATGCGAATACGCTGGTGGTAAAGGGAACCAGGCGCAAGCAGTCCAGATCTCATAATAACGGATCGGACAATGTGATTTCCAACGGCTCGATCGTTGCGGTCAGCGACGGACAGTGCATGATCATCGTGGAGCAGGGCAAGATTGTTGAGGTATGCGCAGAGCCCGGTGAATTTGTGTTTGACAGCGCGGCATCACCGACGATCTTTGCGGGAGGGCTCAAAAAGGGAATTCAGGATTCCTTCGATGCCTTCACCAAGCGTGTGGGCTTTGGCGGAGATACAGCAGTTGATCAGCGGGTTTATTATTTCAACACCAAGGAGATCATCGGCAACAAGTACGGGACAGCCAATCCGGTTCCCTTCCGTGTGGTGGATCGGAACATTGGACTGGATGTGGATATTTCCATTACCTGCTTTGGTGAGTATGCGTATCGGATTCAGGATCCGATTCTCTTCTACAAGAACGTATGCGGCAATGTAGAGGAGGCGTATACACGGAGCAAGATTGATTCTCAGCTTAAATCGGAGCTCCTGACGGCACTGCAGCCTGCCTTTGCACAGATTTCCGAACAGGGAGTTCGTTACAGTGCGGTTCCTGCGCATGCAGATGATCTGGCAGCAGCACTGAACAATGCGCTGTCCGATTCCTGGGGGAAGACCTACGGACTCATCATCTCCACCTTCGGCGTTTCCAGCATTCGTGCGAGCGAAGAAGATGAGAAGATGATTAAGGAGCTGCAGCGCAATGCGGTTTATCAGAATGCGAATATGGCGGCAGCGACTTTGACGGCGGCGCAGGCACAGGCCATGCAGGATGCGGCCCGCAACACAAATGGTGCGATGATGGGCTTTGCCGGACTGAACATGGCGCAGCAGGCAGGCGGCATCAATGCCGGCCAGTTGTATCAGATGGGGGCACAGCAGGCACAGGCTGCGCCGCAGATGCGCCCGGCTGCAGAGGCCGGATGGACGTGCCCGTCCTGCGGACAGACCGGAAATGGCGGCAATTTCTGCCAGAACTGCGGCGGTGCAAGGCCGGTATCCGGGAACTGGACGTGCCCGTCCTGCGGACAGGGCGGCAATACCGGGAAGTTCTGTCAGAACTGCGGAAAGCCAAGAGTATAAGAAGCAGCGTGCTGGTACAGAAGCGGCAGCACAACAGGATAAAATGCCCCTCACCGGCTTCGGTGAGGGGCATTTTGTAAAAGAGAAGCAACTATTCAGCACCCATCACGATGTGGTTGGACAGATAAAAAGGGGGTTCACGTGGGACAGCAGGTTACGAATTACATTTGTCTGAATTGTGGGGGACCGGTGCATTTTGATGCGGATACCGGAAAAGTGAAGTGCGATTACTGCGACAGCCTGTTCACCATTGAAGAGGTGAAGCGTTACTACGAGGAGAGGAATAAAAAGGCAAAGGCAGCCGCCGAAGCGGGGGGAGCCTCCGTCTCGGCGGAGGATCTTGGCGCTGATGCACCCAATGTAGAAACAGCGGCGGGAGATGACTGGTCAGGAGAAGCGAACCTGAAGGTCTATCACTGCGGCAATTGCGGTGCGGAGCTGATTGCGGATGCATCGACCGCAGCAACGACGTGCCCGTATTGCGGAAACCCGACGGTTATCCCCGGGCAGTTCTCTGTGGGGCGGCGGCCGGACTATATCATTCCCTTTGCGTCGAAGAAGGAAACGGCCATTGAGAAACTGAAAGACTATTACAAGGGAAAGCTCCTTTTGCCGAAGTCCTTTACGCAGGGCAATCACCTGCAGGAAATCAAGGGTGTTTACGTTCCATACTGGCTCTTCGGCGGCAGTGTAGATGCGGATATGTCCTTTGAGTGCGGAAAATCGACGGTGACGGTGGAGGGCGATTTTGAGGTAACCAGAACCCGGCTTTACGACGTGCAGCGGGCAGGGACCATGACCTTTGATAAGATCCCGTGTGATGCCTCCGCCAGCATGCCGGATGATCTTATGGATTCGATTGAACCCTTCGATTATAAAAAGCTCACCGGCTTTGAGCTGGAGTATCTTCCGGGCTTCCTTGCGAACAAATACGACATAGAAGCGGACAAGCTGCAGAAGAAGGCGGATGAGCGTGCGAAGGAAACCGCGTATTCGGAGCTTCAAAGCAGCATTTCCGGATATGACAGCGTGCAGCAAAAGAGTCAGAAGGCCGTTGTTCATCATGGAAAGACAGACTATGCATTGATGCCGGTATGGCTTTTATACACTAAGTGGAATGAGCAGGACTTTCTGTTTGCCATGAATGGGCAGACCGGCAAAATGACGGGAAACCTGCCGGTATCCAAAGGGAAAACAGCGGCCTGGTTTGCCGGTATCGCTGCCGCGGCGTTTGCCTTTTTTATGGCGGTGGCGATGCTGTGTATGGGCGCTGAAGATACGGCAACTGCAGCTGTTATCTCCGCAGTGCTCGCTGTGGTGATCGGCGGAATTTCCATTGGCATCATGATGGGACAGATGAAGCCGGTAGGAGCGGCAAGAGCAGCCGGACATTACCTTGTAAGAGATAAATCTCAGATTACCGTTCAGAAGGACCGTTATATTCGTACTGTTGAGTCGAGAAAACGCATCCAGAAGCCAGAACAGCAGGGAGGACCGGGAGCAAGGAGGCCGAAATGACTGCTGTGCGGAGGAAAAAATGGACCATTTTGTACTTCATTCTGAATTTCAGCCAACCGGCGACCAGCCCCGGGCCATTGAAGATCTGGTGAACGGGTTCCGCGAAGGAAATCAGTTTCAGACGCTTCTGGGGGTAACAGGTTCCGGTAAGACCTTCACCATGGCGAATGTCATTCAGGCATTGAATCGCCCGACATTGATTATTTCCCATAACAAGACACTGGCAGGGCAGCTGTATGGGGAGATGAAGGAGTTTTTTCCGGAGAATGCGGTGGAGTATTTTGTATCCTACTACGACTACTATCAGCCGGAGGCCTACGTGCCGCAGACGGACACATATATTGCCAAGGATTCTGCGATCAACGATGAGATCGACAAGCTGCGCCTGTCCGCAACGGCCTCGCTGTCGGAACGACGGGATGTGATTGTAGTTGCCAGCGTATCCTGTATTTATGGACTGGGATCGCCGGATGAATTCAAGGGAATGTCCATTTCTCTGCGTCCCGGCATGCAGAAGGATCGGGATGATGTCATCCGGGAGCTGATCGCCATTCAGTACAAGCGCAACGACCAGAATCTGGAGCGATGCGATTTTCGCGTGCGGGGAGATACCCTGGAAATTTATCCGGCGCAGGGCAGCGAATATCTGATTCGTGTGGAATTCTTCGGCGATGAAATAGACCGAATCTGTGAGGTGGACCGAATCACCGGGAGAGTACATGCCAGTCTGGAGCATGTGATGATTTATCCGGCGTCCCACTATGTGGTGCCGCAGGACAAGATCAATCTGGCCTGTGAGAATATTGAGAAAGAGCTGGAGGAAAGGGTCCGATATTTTAAGGGGGAAGACAAGCTGATTGAAGCGCAGCGCATTTCGGAGAGGACCAATTTTGACATAGAAATGATGCGGGAGACCGGCTTTTGCTCCGGAATAGAGAACTATTCCAGACACCTTAATTTCCTGCCGGAGGGGGCAGAGCCGCTGACACTGATGGACTTCTTTCCCAAGGAGTTTCTGATTATTGTGGATGAGTCGCACATGACCATTCCGCAGGTTGCGGCAATGTATCACGGGGACCGGAATCGCAAGCTGACATTGGTGGATTACGGCTTTCGCCTGCCGTCGGCATTGGATAACAGGCCGCTTAATTTTGATGAATTTGAATCCAAAATCGACCAGATGCTGTTCTGCTCCGCTACGCCGGGCAAATACGAGGCGGAGCATGAGCTTTTGCGGACAGAGCAGGTGATTCGTCCGACCGGCCTGCTGGATCCGGAGATTGACGTTCGTCCGGTAGAGGGACAGGTGGATGATCTGATTGCAGAAATCCGGAAGGAGACCGCAAAGGGCAGCAAGGTTCTGGTGACTACGCTGACCAAGAAGATGGCGGAGGACCTGACGGATTATCTGAATGAGGCCGGAATCCGCGTGCGGTACCTGCATTCGGACATTGATACGCTGGAACGGTCGGAAATCATCCGGGATATGCGGTTGGATGTCTTTGATGTACTGGTAGGTATCAATCTTCTTCGCGAGGGACTGGATATACCGGAGATTTCGCTGGTGGCAATTCTGGATGCGGATAAAGAGGGATTTCTCCGTTCGGAGACTTCATTGGTGCAGACCATCGGACGTGCGGCCCGCAATGCGGACGGGCACGTTGTGATGTATGCGGATACGATCACCGAATCCATGCGGCGGGCCATTGATGAAACAAGACGCAGACGTTCGCTACAGGAGGCCTATAACAGTGAGCATGGAATTACGCCGCAGACCATTCGCAAGGCGGTGAGAGACCTGATTGCCATTTCCAAAGAGGTGACGAAGGAACAGGTGCGCTTTGAAAAGGATCCGGAATCCATGTCCGAGAAGGAACTGGAGAATCTGATCAAAAAGGTGGAGAAGCAGATGAAGAAGGCGGCAGCAGAGCTTAACTTTGAGACGGCTGCGCAGCTGCGTGATCAGATGAAGGAGCTGAAGGAGGAGCTGTTGGAACTGACCGGAGGCAAATAGATTTAGAGGATGTACAACCGGCGTTTGGCAAACGGTGTTCAGGAATCGTCAAGGGAGAATAAATGGCAGTTAAGATGAAAAAGCCGGATTACTGGCCGGCGCTGGCAGAGGCGGAGCTTCTGGCGCAGGGACAAAAAAAACAGGACGAGGAGCGGCGCAGCCTTATTCATAAGGAGGACTGCATCCGAATTCGGGGAGCCAGAGAGCATAACCTTAAAAATGTGGATCTTACGATCCCCCGCAATGAGCTGGTGGTGCTGACAGGGTTATCCGGCTCCGGCAAATCCAGCCTCGCGTTTGATACGATCTATGCGGAAGGTCAGCGCCGGTACATGGAGTCACTTTCCTCCTATGCAAGGCAGTTCCTTGGACAGATGGAGAAGCCGGATGTGGATCAGATTGACGGACTGTCACCTGCGATTTCCATTGACCAGAAATCAACCAACCGAAATCCAAGGTCAACCGTGGGGACGGTTACGGAAATCTATGACTACTTCCGGCTTTTGTATGCGAGAATCGGCATTCCTCATTGTCCGAAGTGCGGGAAGGTCATTGCGCGGCAGACGGTGGATCAGATGGTGGACCAGGTGCAAAAGCTGCCGGAAGGAGCACGGATTCTGGTGCTGGCACCGGTGGTGCGGGGCAAAAAGGGTCGCCATGAAAAGGTGCTGGAGCGCGCAAGGCGAGCGGGATATGTGCGGGTTCGTGTGGACGGCAATCAGTACAGCCTGTCGGAGGAAGACATTGCGCTGGATAAGAATCTCAAGCACAGCATCGAGGTAGTGGTGGACAGACTGGTGGTGCGTGATGGAATGCAGAAGCGCCTGACCGATTCTCTGGAAAATGCACTGGGGCTGGCGGAAGGCCTGGCGCAGGTGCAGGTAGTGGATGGGGAGCTGCTGCAGTTTTCTCAGAACTTTGCCTGCCCGGACTGCGGAATCAGCATTTCGGAGATTGAGCCGAGAAGCTTTTCCTTCAACAATCCCTTCGGAGCCTGCCCGGGCTGCGCCGGAATCGGATATAAGATGGAGTTTGACCCTGCACTGATGATCCCGGACCAGAGCAAATCCATCGAAGGCGGCGCCATTGCGGTAAGCGGATGGGCCAGCTGCATGAAGGAGGGAAGCTGGACCAATGCCACGCTGGTGGGCCTCTCGGAGAAGTTCCATTTTCGCCTGGATACGCCCTGGCAGGAGCTGCCGCAGAAGGCAAGAGACGTCCTGATGAACGGTTCGCCGGAGGAGTTTGAGATCCAGTACAAGAGCCAGAGCAGCGTCAGCAAGGTGACCTATCGCATTACGTTCGAAGGGCTCATGGAGAATACGTATCGGCGGTATAAGGAGGCCGGCGATCGCATGCGGCAGGAGTATGAGCAGTTTATGCGCATAAGCCCGTGCAAAATATGCAGCGGTAAGCGGCTGAAACCGGAGTCCCTGGCAGTGACCGTGGGCGACCGGAATATTTCGGAGGTGACGGAGCTGTCCATTCGGGATCTGCTTGCCTTCGTGAATCAGCTGGAGCTGACGCCGCAGCAGCAGATGATCGGCGCACAGATTCTGAAGGAAATCCGAAACCGGGTATCGTTCCTTAGTAATGTTGGCCTGGAGTACCTGTCCTTGTCACGTGCAACGGCAACCCTGTCCGGCGGCGAGGCACAGAGAATCCGACTGGCGACGCAGATCGGATCCGGTCTGGTGGGCGTCTGCTACATCCTGGATGAGCCCTCCATCGGTCTGCATCAAAGAGACAATGATAAGCTGCTCCGGACATTGAAAAATCTTCGGGACATGTGGAACACGGTGATTGTAGTGGAGCACGATGAGGATACCATGCGAGCGGCGGACTATATCGTGGATGTAGGACCCGGCGCCGGTTCTCACGGCGGCGAGATTGTTGCTTGTGGAACGGCAGAGGAAATCATGCAGAATCCGTCCTCCATCACCGGACAGTATCTTTCCGGTACAAAATACGTTCCGGTGCCGAAGACCCGCAGGAAGCCATCAGCATGGCTTACGGTTCGCGGTGCAGCCATGAACAATCTCAAGCACATTGATGTGCGCTTCCCACTGGGCGTTCTGTGCCTGGTGACGGGGGTATCCGGATCCGGAAAGAGCTCTCTGGTCAACGAAATCCTTTACCAGACGTTGGCTAAAGATCTGAACCGCGCCAAAACCATTCCGGGGCCCTGCGACGGGATCGACGGAATCGAGCAGCTGGACAAGGTGATCAACATCGACCAGTCTCCGATTGGCCGGACGCCGAGATCGAATCCCGCGACCTACACAGGTGTGTTCGATATCATCCGGGAGCTGTTTGCAGGAACCTCGGATGCCAGAGCCAGGGGATATTCCAAGGGACGGTTTTCCTTCAATGTGAAGGGCGGACGGTGCGAGGCGTGCTCCGGAGACGGTATTTTGAAAATTGAAATGCACTTTTTGCCGGATGTTTATGTTCCCTGTGAGGTCTGCGGCGGCAAGCGCTACAACCGTGAGACGCTGGAGGTGAAATACAAAGGGAAAAGCATCTATGATGTTCTGAATATGACCATTGAAGAGGCGGTGCAGTTCTTTGAGAATGTACCTGCTGTCCGCGACAAGATACAGACACTGTATGACGTCGGACTCGGATATGTGAAGCTGGGACAGCCCAGCACAGAGCTGTCCGGCGGTGAGGCGCAGCGCATTAAGCTGGCGGCGGAGCTTTCAAGACGGTCTACCGGCCGGACCATTTACATTCTGGATGAACCGACAACCGGGCTGCATTTTGAAGATGTTCGGAAGCTGACACAGATCCTGCAGAAGTTGGTAGACGGGGGCAACAGCGTGATTGTCATTGAACACAACCTGGATGTAATCAAAACGGCGGATTATATCATCGACATGGGGGCTGAGGGCGGCGATGGCGGCGGTCAGGTGGTGGCCTGCGGCACACCGGAGGAAATTGCCAAGGCACACTGGTCCTACACCGGGTATTACGTGAACAAGGCCCTGCAGAAGGGACAATTGTAAACTTTCCGTGATAACCACCGGAAAGACTTTGAAAACAACATGCCTGTAGTCTATACTGTAAAGGCGCCGTTCGGGGAGGGCTTTTCTCATCCGTATGTTCCGGACAGTAAGGCGCTTGACACATAGCAAATGCAGGTCCTGCACGGAGGACCTTTTACAGTATAGATACAGGGGAATTGATACATGCCTATTCAGCATTCGGACATCGGAATTGATTTGGGAACAGCAAGTGTTCTTGTTTATATCAGAGGAAGAGGTGTTGTCCTGAAGGAGCCCTCCGTGGTCGCTTTTGACCGGGACACCAACAAGATCAAGGCAATCGGCGAGGATGCACGCCTTATGCTCGGTCGTACGCCGGGCAACATCGTGGCGGTTCGCCCGCTTCGGCAGGGGGTCATTTCGGATTATACCGTCACAGAGAAGATGATGAAGTATTTCATCCAGAAGGCGGTTGGTAAGCGGACCTTCCGGAAGCCGCGCATTGCAGTGTGTGTGCCCAGTCAGGTCACTGAGGTTGAGAAGAAGGCGGTTGAGGATGCAACCTTTCAGGCAGGAGCCCGGGAGGTATATATTATCGAGGAACCTATTGCGGCAGCCATCGGCGCAGGCATCGATATTTCCAAGCCCTGCGGCAACATGGTGGTGGATATTGGCGGCGGTACGACCGATATTGCGGTAATTTCGCTGGGAGGAACGGTGGTCAGCACCTCCATCAAGGTGGCCGGTGATGACTTTGACGATGCTCTGGTTCGCTACATGCGCAAAAAATACAACCTGCTGGTCGGTGAGCGCACGGCAGAGGATATCAAGATTAAGATCGGCAGCTGCTACCCTTCTGTGGAGGAGGATTTCATAGAGGTGCGCGGCCGTAATCTCGTTACCGGTCTTCCGCGTACCATCAAGGTTTCCTCCGGAGAGACGGAGGAGGCACTGAAGGAAGCGACCAACCAGATCGTGGAGGCCATTCACAGCGTGCTGGAGAAGACGCCGCCGGAGCTGGCAGCCGATATCGCTGATCGCGGAATTGTTCTGACTGGCGGCGGATCCCTGCTGAACGGACTGGAGGATCTGATCACCAGCAAGACCGGCATCAGTGCAGTAACAGCCGAGGATCCTATGACAGCAGTAGCCATCGGAACCGGCAAATATGTGGAATTTATTGCCGGAGAGGCAACCATCGAGGCGTAGTGTGCGCCTTTGAAACGTGTAAATCCATGCCGGACAGGGAATGCTGTCCGGCATTTTTATATCTGATGTACCTGCTTAGCACCTCGCCATTCATCATCCCGTTCAAGCTCACCCCTTCTAAACTCCGGAAAGAATAGAAAGCGTTCATCTATGCAAACCATAAAGGGTTATATCTCAGCCATCATTTATCGCAATAAGGAGAATCTTTATACCGTATTCGAGGTGTGTGAGGAGGGGGAGCAGATTACCTGTACCGGCTTCCCGGCTGCCATCTCGGAAGGGGAGAGCGTGGAAATCACCGGTGAAATGGTGACGCATCCGGTATATGGAGAACAGCTGAAGGTGTCGCAGTACCAGGTGGTCCAGCCGGAAGGCACACAGGCGGTTTACCGGTATCTTGCCTCCGGTGCGATCAAAGGCATTGGGGAGACACTGGCGGCAAGAATTGTGAAGAAATTCGGCGAAGAGACCATGCACATTCTGGATGAGGAGCCCGAGCGCCTGGCGGAGGTGAAGGGGATCAGCAAACGGATTGCGCGTGAAATTGCCGCGCAGCTTGGCGAAAAAAAGGACATCCGCGATGCCATGATTTATCTGCAGCAGTATGGTATCGGCGGAAGGAAGGCACTGAAAATCTGGGAGACCTACGGCCAGCAGATGTACTCCGTTCTGCAGGAGAATCCGTATCAGCTGGCGGAGGACATTTCAGGAATCGGGTTCTCCATGGCGGATGAGATTGCGGCCCGGAACGGCATCCGCCCGGATTCCGACTATCGAGTGAGAAGCGGGATTTTGTTTGTTTTATCGGGCAATCTTCTGGAGGGCAGCAGCTATCTGCCGGAGAATGAGCTACTGCGGCGGGCGGAGGAGCTGCTGCGCGTGCCGGAGGAGGTTTTGCAGATTCAGTTGCAGAATCTTGCCATGGAGCGAAAGGTACGCATCCGTGTTCCGGATGAGCCGGAGGCTGCTCATCCGGAGTCCGGCAGACCGCAGGACGAAGCAAAGGACGGGGAGGAGACAGGAACCGTGAATGCTCCCGTGCCGCAGGTATATTCCGCGTATGCCTATCGTATGGAGCAGGACATCGCGCGCCGACTCCTGGATCTGGACGCGCAGAATGCGGACAGCTTTACAGAGGAGGAGCTGAACCTTCGAATTCGTCATATTGAGGAAAGTGAAGATATAGCACTGGATGATCTGCAGAAGAAAGCGGTCCGGCTTGCAGCCAGCCGGGGTGTTCTGCTGATCAGCGGCGGCCCCGGTACCGGCAAAACAACGACGATCAACACCATTATCCGTCTGTTCCTTGCCGATGTGAAATCGGTGCTGCTGGCCGCACCCACCGGCCGTGCTGCCAAGCGCATGAC
>CAVFRZ010000013.1:0-23065 GCA_963624875.1 Anaerovibrio sp.
CAACTATGCACTGCAGTTCGTGGGCAACCCGTACGTCTGGGGAGGTTCCAGCCTGACAAACGGTGCGGACTGCTCCGGCTTTACGATGGCGGTATATGCGAACTTCGGCGTGAGCCTTCCGCATTATACGGGCTCGCAACAGCAGTGCGGCACAGCGGTGAATTCCCTGTCGGAGGCACAGCCCGGAGACCTGATCCTGTACTCCGGACATGTGGCAATTTACCTTGGCAACAACCAGATCGTGCATGCCTCCAACCCGAGGTACGGCATCACGACGGGAACCGCAACCTACCGCAACATTGTCGCCATTCGAAGGATTCTGCAGTAGCAGATACGACAAAAAAGCAACGTGTTCGGTCTAAATGTCTGGAGGCTTTATCTATTTACGAAGAGGAGTGCGGCGGCATAAAATGACACAATAGTTGTTTGGAAAGACAAAGCAAGACAATGAGGTCCTGTGGAGACGGCACAAGGTGTGCCGCCCTGCAGGACCTTTTTTTGGCAAAGGGGCCATGGCGATGAAGCCGTGGCCCCCTTTGGCGTTTCTGTAAGACGATTCGGTCCATTCGCCGTTTCGGCGGTGTCTGTACAGTATCGCTCACGTGGAATAGGGCATGTGCCAAAGGAGGAAGGAACATGGAGCTGTATTGCAATGCAAGACTGCGCGGCAGGCAAGGCCAATGGGACATTGGCGTCGAGGACGGAAAAATCCTCTGGGTTCGGGAAACTGGTGCGCAAAAGCCCGAGAATGCGGTGGTTCGTGATCTGGAGGGGAGACTTGTATCGGAGCCGTATGTTGAGTCCCACATTCATCTGGACTACATCTACACCATGAATCCGCAGGATCTGACAGGAACGCTGTTCGGTGCCATCAATCAATGGTCCGACAGCAAGAAGGTTCTGACCAAGGAATTTATCAAGGAAAAGGCGTACCAGGGCATCCGCATGGAGATGCGCCACGGTGTGCAGTACATCCGAACGCATGTGGATGTCACAGATCCGAACCTGACAGCACTGAAGGCCCTCTTGGAGGTGAAGGAGGAGGTGAAGGATCAGCTCTATCTTCAGCTGATTGCATTCCCGCAGGAAGGCTATTACGCCTATGAGGGCGGCGCCGAGCTTGTAGAGGAAGCACTGAAGATGGGATGCGATGTGGTCGGCGGCATTCCGCATTATGAGTTCTCCAGGGAGCTGGGAGAAAAGTCGGTGAAGACCGCCTTTGAATATGCCGAGCGCTACGACAAGCTGATCGACATTCACTGCGACGAAACAGATGACCAGGATTCCAAATTCGTGGAAACCATTGCCACGCAGGCCTATTACACAGGAATGAAGGACCGCGTGAGTGCCAGCCACACCTGTGCGATGGGCTCTTACAACAACGCCTATGCCTACAAGATGATGACCAAGTTCAAGCGCTCCGGCATCAATTTCATCTCGTGCCCTACGGAAAACACCTATCTGCAGGGGCGTTATGACGGGTATCCTATGCGCCGCGGCCTTACCAGAATCGATGAGCTGATTGCAGCAGGCTGCAATGTCAGCCTTGGACAGGATTCCATTTCGGATCCCTGGTATCCCATGGGGAACGGCAATCTCATTCATCAGGTGGACTTCGCACTTCACCAGGCCCACATGATGAGCGCGCCGCAGCTCCTGGAGGGTATGAAGCTGATCACCGAGAACGGCGCCAGAACGCTTCACATCGCAGATCAGTACGGCATCGAGGAAGGAAAGGCAGCGAACTTTATCGTCCTGGATGCCGCCGATGAAATCGAAGCCATCCGGGAACGGGCACACGTTATTTTATCGGTCCACGAAGGAAAGATCATTCTCGAAAAGAAGCCGGAGACGCTGGTGAAGGATGTGTTGTAACTATTCAGAGCCAAGCAAAATTTCATAAATCAGACGTGAAATGCTTGCATTTCTAAGGCTGATTTTGAAATTTTATTTGGCGAGAACGCCACATGAGCAAAAGGAAAGCTGCGCAGCAGCGATTTTGCGAATGTGCTCTGAATAGTTACGATGTGTTGAGTTAAGGGAGGAAGCCTGCTATGGCAGAGAAAATATTGAAAAAGGCACCCAGAGTGATCAGAAACGCACGGGTGCGCGGAAGGCAGGGACTTTCCGATGTATTCCTGGAGAATGGACGGTTTGCAGCCATTGTACCCAGTGAGAGTCAGCCGGTTCCGGAGGATGCCTATGATGCACAGGGACGGCTTTTAATGCCGCCCTTTGTTGAGCCGCACATACATCTGGACTGCGTTATGACGGCAGGAATTCCGCATTTTAATATGTCAGGAACGCTGTTCGAGGGCATCACGACCTGGGATGAATACAAAACCACACAGCCGCTGGTGGTATCCGAAATTTATGACCGTGCCAAGGCTGCGCTACGCATGATGGCAGAATACGGCGTGCAATTTGTTCGAACGCACGTGGATGTCACGGAGACATCCTTCAAGGGAGTAGAGGCGCTGCAGCTTCTAAAGGAGGACATGAAGGACCTCATCGAGATCCAGACTGTTGCCTTTCCGCAGAACGGAATCTGCAGCTTTCGCGGCGGAAAAGAGCTGATGACGCGGGCAATGGAGGCGGGAATGGACTGCGTCGGCGGCATTCCGCACTACGAGTTTTCCAGAGAGCTGGGCGTGGAGTCTCTGCAGTTTATTTTTGATCTTGCAGAGCGGTATGACCGCATGATTGATGTGCACTGTGATGAGATTGATGACGGTGTCACCAGATATCTGGAGGTGATGGCAGCGGAGGCCTGGAAGCGGGAGATGGGATCTAGGACGGTGGCGGCACATACCTGCGCAACCGGCTCCTACAACGATGCGTATTTCACCAAGCTCCTGCGGGCACTGAAGGAATCGGGGATCCGATTTAACTCCTGCCCGACGGCCAGCACATCACTGGACGGCCGCTTTGATACGTATCCGAAGCGCCGGGGAATTACGAGAATCCGGGAGCTTTCCCAGGCGGGGCTGAACGTCGCACTGGGGCAGGATTCAATCTACGATCCCTGGTATCAGCCGGGGGTGGGGAATCTTTTGCGGGTCCTCGAGATGGGAATGCACGTGGAGCACATGACCGGCTATCAGGACCTGAGTCACAGTCTGGACTTTATCTCGACGAACGGAGCCAGGAATCTGTGCATCGAGGATCACTACGGAATAGAAGAGGGCAAGCCGGCGAGCTTCCTCGTTCTGGACGGTGCAGATGATTTTCAGGTGTTCCGGTTCCAGAGTCCGGTTCTGTTGTCGGTGCACAACGGAAATCTTGTTTCATCGAAAGAGCCGGTGAAGGCAGAGGTTGCTTTCTGAAGGCGTTGTTTATATGCCGCAGCTGCGGCAGAAGGAGGAGTGTTATGAAAAAGACAGCAACAGGAAGGACAATGACAGCACGGATAACCGCAATCGCAGCGGCAGCGCTCTTGGGCTCCGGAGCCTTGGCAGGGTGCGGTGCAAGCGGGGAAGGTACCTCTTCTGCAGACACCATCAAGATCGGCGGCGTCTTCTCGCTGACCGGCGCGACAGCTATCACCGAGGAGAGCATGACCAATTGCGCACAGCTGGCGATTGACGAGATCAATGCAGACGGCGGCGTAAACGGCAGGCAGCTGGAGTACGTTGTGAAGGATTATGCATCCGATGCCGATACGGCTGTGAAGGTAACAAGAGAGCTGATCATGCAGGATGAGGTGACGGCAATCGTGGGACCGTACATGTCCTCTGCCCGCGTTGCAATGGAGCCGGTGGTGGATGAGAACGACATTCCGCTGATCTATCCGACCTTCTACGAAGGTGAGGAGCCCAATGACCACGTGGTGTACACCGGCGCAGTTCCGAACCAGCAGGGCGACCTGTTCGTTCCGTGGCTGTATGAGAATGTCTCTCATAACTTCTATCTGATCGGAACGGACACCACCTACGCCTCCGGCATCAACAAGCAGGCCAAGGCGGCCATCGAGGAGCTTGGCGGCACCATCGTCGGCGATGAGCTGGTTCCTTCTGATACCACGCAGTTTTCCGATATTCTGACTAAGATCAAGAGCGCCTGCGGCGATGAAGGCTGTGTAATCTACGCGAACCTTAACGGCGATTCCGGCACATCCTTCTATACACAGTTTGCGGCAGCGGGACTTTCTGATAAGTACACCATTGCTTCCTTCATCATGGATGAGTCCTTCTCCACGGCACTGGGCGATGCCGCCGTCGGCACCTATGCATCGGTAAATTACTTTAACTCCATTGATTCAGATGCGAACAAGAAATTCCTGGAGGCATACGGCGAGAAGTTTGGTGAGGATAAGGCAAAGTCTGTAACGGCTGTCGGCGAAGCCACCTATGATGCAGTGAAGCTCCTGGCTCTGTCCCTGGAGAAGTGCGGCGATGATATCACAACCGCCAACATTCTCAGCAACTTTGACAACCTGGAATTTGATGCTCCGCAGGGAACCATCAAGGTGGATCCGGAAACTCATCACATCTCTGTAAAGGCCAGAATCGGTCAGGTGCAGGCGGATGGCTCCATTGCCGTTGTATATGAGTCGGATGAAGCCATCGATCCCATCCCGGTAGAGTGAGGGAGGTGCGTATGAACGCTGAACTGTTCGGTCAGCTTTTGATTTCCGGCATCAGCAGCTCCTTTATCCTTTTGCTGACCAGTCTCGGACTGGTAATCATCATGGGATACATGAAGGTGGTCAATCTGGCCCATACCTCCATGCTGATGCTGGGCGCTTACATCTGCTACTACCTCTACCAGGTGCTGGGAATTCCCTTCGCCTTGACGCTGCTCCTGGCATATGCCATCAGCTTTCTTCTAGGCGTTGTCATTGAGAAAACCGTCATCTGCCATTTCTATGGCAAGATGGCGGAGACGCTCCTGGCTACCTATGCGATTTCGATCATTTTGAATCAGCTGGCACTCATTCTCTTTGGCAAGAGCTACAAGCAGGTTTCCTATCCCATCAGCACGGTGCTGTACATCGGTCCCTTCTATGTGGAGGCGTATCGCCTGATCATCAGCGCGGTTGCAATTGTAGCACTGGTGGGAACTGTGCTCTTTATCAACAAAACGAGCATGGGACGCAAAATACGTTCCACCACCCAGAACCGGACGATGACGGAGTGTCTCGGCATCGATACGAGAAAGGTGGACACCATAACCTTTTCCCATGGAATGGGTCTTGCCGGTCTTGCCGGAGCAGCCATCGCGCCGCTTTCTGCAGTTACCTATACGCTCGGTGACAGCTGGCTGACCAATACGTTTATGAATGTAGTTATGGGAGGCGTGTCCTCTCTTGCAGGGACCGTGGCTTCCTCCTTCATCATTCAGGAGGCAATCTCCGGGATCAGCGGCTTCTCGGATTCGGTTACAGCACAGATTATTGTGCTCCTGTTCGTTATTGTTGTGGTCCGGCTGAAGCCGGAAGGGCTGTTCACACCAAAGGAAAGGAGGTAAGTCATGAAATTGCTGCAAAAGCTCCCGGTAAACCGGCTGATCGATGCGGGGCTACTCGTTTTCCTGCTGGTGTTTCCGCTCTTTTCCGGAAAGTACTGGGTGTATGTCATGACGGGGATTATGGCCTACATGATCTTCGCACTCTCCCTGGATCTTCTGTGGGGATACACCGGACTGATGAGCATGGGACACAGTCTGCTGTTCGGAGCCGGCGGATATATGGTCGGCATCTGCAGTGCTTACTGCAACGGTGCGGACTGGATGGAATTTGAGACGCTTCCGTGGTTTCTGGTGCCGCTGTCTTCTCCGGTTGGCGCGTTTATCATGGCACTTCTGGTGCCGGGTATATTGTCACTGATCATAGGCTTCTTTATGTTCACCGGCAAAATTCAGGGCGTGTTCTTTTCACTGATTACAATGGCGTTGTCGGGCGTAGCGGAGCTCTTTGTCATCAATCAGAGTAAGTACACCCATGGCAACAGCGGAATCTCATTGGTCTCACGCACAGTGATCTCCGATGATTCTGCCCGTCATTTCACGGATCAGCAGTTTTATTTTGTGGTTCTGGCCTTTCTGGTCGGCATTTACCTTCTGTGTCTGGCACTGACTAATTCTAGACTCGGAAAGGTCCTGCAGGCTGTCCGGGAGAACGAAGCGCGGCTGACATTTCTTGGATTTAAAGTATCGGAGTTCAAGCTCCTGATCTATGCGGTATCCGGAATGATTGCGGGACTTGGGGGCGTTCTCTATGCCAGAACGCAGGGGAGCATCAACTCCTCTGCAGTCGGAATCACGCTTTCGACGACGGTCCTTGTGTGGGTCGCCGTCGGCGGAAGAGGTAATCTGACCGGTGCCATGGTTGGGGCACTGGTTCTGCAGGTGGCAGAGACCATACTGAATAACGTGTTCTCCGGGATATCGACCGATTTTGCGCAGTACTGGAAGCTGGTGCTGGGAATCATTATTTTGCTCATTGTATTCCTGATTCCGAAGGGCATTATCGGCGAACTGATTCAGTACCAGCAGAAGGCACGAGATGCCAGACGCAAGGAGGCTCTGCTGCAGAAGGAGGCCGAACATGAGTGATGAGAAAAAGGTACTCCTGGATATTCAGAAGCTTTCGGTGGAATTCAACGGTTTCCAGGCGCTGACGGATGTCAATATGAAGATCTATGACGGTGAACTTCGCGTGATCATCGGTCCCAACGGTGCCGGCAAGACAACTTTTATGGATCTGGTGACCGGCAAGACGACGCCGACACACGGCCGCATTGTATACGATGGGACGGATATCACCGGGAAAACAACGACAGAGATTACCGGCCGGTATCACATCGGACGTAAGTTTCAGGGGCCGAATGTCTTTGACAATATGACGGTGCGGGAGAACATCGAGATTGCGATGAACGGATATTCGTCTCTTGCCAAGTGCCTTCTGTTTCGCCGGGATGCTGCCTTTTCAGACAAGGTGAAGGACATTCTGCAGCAGATTGATCTGGAGGATTACGCGGACTTTATGGCCTGCGACCTCTCGCACGGACAGAGGCAATGGCTGGAGATCGGCATGGTGATCGCGCAGGATCCGAGACTTATCATTCTGGACGAGCCGACGGCCGGCATGACGGCAACGGAGACCTACAAGACGGGTGAGATGATCAAGCGCATGAAGGGCAGGCACACGCTGATTGTGGTGGAGCATGACATGGATTTCGTTCGCCAGGTGGCAGAGTATGTGACGGTGCTCAATTACGGAAAGGTTCTGGCGGAAGGCACCATGGATGAAATCACCGAAAACCCGGAGGTTGTTGCTGTGTATCTGAAGGAAAGTTAGTGCTGCTGATTTCAGATAACAGGTGAGTAACGCGGCCTTGTTATATGAAACAGTGGTAACTATTCAGCACCCATCGAGATTTTCCTTCGAAAAATCTCGATGTGGCTGGCCAGAGGCGCTTCGCGCCTTGGCCGCCTGCCAATTTCAATCGTGAATATGCCTGCAAGCAGTCAATTCACGTTGAAATGTGGCAGGTGCTGAACAGATACAAACAGTGATGCTGATAGGAAGGAGCCGCAGCTGCGCTGCGAAAGGAAGAGAAGAACATGTTTGAAGCAGTTAAGGTCAATGTGTCTTACGGGAAGAGCCGAGTGATTCAGGATCTTTCCATGACCATAGCAGACGGTGAGAGAATGGCAATCCTCGGCCGAAACGGCGTAGGGAAGACAACATTTCTCAAGAGCTGCATGGGAATTCTGCCGGTGAGCTCCGGAGAGATCCGTTTTGACGGAGAGAATATTACAAAGGTTAAAACCTTCCGCCGTTCCCAGGCGGGACTTGGATATGTTCCGCAGGGAAGGGAAATCATCCCATATCTGACCGTGAACGAGAATCTGGAGCTGGGTGCAATGGGACATCCGTCGGTGGATGCGGCAGCCAGAAAGGAATGGGTCCTGGGATATTTTCCGGCGCTGAAGGTGCACATGGAGCGAAACGGCGGTGTACTCTCCGGCGGTCTTCAGCAGCAGCTGGCACTGGCGAGATGCCTTATGGGTGAGCCGCGGATGATTCTTCTGGATGAGCCGACGGAGGGCATTCAGCCGAACGTGGTCATGGAGATTGCGGATACACTGCGCAAGATTGCGGAAGAGACAGGGATTACCATTGCCGTGGTGGAGCAGAACCTGAAGTTCGCCAGAAGGCTCGCGGAGAAGTTTGTGATTCTGCAGAAGGGAACAGTGGTGGCCTCCGGACAGATGGAGGAACTGGATGAGGAGCTGGTGCGGAAGTATTTGTCGGTATAGCGCACTCGCATGGGCCATCAGGCCCATGCGAGTGCTTGGAGTGAGCGCCCATAGGGCGCTGCACTCCCGCGTCGGAGAATTCGCCTTCGCGAAATTCTCCTCGCGCGCACTCGGAATTGCCTGATGGCAATTCCTCCTGCTTAGAGTGGATGCTTGCAGCATCCACTCTCGCATCGGAGAAACCGCCTACGCGGATTTCTCCTCGCGGCACTCGGAATTACATGCACGGGAATATGTGTCAGACAAGCGACAGGGCGGCGGACATTTCCGCCAGGACCCGTCGCTGCTGGTTTGAGATTTGCAACTTGCGTCAGAAAGGGGAAATATGGTTATTACGATTGCTAGAAGTTACGGAAGCGGCGGAAAATCCGCCGGGGTGGAGCTGGCAAGACGATTTGGAATTGCCTGCTACGAGAATGAAATTCTGGATATGGCCTCGGAGGCAAGCGGCATCAACCAGAGTTTCTTCTATGAAAAGAATGAGAAGCTGCGCCGCCAGCTGTTCCAGGGGATGCTGCGGCAGACTCCGAAGGAGATTATGAAGATTTCTCCGCAGGATAAGGATTTCCTTTCAGACAGAAGTCTGTTTAATTTTCAGGCAGAAATCATCCGCTATCTTGCGGTGACAGAGTCCTGTGTCATTGTCGGAAAATGTGCAGACTATGTTCTGGGAGACACGAAAAATGTATTCCGCTTTTTTGTAGATGCGCCGGAGGATGTGTGCATTCATGAAATTGAGGACCGTTTGGCGATCCCGTATGCTCAGGCGGAGCGGCAGGTGAAGCGCACCAACCGCTATCGCAAGGATTACTATGAATACTACACGGGACACCGCTGGAAGAATCCGGCGAATTACGACATGATGCTTAACAGCGCCAGGATCGGACGAAGCCGCGTTGCAGATGTGATGGAAAATTACATCCGCTCACGCCTTCCGAAGGAAGACAATGTCTAAGGCGGTAGAAGCATTTGCAGCAGCCGGCAGACGGAAGGGTACCGTCTGCCGGCTGCTGTTTTTAGTAAAAATACATCATGCATTCATGACTCTTTTTCCTTTGATTTCCATGGGCTTATGAAGAGGAGCGTTGGCCGTCCCGCTCACACTGCCATCCTCATGTATGTCTGCATCGATCGTAACATCCAGAACGCCGAAGGGGAGCTTGGGAGAGGCTTTAAACCGGTAAGAGGATCCGTTTTTTTGGCAATCCGTCAGAACAGCGGTGATGCCCATGAGCTTTGCCTCACCGCAAAAGGAATCGGCAGATTCGAAGGTCAGTGTTGCCTTCACCTTGATCCATCCCATAGGGGATTTCAGCTGAAGTTCATAGTGTTCGAAATAGGGATATATGATTTTGGTATTGGACATGTAAAATCTCCTTTATGAGTTGCTGCGTCTGTGCGAGCAGGCTATTTGCTTGCCTTTCCAAGAAGTCTGCGCGCATTTTCAGTGAATAAAAGCTGTTTTTGGCGATCGGTCAGCTTGTCTGTGTTTTCGAGGGCTTCTGCCTGACCGACGCAGGCGGAAAGATCTGTATACGGAGTGTCGGAACCATATAGAAGGTGCGTTTCATCGACATTGCGCAGCAGCATTTCCAGCTGCTTTTGTTCTGAAAATCCCGCCATGTCATAGTACACATGCGACATATCCTCCATAATATCTGCCTTACGATCCGGATCAGCGAAACGGAGCATCAGTGAAAAGCTTTCAAAACGATCCGCAAGGACACTGAGAAAAGCACCGGCATGCGGAATGACCCAGCGAATGTTCGGATAGCGCGTGAAGGTGTCATTTTGTACCATGTTCAGAAAGGCTCTTGTTGTCTCCACGAAGAATTCAAAGGCGGGAACAGGGATTTCCTCATTGACGTTGGGGATCAAAACGGCAGGCTGCGTGGGGTGCATGACAGCAAGCGTGCCTCGACCATCCAGTTCTTCCATCAGTTCATCCAAGCGCCGGTCACCCAGATAAACGCCGCCGTAATTTGTCATCAGCCCGACGCCGTCGGCATGAAGATTGTCAAGGCAATATCTTGCCTCGAAAATACTGCTGTGAAGGTGCGGGAGCGGGAGCGTCGCCAGAAATCCAAGATTTCCGGGAGCCTGGTCAACAATCGCGGCACCTTCCTCATTGATCCTGCGCGCCAGCTCGCGACTTCGAAATTTGTTGCCGGTATACAGGCTGGGCGAAGAAAGGGAGAGTAGTGCATAGGAAATGCCCAGGGTCTGCATGGCTTCCTGCTGCTGCGCCTCATCCCAGGCCGGTGTGGGGAAGCCGTCCGGGCAGTACAGGCCTTCCTCATCCAGAAAGCGGTAATAAGACTTCGGAAGGTAGTGCGCCTGAAAATCAATCTTATCTGTGTATTTCAAAAATTCTCCTTTCACGATCAGTACCAAGCCTATGAATGCAGGCATTGTACGCGTACATTTTAAGTATGCGCGGGTGCTGAATAGTTACAGTTTTATTTGATGTTGCATCATGAGACAACGCAGGGAGTATAATTCGGTGGATGACGGAACACAAAGGTCAATCGACCGGCAAATGTCAGAAAAAGGTTCATGTATTATGGGACAGCAGGAGAAAAAACAAAATGTGTCCTCCGACCAGACAAGGCATGCCCTTGCAAGGGCACTGAAGGAGCTGATGAGCAGGAAGCCGCTCAATAAAATCACCATCCGCGAGCTGACCGAGCGCAGCGGAATCCGGCGTCAGAATTTCTATTATCATTTCGAGGATATCCTGGATCTGATGCGCTGGATGTTTCAGGAGGAGGCAATATCTCTTTTGCAAAAACAGGAGGGTGAGCTTCTGTGGCAGGAAGGCCTCCTCGAACTGTTTCGATACATTGAAGACAATCGGCAGGTCTGCCTGTGCGCGCTTGAATCTGTTGGAAGGCGACATCTGAAACGCTTTTTTGAAGAGGACATTCATGCGGTCATAGAGCGCAGCGTTAATCTGATCGGTGAAGAGATTGGTGCACTGACCGGCGGCGCCTCGGCGGAGGATGCAGCGCTTGTTACGCAGATTTATGAAGTCGGAACGGCCGGTATCATTGAGAGCTGGCTGTTGGGAGATATAAATCGCACACCGGAGGAGCTTGTTGGCTTCATGGATCAGATGCTGCAGGACCATATCCGCGGAGCGAGGCTCCGGTGGCAACCGGAAAATCAGAATTAAAAGCAAACATTTAGGCTTTTTTTAGAAAACTTTATAGCTATGCATGGTAAAATAAGGACAGTAACAAACCAACCGCCGGTTTCGTACAGGAGCCTGGCAGAAAGGGGTGTACATGAAGTATACAATTGTGGGGAAGAATGTAGAGGTAACTCCGGGACTGGACAATGCGATCCGCAGCAAGCTGGACAAGCTGGACAGGTTCTTTTCACCGGAAACACCGGTTCGTGTGACGCTGAGTGTAGAAAAGGAACGTCAGAGAATTGAGGTAACCATTCCGGTACGGGACGGAATCATCCGTTCGGAGCAGGTCAGCAATGACATGTACATCAGTCTTGATCTGGTGGAGGAAGTGATCGAGCGCCAGCTCAAGAAGTATAAGAATAAGATTGTGGACCGGCATCAGGATTCGGGCAATGATTTTCGCCGGGAATTCCTGGAGCAGGAATATCTGCCGGAGGAGGAGATTCGTATCTCCCGCCGCAAGCAGTTTGATATGAAGCCGATGTATCCGGAGGATGCCTGCCTGGAAATGGAGCTTCTGGGACATGATTTCTATCTGTTCTGCAATGCAGAGACGGAGCAGCTGAACGTGGTTTACAAGAGAAAAGGCGGAACCTACGGTCTGATCGAACCGGATCTATAAGAAATCTATAGAAATTATAAAAAAATCTATAATGGCATGAATACAGCCCCTTTGCTCGTTGAAATGGCAAAGGGGCTGTGCTATAATTTCCTCATCGGTGTGATAAAAATTTAACAAAGTCACACAAACAATTACATTGAAGAATTGTTGTATTGGATTGGAGGAATGAGAGACATGGCAGACAGAATCGTGATTGCTAGTGCTTGCCGTACGGCAGTAGGAAAGATGGGCGGAACCCTTTCCTCAACTCCCGCTGCAGAGCTTGGCTCTATCGTGATCAAGGAAGCGGTGAAGCGCGCCGGAATCAAGCCGGAGGATGTGGATCAGGTATTCATGGGATGCGTTATCCAGGCTGCGCAGGGACAGAACATTGCCAGACAGTGCTCTTTAAAGGCAGGACTTCCCATTGAGACACCTGCAGTTACATTGAACGTAGTATGCGGCTCCGGCCTGTACGCTGTAAATCTGGCAGCAAGCCTCATTAAGGCCGGAGAGGCCGAGGTTGTTGTAGCCGGCGGCACAGAGAACATGTCTATGGCTCCTTATGCGCTGCCGAAGGCTCGTTACGGATATCGTATGAATAACGGAACGCTGGTTGACTGCATGGTAAATGATGCACTGTGGGACGTATTCAATGACTACCACATGATCCAGACGGCAGATAACGTGGCGAAGCAGTGGGGGCTTACCAGAGAAGAGCTGGATGAGTTTGCAGCAAATTCTCAGACCAAGGCTGCAGAGGCAATCGAGGCAGGCCGTTTCAAGGAAGAAATTGTTCCGGTTGAAATCAAGAAAAAGAAAGAGACCATCATTTTCGATACCGATGAGGGTCCTCGCGGCAGACAGACCGCTGCAGATATTGCGAAGATGCGTGCCATCAATCCGGACGGTGTAACGACGGCAGCAAATGCTTCCGGTATCAACGACGGCGCAGCAGCGCTGGTTGTTATGAGCGAGTCCAAGGCCAAAGAGCTTGGCGTAACACCGATGGCTGTCTGGACAGCAGGTGCACTTGGCGGCGTGGATCCTTCCATCATGGGCGTTGGACCGGTTGCTTCCACCAGAAAGGTTCTGGCCAAGACCGGACTTACCATTGATGATTTCGATCTGTACGAGGCGAATGAGGCATTTGCGGCACAGTCGGTTGCAGTCGGAAAGGATCTTGGCTTTGACCTTAGCAAGCTGAATGTGAACGGCGGCGCTATTGCAATCGGACATCCGGTTGGCGCTTCCGGTGCACGTATCCTCACAACACTCCTGTACGCAATGAAGCAGCGTGATGCAAAGCGCGGTCTTGCTACTCTGTGCATCGGCGGCGGTATGGGCTGCAGCACTGTAGTAGAGAAGTACGAGTAAAAAGAAAGGCGGGGTTCCAATGGGTTTCGTAGATTATGAGGTAGAGGGCGCGGTAGGACTGATTACCATCAATCGCCCGAAGGCGCTGAATGCTCTGAATTCACAGGTGCTGGATGATCTGGCTGCTGTACTTGACAGCGTAGATCTGGAAGCTGTCCGTTGCCTGATCCTTACAGGTGCCGGAGATAAGTCCTTTGTGGCAGGCGCGGACATCGGAGAGATGTCCACTCTGACCAAGGCAGAGGGCGAGGCATTCGGCAAGAAGGGAAATGACCTTTTCCGCCGGATCGAGACACTCCCGATCCCGGTTATTGCAGCTATCAATGGATTTGCACTCGGCGGCGGCAATGAGATCGCTATGAGCTGCGATTTCCGTATCTGCTCGGACAACGCAGTATTTGGTCAGCCGGAGGTTGGACTGGGAATTACACCCGGCTTTGGCGGCACGCAGCGCCTGGCTCGCCTGATCGGACCCGGCATGGCCAAGCAGCTGGTATATACAGCACGCAACATTAAGGCTGATGAGGCCCTTAGAATCGGCCTGGTAAATCAGGTGGTTACGCTGGAGGAGCTTCTTCCTACAGCTAAGAAGCTTGCTTCTGTCATTGCAGGAAATGCACCGATCGCTGTTCGCGCATGCAAGGAGGCGATCAACGTTGGCCTCGAGCAGGGTATGGACGATGCCATCGTAACAGAGGAAAAGCTCTTCGGCTCTTGCTTTGAATCAGAGGATCAGAAGGAAGGAATGGCGAATTTCCTTCGCAAAAAGGATGATCCCGCTAAAGTGAAGCACGTTGCATTCCAGAACAAATAAATAACGGCAATGGGTGCCCGGATGATATGCCGGGCATCTTGCTGTGACGGGGCAGGATGCCCTGTGAAGGATATTTATAGCTGCTTAACATAGCATTTATTTATTTTCAGGAGGAAAATCAAATGAAGGTTGCGGTTATTGGTGCAGGTACAATGGGCTCTGGTATTGCACAGGCATTTGCACAG
This sequence comes from Anaerovibrio sp., assembly GCA_963624875.1. Taxonomy (GTDB): domain Bacteria; phylum Bacillota; class Clostridia; order Lachnospirales; family Lachnospiraceae; genus CAG-791. The sequence goes on from CAVFRZ010000013.1 coordinate 14,439, forward strand.
AGCGAAGTGGTTGAGAAGGTTTATCTCTGCGATATCAAGCAGGAGTTCGCAGACGGTGGCAAGGCCAAGATCAAGAAGGGCCTGGATAAGAGAGTTGCCAAGGGCAAGATGGAACAGGCAGCTGCTGATACGCTTCTGAACAAGATTGTTACCGGTCTTTCGGACATCGCTGTAGATCCTGATCTTGTGGTTGAGGCTGTTCTTGAGAAGATGGATCTGAAGCAGGAGACCTTTAAAAAGCTGCAGGACGAGATCGTTCAGAATCCGGACTGCATTTTCGCCTCCAATACATCCTCTTTGTCCATCACAGAGATCGGCGCAGGCCTTTCCAAGCCGGTTGTGGGCATGCATTTCTTCAATCCGGCTCCGGTTATGAAGCTGGTTGAGGTTATTAAGGGTGCGAACACACCGGATGCGGTTGTTGAGAAGGTAAAGGAAATCTCTGTTCAGCTCGGCAAGACACCGGTTGAAGTAAATGAGGCTGCAGGCTTTGTTGTAAACCGTATTCTGGTTCCGATGATCAATGAGGGCATCTGCGTATATGCAGCAGGTGTTTCTGATATCGAAGGCATTGATACTGCTATGAAGCTCGGCTGCAATCACCCGATGGGACCGCTGGAACTGGGCGATTACATTGGTCTTGATATCGTTCTGGCGATCATGGACGTTATTTATCATGAGACCGGCGACTCCAAGTATGCTGCAAGCCCGCTCCTTCGCAAGATGGTCCGTGCCAAGAAGCTCGGCTGCAAGACCGGAATCGGCTTCTATGATTACAGCAACGGCCAGAAGGTTCCTACCGATAAGAAGTGATTTTGCTGTTTGACAGTGTCCGACTACGGCATTGGCGAAAATAGATTCCCTTGTTATCCACTGCAATTATGCGGTTGGATAACAGGGGAAGAGAGTTTTATAACGAAAAGGAGAGTACGACATGGACTTTCAGTTAAGCAAAGAACATGAGATGGCGAGATCCCTCTTCAAGGAGTTCGCTGAAAAGGAAGTAAAGCCTCATGCGATTGAGGTTGATGAGAAGCATGAGTTTCCCAGAGAGACCGTAACGAAGATGCAGAAGCTCGGCTTCATGGGCATTCCGATTCCGAAGGAGTACGGCGGACAGGGGTGCGATCCTCTGACCTATGCAATGTGCGTAGAGGAGCTGGCAAAGGTTTGCGCAACGACGGCGGTTATCGTTTCTGCACATACCTCTCTTTGCTGCGATCCGATCCTTACCTACGGTACTGAGGCGCAGAAGCAGAAATATCTGGTTCCGCTTGCACAGGGCAAGCTCCTTGGTGCATTCGGTCTGACCGAGCCCGGAGCAGGAACGGATGCACAGGGTGTGCAGACAAAGGCTGTCCTTTCTGAGGACGGCAAGGAGTGGATTCTGAACGGCTCCAAGTGCTTCATCACCAACGGTAAGGAAGCTGACATCTACATCATCATTGCTTATACCGATATTGTTGAGGATAAGAAGGGCAGAAAGCAGAAGAAATTCTCTGCATTTATCGTTGAGAAGGATACCCCCGGATTCACATTCGGAACTAAGGAGAACAAGATGGGTATCTGCGGCTCCTCTACCTATGAGCTGATTTTCCAGGATGTTCATATCCCGGCAGAGAATCTTCTCGGCGCAAGAGGAAAGGGCTTCCCGATCGCAATGCATACTCTGGACGGCGGCCGTATCGGTATCGCTGCACAGGCACTGGGTATTGCCGAGGGTGCTTTGGACCGTACAGTTGCATACGTTAAGGAGAGAAAGCAGTTCGGAAGAGCCATCGGCATGTTCCAGAACACGCAGTTCCAGCTTGCTAATCTGGCAACCGAGACAGAGGCTGCACAGCTTCTGGTTTACAAGGCAGCCGAGGCGAAGAGAACGCAGAGCCGCTACTCCGTAGAGGCTGCAAAGGCAAAGCTTTTCGCTGCCGAGACGGCAATGAATGTTACCACCAAGTGCGTGCAGCTCTTTGGCGGCTATGGCTACATCAGAGAGTACGAAGTAGAGCGCATGATGCGTGATGCGAAGATTACGGAAATCTACGAAGGAACTTCCGAGGTTCAGCGCATGGTTATTTCCGGAGATCTTCTGAAGTAAGTTCTGAAGCGTATTCCGAAGTAATTCGATTCTGACGATAAGGAGAATACAAATGAAAGTTGTAGTATGCGTGAAGCAGGTTCCCGATACAAAGGGCGGCGTAAAATTTAAGCCGGATGGAACACTGGACAGAGGTGCTATGCTTGCCATCATGAATCCGGATGACAAGGCAGGTCTTGAGGCTGCACTTCGTCTGAAGGATCAGTACGGCGCAGAGGTTACAGTTCTGACCATGGGACTTCCCAAGGCAGACGCTGTTCTGCGCGAGGCTTTTGCTATGGGTGCTGACAAGGGCGTTCTGGTTACAGACCGTGTTCTGGGCGGCGCGGATACCTGGGCAACATCCCAGACCATCGCAGGTGCACTCAGAAACCTTGAGTATGATCTGATCATCACCGGCCGTCAGGCTATTGATGGTGATACTGCTCAGGTTGGCCCTCAGATTTCCGAGCATCTCGGACTGCCGCTCATTTCCTACGCAGAGGAGCTTACGGTGGACGAAGCAGAGAAAACTGTTACCGTAAAGCGCCAGTATGATGATGGCTACCACATCGTGAAGGCTAAGATGCCTTGCCTTGTTACGTGCCTTGCTGAGTTGAATGAGCCCCGCTATATGACTCCCGGCGGCGTTTTCGATGCATTCCAGAAGGAAGTTACCGTATGGGGAAGGGCAGATCTTAAGGATGTTGAGGATTCCAACCTTGGTAAGGCCGGCTCCCCCACTGTCATTGCAAAAGCTTCGGATAAGGTTGCCAAGGGCAAGGGCGTGAAGGTTACTCCGGATTCTGCAGAAGAGGCAGCGGATTACATCGTAAATGTGCTGAGTGAGAAGCACGTGATCTAACAGGAGGACATAACAATGGCATTAGAGGATTACAAAGGAGTATTTATCTTTGCTCAGCAGGTTGACAACAAGATCAGCCCCATTGCTTTGGAGCTTCTGGGCAAGGCAAAGGATCTGGCAGAGAGCCTGGATGAGAAGAAGGTTACTGCGGTTCTGATCGGATCCGATGTAAAGGGACTGACGGACGAGCTGGGTGCATACGGCGCAGATCGTGTCATCGTAGTGGATGATCCGGAACTGAAGGATTATCGTACGGAGCCCTATGCACATGCACTGGCATCCGTTGTTAACGAGTTTAAGCCGGAGATCCTTCTGGTTGGTGCAACTGCCATCGGCCGTGATCTTGGCCCTCGCGTGTCGGCCAGACTTCACACCGGACTTACTGCAGACTGCACACAGCTTGAAATCGGTGATTTCCCGCTGATTGCTCTTCCCGGACAGGAGCAGAAGCATAAGCAGCTGCTGATGACTCGCCCTGCATTCGGCGGCAACACCATTGCTACCATTGCCTGCCCGGATTATCGTCCGCAGATGGCAACAGTTCGTCCCGGCGTTATGCAGAAGATCACTCCGGATGCAGCACATAAGGCGGAGATCGTGGAGTTCAATCCCGGCTTCGTTCCGAACAACTGCTATACAGAGATTCTGAAGATTGTGAAGGAGGTTTCCTCTGTAGCAGATATTCAGGCTGCAAAGATTCTGGTGTCCGGCGGACGCGGCGTAGGAAGTGCTGAGAACTTCAAGCTCCTCGAGGACCTTGCTGAGGTTCTTCATGGCACGGTTTCCTGCTCTCGCGCAGTTGTGGATTCCGGTTGGGAGCCGAAGGATCTGCAGGTCGGCCAGACCGGCAAGACGGTCCGCCCGCACGTTTATTTTGCAATCGGTATCTCCGGTGCCATCCAGCACGTTGCAGGTATGGAGGAATCTGATATCATCATTGCAATCAATAAGGATGAGAGCGCTCCGATCTTCGATGTTGCTGATTACGGCATCGTCGGCGATCTGAACAAGGTGGTTCCGCTTCTGACAGAGAAGCTGAAGGCTGCGCTTGCTGCAAAGGCGTAATGGATAAACCTGCGTGAATAATGGCATGTGAATAAAAGAGGGGGATGCGGACAGCATCCCTCTTTTTGCTATAATGACACCAAGATCCAAAATCTCGATGTGAGCGCATAGCGCGTAGCAATCCGGGTATCATATGGTAGCATGTAACATTTACTGCAACGAAGAGTTCACGGAAAGGATGTAATGCAAATGAAACGTGTGCTTAGCATACAGGATATCTCCTGTGTTGGAAGATGCTCACTTACAGTGGCACTGCCGATTCTGTCGGTGATGGGAGTAGAGGCTTGCCCGCTGCCGACGGCAGTGCTTTCCACGCATACCGCCTTTGATCACTTTACGTTTCGAGATCTTACGGACGAAATCCGACCCATTGCGGAGGTATGGGAGAAGGAAAAAATAACCTTCGACGCGGTGGGGAGCGGATATCTCGGATCCCTTCAACAGATTGCTCTGGTCAAAGAGCTGGGGGAATACTTCCGGAATGTATACTCCGGGGACAGTGGTTTTCTGCAGATTGTGGATCCGGCCATGGCGGATAATGGAGTGCTCTATGCCGGCTTTACACCGGAGTTTGCAAAGGCCATGGCTTCTCTGTGCCAAAAGGCTGATCTGATTCTGCCTAATCTGACGGAGGCCTGCATGATGACAGGCAAGGGGTACAGAACAGATGGAGATGCGGCATACTGGGAGGAAATTCTGACAGCGCTCGCGGATATGGGATGCCGAAATGTTGTTTTGACTGGGTATTCGGTAAAGGAAGACTGCATCGGAGCGATTGCGCTGCAGACCGTGAACGGCAAAAGAGAGGTGCACTCCTACGTCAATGAAAAGCTTCCGGGAAGCTATCATGGGACGGGAGACATTTTTGCCAGTGTTGTAACGGGGGCAATGGCGAAGGGGAAGTCCCTGGAGCAGGCGCAAAAGCTTGCAGTGGATTTTACCCTGGAGAGCATGCGAAAGACCATGGAGGACCCGCAGCGGCGGTCCTACGGAGTGAATTTTGAGGAGGTTCTCACGACACTCGGGAATGCCTGATGAGGAGCGGCATAGAAGATGGCTAAAAAAGAAAAAGAAGTAAAGACAAATGCGATGCGGATTCTGGACCGCCTGAAAATAGAGTACACGCACCAGTCGTACGAGGCAGGGGATTTTGTGGACGGCGTACAGACGGCAGATAAGCTGGGTCTTCCGCACGAGCAGGTGTATAAGACATTGGTGACGGTGGGAAATGATCGGGAGCATTATGTCTTTGTGATTCCCATCGAAAAGGAACTGGATCTTAAGAAGTGTGCGCGTTCTGTGGGCGTCAAATCAGTGGAAATGATACACGTAAAAGACCTGGTCGGGCTGACCGGCTATATGCGGGGCGGATGCACCTCCATTGGGATGAAAAAGCAGTTCATAACCCGGGTGGATTCCTCGGCTGAAAAGCTGGAAAAGGTGTATGTCAGCGGCGGAAAAATCGGATGCCAGATCTGCCTTACACCGTCGGATTTGCTGAAGGCGGATGGCGGAGAATATGCGGATCTGTGTATGGAAACGGCATTTATATAAGAAAGACTGGTGCGAAATACGTATGTCAGTTTTATAATGAATGCAAAGCTGCAGCAAAGACAGGCCGGCAGGGCCGGCGGCGCAAATGATGACTGTTCAGGGCCGCGCAGCATTGCTCCAGGGAAGAAGCTCTGAACAGATATTGCAAATGTATGGAGGTTACGGAGATGGAACTTAGAAAGGTTGTTATCGCTGGTGCGTGCAGAACAGCCATCGGCAAATTCGGAGGAACGCTGAAGGACATCCCTGCGGCAGATCTGGGAACAATCGTTATCAAGGAAGCTCTGAAACGGACCGGCGTAAAGCCGGAGCAGGTAGACGAGGTCTACATGGGCAACGTCATTCAGGCCGGCAACGGACAGAATCCGGCAAGACAGGCAGCAATTAATGCGGGAATTCCGGTTGAGGTTCCGGCTACGACCATTAACGTATTGTGCGGCTCCGGACTGCACTGCGTGAATCTGGCGGCCAAGCTGATTGCTATGGGCGACAAGGATATCATTGTTGCCGGCGGCATGGAGAACATGGATATGGCCCCGTATCTCCTCGGAAAGGCGAGATTCGGCTATCGCATGAATTCCGGGACTATTGAAGATTCGATGATTCGTGACGCACTGACGGATGCATTCGGCGGCTATCACATGGGAATCACGGCAGAGAATGTTGCGGAGCAGTGGGGACTGACAAGAGAGCAGCTGGATGAGTTCTCGGTGCTGTCTCAGAACAAGGCAGAGAAGGCGATTACATCGGGACGCTTTAAGGATGAAATCGTTCCGGTTGAAATTAAGACCAAAAAGGGAACCGTGATTTTTGATACCGATGAGGGAAATCGTCCGGGGACTACGCTGGAGTCCCTGCAGAAGCTCAAGCCTGCGTTCAAGAAGGATGGTATCGTTACGGCCGGCAATTCCTCCGGCATTAATGACGGTGCGGCTGCTATGATTGTGATGAGCGAGGAAAAGGCCAAGGAGCTCGGCGTTACGCCGATGGCTACCTGGGTTGCCGGTGAGCTTGCCGGTGTGGATCCTTCCATCATGGGTGTAGGACCGATCTATGCCACCAGAAAGGTCATGGACAAGATCGGCTGCACCATCGAGGATATTGACCTGTATGAGGCAAATGAGGCCTTTGCGGCACAGTCTGTTGCGGTAGCGCATGATCTTGGCTTTGATCCGGAAAAGCTCAATGTAAACGGCGGCGGAATTGCTCTGGGACATCCTGTCGGCTGCTCCGGTGCGAGAATTCTTGTAACACTTCTGCACGAGATGCAGAAGAGGGATTCTCATAGAGGTCTTGCAACTCTGTGCGTAGGCGGCGGCATGGGCTGCGCCGCAATTGTAGAAAGATAAGAGGACTCGGTGAAATCCTTCTCTTACAGACAAGCATGCAGGAGGAAGGCAGGATCTTTTGGCTATGGCCAATTGAATAACGGAAACGGAACGAAAAAGGAGGTTCTCCCGGATGTTGGGAGGACCTCCTTTTTAAAAAGCATAAGCGGCATATTTTTGACGTGACTGGTTAAAAATGATGTGTCGGCATTACTCAATGATCAGCAGCAGGCTCATTTTGAACTTACCCTGAGGAGTAACGCTGTGGAGGCCCTCTTTATCGAAACGGAAGCTTTCGCCGGCCTTTAGCTCATAGTCCTGTCCTTCATAACCGATGATGGCCTTTCCTTCCAGGGCGGTGAGGATGGCGTTGCCGGGAGCGCGGTGAGGTGTAAGGCCTGTGCCCTCGTCGAAGGCCATGAGCACGAATTTCATATTGTCTGCATGGACAATGTCCAGATTGGCGATGCTGCCCTCCTCGTAGGAAATGAGATCCTTCAGTTCGGTGGGGTGTCCTGCCTTGATCAGATTGTTCATAGTATAATTCTCCTTTTTTAAAATGATTTCTGTGTAAATAAGACCGTCGCCGGTCTGTGTGCCGCAAAGGGTTCCGGGGGAGACCAATAAGAGCTTCCCGGGAGACATGGATACGTGCTGTCCGTTCATCCCCAGAAGGAAATCGCCATGTCCCTCTGCGCCCAGATAGAGAGTGGCACAGTCGTAGCTTTCCGGGGTGATGGAGGTACCAGCGCCCATTGAAAACCAGGTAACCGGAACCTCCTGTCCCAGCTGCGCCGGGCGGGAAACAGTCATGCCTGCACGGATGGGCCTTTTATCTGCAATGGTAAATGGTGCGTTGTTCATGCGGTCTCTCCCTGCAAGGAAACCGGAACGATGCTGCGGATCGTGCGGCCCTTATGCTGAAATTCATTGACGACAACCTGCACATCGAAGGAATAGGAGGTGTTCTTTTCATTTAGGACCTCTGCAGCAGATCCATAAAAGAATTCTCCCTTTCTGTTCAGCATCAGTGCTTCATCGGCCACCGTCATAGCGTTTGTGGGATAGTGCGTATTCATAATCGCACTGATGCCCTCTTCGTGCGCCAGACGCTCGATCATGTTCAAAACCAGAATCTGATTATGGAAATCCAGACCGGTTTCCGGCTCGTCGAGAATGATCAGCTTCGGATCATTGATCAAGGCTCTGGCAATGAGCACCATCTGCAGCTCACCGCCGCTCATACGATTGCAGTCTTTATTGGCAAGATGAGCGATGCCGACTCGGTCCATCATAGCCTTTGCCATGTCGGTTTCCTTACGGCCCGGCTGCTGAAAGGTTCCAAGATGCGCGCTTCGCCCTAATAGTACCATTTCCAGGCCGGTATAGGAAAATGCAAATCCGTGAGATTGGGGGATATACGAAATGGTACTCCACAGCTGCTTGGGCTTTAATGCGTGCAGATCCTCCCCGTAGAGAAGTGTCTTGCCACTGTGCCAGGGCAGAAGACCGATCATGCACTTCAGGAGAGTTGTTTTGCCGATTCCGTTTGGCCCCAGGATAGCAAGAATATGACCTTCATTCAGCGTCAGGTTTATATTTTCCAGTATGATCGGCTGTTTGGGGTAGCCAAAGCAGCCGTTTTGCACCTCGAGGATCATCTCAGATTGCTCCTTGTTTTGTATTTGTTCAGCACCTGCCACATTTCAACGTGAATTGACTGCTTGCAGGCAAATTCACG
>CAVFRZ010000014.1:0-22712 GCA_963624875.1 Anaerovibrio sp.
TTGCCATACACTGCAGCATGGCCGCCAGCTGCGTGCGCGCGGCCTTTGGGGACGGGGGCTCCAAAAGTTCCAGCTCGCGCAGAACTCTTCCCTGAAAGTCCGCCGGCTCCGGCTCCTGCGTTTTCAGTGCAGCCCCCGCTGTGTTCAAAGATGAAAGCCGCATACCTTATCCCTTCTGTACGTCGCGGTGATACAGTTTAATCCCGTAGTCCCCCTTGTCCTGCAGTCTGGAATACAATTCATTGGCAAGTGTTACACTGCGATGGCGTCCTCCGGTACAACCGATCGCGATCACCAGCTGGTTTTTGCCCTCCTTGACATAGTATGGGATTAGGAACGTTATCATATCCTCCAGCCGTGTCAGGAACTCTCCCGTCTGCGGATAGGATTTTACAAATTCCTGTACTGCCGCATCATTCCCTGTCTGACGCTTTAACTCTTCCACATAGTATGGATTCGGAAGAAACCGAACATCAAATACAAGATCTGCGTCAGTGGGTATTCCGTATTTAAAACCAAAGGACATTACCGATATCATCAGGGAGTTGTATTTGCGATTCTCCTGAAAAATCCGAACCAGCTCCTGCTTCAGCTCTCTGGTCAGGAGGTTTGACGTATCTATGACATAATCCGCTTTGGCTTTAATATTCTTCAGGATCTTTCGTTCTGCGTGAATTCCGTCTTCAATTCGTCCCTCCGGTGCCATCGGATGCGCGCGCCGACTTTCCTTGTACCGCTTGATCAGCGTTTCATCATTGGCATCCATAAAGAGGATTTCGTACTCATACCCCTTTTCCCGCAATGCTGCCAATACCTCTTCCACATAGGCAAAAGGCTGATCCGCACGAACATCCAGTCCCAGCACCACCTTACTGATCTCATTGCCGGGCATATAAACGAGCTCCATGAAGGTATCCAGCAGACGAACCGGAAGATTGTCCACGCAGTAATACCCTTCATCCTCCAGCATTCGAACCGCGGTAGCCTTTCCCGCCCCGCTCATTCCGGTTACAACAACAAAACGCATTTAGAACTCCCCCAGATAGATCACTTCTTCTTCCAGCCGCACGCCTGTCATTTCCTGTACCTTCTGCTGAACCGCAGCAATAACGCTTCGAACCTCTGCCGCGCTGGCATTTCCTCTGTTCACGACAAACCCGCAATGCTTCTCAGATACCGCTGCATCTCCTGCCGAAAATCCCCGGAGGCCCGCATCCATAATCAGCTTCCCGGCGAACATTCCTTCCGGCCGCTTGAAGGTGCTGCCGGCACTGGGATATTCCAGCGGCTGCTTCTCCCGTCTGCGTCTGGCAAATTCCGCCATTTTCGCTCCGATTTCTTCCGGATCAGCCGGGTGCAGCACCAAAGTCGCCTCCAGAACAATTGCCGGAATCTCTTTGAATACGCTGTGCCGGTACCCTAGATGCAGTTCCTCAGCCGGAATTGTCTGTATCGATCCATCCGGCATGCGTGCCGTCACTTCAGAGACAACCATGTCCATGCTGCCGTCATAGGCACCTGCGTTCATCACCAGTGCTCCGCCGACGGACCCCGGGATCCCGCCCGCAAACTCCAGACCGGACAACCCATGCCTTCTGGCCAGCTGCGCCGCCGCCGCAAGGGAGACTCCGGCGCCCGCCACAAGCGTATTCCCCTCCAGACGAAGAGATGTCAGATCATCGCCGGTCTGCGGCTCCGCATCCTGCTGCTCGGACGTGTCGGTCGCAGGCAACGTTCCCGGGTTACTCATGGTGATCACGCAGCCATGAACGCCGCCGTCCCCCACCAGAAGATTGGTGCCCCGCCCCAGAATAAACCACGGCTCTTCCTTCTCCTCCAGATAACCCAAAAGCTCCTGCAGAACCGATCTTCTGGTCACACAGATATAATAATCCGCAGGCCCTCCGATTCGAAATGAGGTATGACGGGCCATCAGCTCTCCTGCAAGCACGCGTCCCTTCCCGGCAATTGACTCTAATTCTTCCAGATTGACCATTTAGTCCTCTTCTTCACTTTCATGCTTGTGTGTCAGAGCATTCTGCACACGCTTATACAGCTCCTGTGCTGCGTTGTATCCCATTTGCTTCTGGCGATGATTTACTGCCGCTGATTCGCAGATGATGGCAAGATTCCGTCCCGGACGAATGGGAATGCGATGGCATACCACCTGATTGCCAAGATATTCCGTATATTCCTCCTCCAGTCCCAGGCGGTCATACTCCTTATCCTTGTCCCACTCTTCCAGCTGAATCACAAGATCAATGTTCTGCGTATCACGCACGCTGGACACACCGAACAGTGTCTTTACATCGATAATTCCGATACCGCGCAGTTCAATAAAGTGCTTGGTAATATCCGGTGCCGATCCAACCAGTGTCTCTTCCGAAACCTTCCGGATCTCCACCACGTCATCGCTGACCAGACGATGTCCTCTCTTAATCAGCTCCAGTGCGGCTTCCGACTTTCCTATGCCGCTTTCTCCGGTAATCAGAACGCCTTCACCGTATACATCCACGAGAACGCCGTGAATGGAGATGCACGGCGCCAGCCGCACATTCATCCAGCGAATCAGCTCCGCCATGAAAACCGATGTGGCCTGCTTGGTCTGGAGGACCGGAATGCCGTATTTTACGGCATATCGCAGGAAAATCTCATCCGGCTGCAGATCCCGGCAGAAAATAAAGCAAGGGCACCCCATTCCGAAGAGCTGGTCATAGATCTGTTCCTTCCGCTCCGGTTCCATATAAGACATGTAGGAATATTCCACAAATCCAAGGATCTGGATTCGTGCTGCATCAAAATGTTCAAAATATCCGGTCAGCTGCACGGCCGGCCGATTGATATCCGGCTGTTTGATCTTTATCTTTGTAATGTCAATCTCCGGTGTCAGATTGATCAGCTTTTCCTTATCAATAACTTCACTAAGCTTTACACTTGCCATGGGTTGTATCCCTCCCTGGAATGACGCCGCACTCCTTATCATGCTCCCCGATGCTACGCAGCTTCTTTCTGTTCCTGTAGTGTCCCCGCCAAGTGGGCACTGCCCCTAAATGGTCACCACACGCTACAGTGTATCACGTTTAATCCGTGGGATGTGCCGGCTCCGGGTGAAAATAACGGAAAACATTGCCGGCCGCTTCCGCAGGGAGCTCCGGAATCTTCTGCAGCTCCTCAAGGCTTGCCTTTCGGAGCTCTTCAATGGACTGATAATGCCGCATCAACGCCTTTTTCCTGGCCGGGCCTATCCCCGGAATATCGTCCAGTCTTGAATGAACCTGCTCCCTCGTACGCAGGGAGCGATGATACTCAATGGCAAACCGGTGCGTCTCGTCCTGAATCCGGGTAACCAGTTTAAAGCCCTCTCCGTGTGTATCCATCGGAATTTCTTTATTGTGAAAATAAAGCCCCCGGGTCCTGTGATGATCATCCTTCACCATACCTGCCACCGGTATGTCCAGCCCCAGTTCAGCAAGGACAGAAAGGCAAATGTTAACCTGACCTCTCCCGCCGTCCATAAGGATCAGGTCCGGAAACCTTGTAAAGCTTCCCAGCTCCGCATCCTTTTTCTGCTCCTCCAGCTCCCGGGCCTCCTGCAGGCCATGCGTAAACCGCCGGGTCAGCACCTCCCGCATGCAGGCATAATCATCCGGTCCCGCCACCGTCTTTATACGGAATTTGCGGTAGTCACTTCGTTTCGGTTTGCCCTTTTCGTATACAACCATGGAACCCACATTCGCAAATCCGCTGATATCCGAAATATCATAGCTTTCCATGCGGTCGGCGCAGTCAATCCCCAATAACGCAGCAATTTCATGCACAGCACCGATGGTCCTGCCCTCTTCCCGGCGGAGCCGTTCCTTATCCTTGTGAAGCAAAATTGCAGCATTCTCCGCTGCAAGCTGCACCAAACGTTCTTTTTGTCCCTTCACCGGGATCAGAATACTGACCTTCCCTCCTTTTCGAAGCGAAAGCCATTCCTCCAGGACCTCTTTGTCCTCCATGTTCTCCGGAAGCATAATGGTACCCGGAATAAACGGTGTCCCCGCATAAAACTGCTTCATGAATTCCGAGAGAATCTCCGCCTCGTTTTTCCCTCCTACATGATTCATGTAGAAATGTTCCCGGCCCATTAATCTTCCGTCCCGAATGAAAAAGGTCTGAATCACTGCATCCGCATCCATGTTCTCGTGGTCCATTGCAATACCGATGATATCGCGGTCTTCTCCCACTCCCTCGGACATTTTCTGCTTCTGCGAAACCTGCCGGACGCTCCGAATCAGATCGCGCCAGCGAGCCGCCTCTTCATAATTCAGCTCCTGCGCGGCATGCTCCATTTTCTGACGGAGATCATTTAGAATCAGGCTGTAATTGCCGGAGAGAAACTCAACGGCAAGATCCACTCTCTCCCGGTACGCTTCCTTGCTCACTGCTCCGGCAAGGCACGGACCAAGGCACCGCTTCATCTGATAATTAAGGCATGGACGTTCCTTGCCGATGTCTCTTGGAAGTACACGTCCGCAATTTCGCAGCCCGTACATTCGATTCAGCAGCTCAATGGTGTCATGCACCGCGGCCGCGCTGGTAAAGGGGCCAAAATATTTAGCCTTATCCTTTTTACGGATTCTTGAGAAGAGGATTCTCGGATAGTCCTCCCCTATGGTCACTTTAATGTACGGGTAGGTCTTATCGTCCACCAGGAGCGTATTGTATTTAGGCCTGTGCTCCTTGATCAGATTGTTTTCGAGGATCAGGGCCTCCAGCTCTGTGTCCGTGACAATGTACTCAAACCTGGAGATCTGCCGCACCATCTGGTCGATGGCGGGACCGCGGCCAATATTGCTTCGAAAATACGACTGTACTCGCTGATGCAGGACCTTTGCCTTTCCGACATAGATAATCCGGTCGTCTTCCCCGTGCATGATATAGACTCCCGGCTTGTACGGCAGCTTTTTCAGCTCATCCCGATAATGAAAATCGATATGCTGATTGATTGTCCCGGATTCCTTCTCACTCATATCTTTTGAACACCGTCCTTACGAAAACGCTGATTAAAGCGTTTTTCACACCGGATTTGCGCTGCGAAGCAGCATTTCCTTTGTACATAAAAGCGGGACTTCCCACTGGGAAATCCCGCCGCTGACTATGATTGGAAACTATTCACCCATCGGAACGTCTGAAAAGCGTCCTCTTGGTGCATCCGGCTTTTCAGGATCGCCCGCCGCATCCTGCTGCGTTTCCGATGCGTGCGGCGCGTCCTGTCCGTCTTCTTCTGCAGGAGATGATGTCGGTGCCTCTTCCGCAGGAGATGACTCTGGCTCTGCCGGCTTCCTATCATCCTGCATTGCCGCATCTGCAGAGGTCCGGAAGGCTTCTTCACGATGCTCTTCCTTGGCCAGCTGCTGCTGAAACCTCTCCTCCGGCGTCTTCGCCTCATTCTCCGGTTCCGGAATACCCTTTTCCTTCCGGTACAGCTTCATGAACTGCTCGCCGGTAATGGTCTCTTCCTTAATCAGGTAGGCCGCAATGGCATCCATCACATCCATGTTCTGTGACAGAATCTCCTTGGCCTCCCGGTAGCAGGAATCCATCATGCCGCGGACCTCTTCATCCACAGCCGCTGCTGTCACATCGGCACAATTCAGTGCTGCCCGTCCATCAAGGTATTTGCTCTCCACCGTAGCAAGCCCCATAAGGCCAAACCGGTCACTCATTCCGTACTGTGTCACCATTGCCTTGGCCAGTCCGGTTGCCTTTTCGATATCGTTCGATGCACCCGTCGTAACGGAGTGGAATTTCAGCTCCTCTGCAGCACGTCCTCCCAGAAGTCCGACAATCATGTCATGAAGCTCTTCCTTGGAGTTCAGATAATGCTCCTCCTCCGGAACCTGCATGACATAGCCGAGTGCTCCCATTGTGCGAGGCACGATCGTAATCTTCTGCACCGGCTCCGAATTCTTCTGAACCGCACTGATCAGCGCATGTCCCACCTCATGATACGAGACAATTTCCCTCTCATGCTGGTTCATGACACGATCCTTTTTCTCCTTGCCGACCAGTACCGTTTCCACTGCTTCCAGAAGATCCTTCTGGCAAACATATTCTCTGTGGTGCTTAACAGCGCTGATGGCCGCCTCGTTGATCATATTCGCAAGGTCCGACCCGACAGCGCCGCTTGTAGCCAGTGCAATGCCGTTCAGATCCACGGTCTCATCCATCTTTACATTCTTGGCATGCACCTTCAGGATTTCCACACGTCCCTTCAGATCCGGGCGATCCACAATGATGCGCCGGTCAAAACGTCCCGGACGTAGCAGTGCCTTATCCAGTATCTCCGGACGGTTCGTTGCTCCCAGAACCAGAATTCCCTTCGCCGAATCAAAGCCATCCATTTCCGAGAGCAGCTGATTCAACGTCTGTTCCCGCTCTTCATTTCCGCCGCCGTACTTGGAATCGCGGCTTCGTCCGATGGCATCAATCTCATCAATGAATATAATGCACGGTGCGTTCTTGGTAGCTTCGCGGAACAGATCACGCACACGGCTGGCACCGACGCCGACATACAGCTCAATAAAGTCGGATCCTGTCAGCGAGAAAAACGGCACATGCGCTTCCCCGGCCACCGCCTTTGCCAGGAGCGTCTTTCCTGTGCCGGGAGGTCCTACAAGAAGGGCTCCCTTCGGCAGCTTGGCACCGATCTTCACATATCGCTCCGGATTGTGAAGGAAATCAACAACCTCCACCAGCGACTCCTTGGCCTCGTCCTCTCCGGCCACATCTTTAAAGGTGATCCCGGTGTCTCTTTGCACGTACTCCTTGGCGTTGGACTTGCCAACACCCATGCCCATGATGCCGCCGCCTTGCCCCATCTTCCGCATAACAAACGACAGCAGAATCCAGAACAGTATAATCGGCAGGACATAATTGATCATGATTGACAGGATCAGACTGGAAGAATCCGGCACCGAGCTGTCCACGATGACGCCTGCCTTCAGTGCTCTTTGTGTTACCGTATCGTCGTCTTCTGCTCTTCCGGTGTAATACCGGTAAGGTGCCTCTTCATCTGAGACATGATTCTGCTTCATCGCAATATTGATCTGGCTGTCCTCCAGCTCGATCCGTGCAACCTTTCCCTCTTCCATCAGCTGTACAAACTCAGAATAGGTCAGCTGAGAAGCCGCTGACGTCCCGCGCATGACATAACTCATGAACAAAATAATGCAGAACGCACCGAGCAGCATCATCAGAAGGCTCTGGTGATTGCGATTGTTATTTCCATTCTGACCGTTTCTTCCGCCCCGGCCATTTCCGTTCCCGCCGGAGGAGTTCCCATCTCCAAAAGGATTTTCAAACAGCCGCAGCCGTTTCCTCCAGGAGCGAAGCCTTGCTTCCATTTGTCGTATTCTTGCTGTCATTCTCGTTCGTTATGTCTCCTTATTCTAGCTCATGCAGCCAATTCGCCCGTATTATGCCCGACGAGCGTCAAGAACAATACCCTCCTGCAGGCAAACCCGCATCAAAGTATTCGGTTCTCCGTCTTTATTCACAGTAAATACTATATCTGCGCACCGCGTATCGGGCAATGCACCAGTTGTGAAAAAAGCCTGAAATCTTTCTAATCTTTCTAAGGAATTTGCCGCTTTGCAGCGCAAATCCAGCGTGCGAAACACTTTCACCAATGCTTCCGCATACGCCTATCGCTTTTCATACTCCGGCGAACAGGTCAGATGCATGCCAAGTCTCCGGAAAATCCCCTCATCCACATCCGAGAGGATCACCGAGGAATGCACCTCACAGCCCTTCAGCTTTGGAAGCTGCTCCATAGCAAGTCTTGCATGCGGATTGTCTGCGGCACTGATGGACAGCGCAATCAAAAGCTCATCCGTGTGGAGTCTTGGATTCCTCCCGCCAAGATACGCCGTCTTCAAAAGCTGGATGGGTGCGATGGACTCTGCCGAAACCAGAAGCTCTTCATGCGGTATCTGTGCGTATTCCTTCAGCACATTCATAATAGCCGCCGCAGAAGCCCCCAGAAGATCCCCGGTTTTCCCGGTAATAATCGTTCCATCCTCCATCTCAATGGCAACTGCCGGAAGGCCGGTCTGCTCGGCCCTTTTTGCCGCCGACACCGCTACGCTCCGATCTGCCGGCGTAACATCCGCCTGCCGCAGCAGGAGCTCCTGCTTGTACAGCTCCGCAGGTTCTGCCAGTCCCTTGCGCACATTTACCGCACTCGCATAATAGCGCCGGATGATCTCCTGCTGTGAAGCCCTGCAGCAAGCCTCATCATCGCAGATTGCAAGGCCTGCCATATTGACTCCCATATCCGTCGGAGACTTATAAGGGCACTCCTCCATAATTCCTTCAAAGATCTGCCGCAGCACCGGGAAAATTTCGACATCCCGGTTGTAATTCACCGTTGTCTCTCCGTAGGCCTCCAGATGGAACGGATCAATCATATTTACATCCGCAAGGTCTGCCGTAGCCGCTTCGTATGCAAGATTCACCGGATGCTTCAGCGGAAGATTCCATATCGGGAAGGTTTCAAATTTTGCATAGCCCGCCTTGATGCCTCTTTGATGATCCTGATATACCTGGGACAGGCAAGTCGCCATTTTACCGGAGCCCGGCCCCGGTGCCGTTACCACCACCAGCTCCCGGGAGGTTTCGATGTAGTCATTCCGCCCGTATCCGCCGCTGCTGAGGATCAGCGGTATGTTGGAGGGATATCCCTCAATGACATAATGCAGATAGGACCGGATTCCCAGCCGATCCAGTCTCTGACGAAAATGATCCGCAGCCGGCTGACCTGTATACTTGGTAATCACCACGCTGCCGACATAAAAGCCACGTCCCTCAAAGGCCGCCTTCAGCCGCAGCGCATCCTCATCATAGGTAATGCCCAGGTCGCCGCGTACCTTGTTCTGCTCGATGGCATCTGCGCCGACAACAATGATAATCTCCGCCTTGTCCCGCAACTGCTCCAGCATCTGCAGCTTAATATCCGGTTCAAAGCCCGGCAGCACGCGAGAGGCATGATAGTCATCAAACAGCTTGCCGCCGAACTCCAGATACAGCTTCCCGAAATGAGACATTCTTTCCTTGATATGCAGCGATTGCAGTTCAAGATATCGTTTGGAATCAAATCCGATTGCAGAAGACGCCATTGCCTTCCCTCCCCCTTTTTCTGATGTCAGTTTTCGTAATTTCTCAGGGAAACGCTGATCAAACCAGTATTTCCTCAGCTCCATTTCTCTACGAATCCCTCTCCCATTGCCTCCGTCACATCGCTGACGATAAAGAAGGCCCTGGGATCGTATTCACGGACAATGTCCTTAATCTCGACGATGTCCTTACTGCTGCAGATGCAGATCAGCACATTTTTATGATTGCCGGAATACATTCCGGTTCCGGTCACACTGGTGACCCCCCGGGAAAGATCATGAAGGATATCGTTTGCGATCTCCTCCGAGCAATCAGAAATGATCATGGCGCACTTTGCCGTGCGTCCTCTTGCCAGAATCCAGTCTGTGATTTTCCCCATGATGTATACAGAAATCAGCGCATACAGTGTGTGCTCCACATTGAATACCACAGCACCCAGGATCACAACAATTCCGTCCAGAATCTGAATGATGCGTCCCACACCGTACTGCCGAAAATACCGGTGCAGCGAATTCCCCAGCATATCCGTTCCGCCGGAGGTTGCACGCGCCATCAGAAGAACGCCGGTGCCTGCGCCAAAGCATATCCCGCCGTATACAGCAACCAGAAGAAGATTTCCGGAGGCAAGGTCGTATTCCGGAAGCAATCCCAGCTCCACCGTCACAATAATCCAGCTGAGGCCGGTTCGGACAATGCTTCGAAAACCATCGGTCTTCCAGGCAAACAAAAAGATCGGAATGTTCACCAGAAGGTTTGACAGCCACAGCGGAATCTCCGTCCCCATATACTGACCTGTCAGATATTTAATAATAATAGCAAGGCCGGAAACACCTCCGGTAACCAGTCCCGCCGGGTCAAAGAAATATTTGGTCGCAAAGGTGGTAATGGTACTTCCTATCAAAATCAGCAGTACATCCGCCGCATGAAGTCGTAATCTGTCTTTCATTTTATCCTTTTCCGAGGCGGCTCAGCGTCTCTTCTATGGCCTCTCTGGAGGCTTTTGCCGTTCCCTGAACCATCTCCGGCTTTCCACCGCCTCTGGCGCCAAAGGTCTCCTGGAGAATCCGGTTCGGAATTCCGGCATCCTGCCCTCTGCTTCCGATCAGGTATTTCCATCCCGACTCGTCCGATCCGACAAAAACACCCGCGTACCGCCAGCCCATGCTGCACATCCGGTTCATCAGCTGCCGCTGTGCCGGAACGGACAGCTCCTTTTCAAAAAGAAAACGGTCCTTTCCTTCCGTCCGGGTGCAGGCGTCTTCGCCGCCTCCCAGTTCCGAAAGGAGCTGTGCGATTCTAGCCTCCACATACTGCAGCTCTCTGTCCCGGCAGGTCTCGCGGAGCCTGGCAAGCTCGTCCTCAAGCCTTCTCACACCGTCTGCCACCGTTTCCCGCGGCTCATTCATAAGCTGCGATGCCTGCCGGAGCTGTTCCTGGTACTGCTGCATCCGGTGCAAAGCACGTTCCCCGCAGACAAAGGTCAGCCGAACTGCGTCCAGGTTCTTCTGTGCAGAAAGGATCTTAATCAGGCCGATTTCTCCCGTGCGGCGCACATGCGGAGCGCAGCAGGCACAGCGGTCCACACCGTCAATGGTTACAATCCGCACCGGCCCGTCGATCTCCTTTTTGCTGCGATATTCCATTGACGCAAGCTCCTTCGGGGATGGATATTCACAGAGAATGTCAGCATTTCTCCAGACTACCTCGTTGGCTTTCTGCTCCAGCCGCCGCAAATCGTCCTCCCGTAGCTCGCCGCCGGTGTCCAGCGTCACGGTATTCTCGCTCAAGCGAAAGCCCACATTCTCATAGCCCCACAGAGAATGCAAAAGTCCGGAGAGGATATGCTCTCCGGAATGATTCTGCATATTGGAATATCGGTGCTGCCAGTCCAGCGTGCCATGAACGCTTTGCCCGGCAGCAAGTGCCAAAGCGGCAGCCCCTGCGGATTCGCAGTTCTCCTGTGCCGCTTCGTTTCTCCCGGCTTTCGTCCTCACGAGATGCCAGATGACATCTCCGTCCTCCAGCTGCACATCTTCCACCGGATATCCTCCCAACAGTCCCCTGTCCGGAGTCTGGCCTCCCTCCTCCGGAAAAAACAGGGTCGCATCCAGCGCAATCCGCACGGTCCCAGTCTCTTTCCCGGGCTCTGCTGCCAGAATTACCGCGTCAAATTCCCGCCGGTAGGGCTGCTCATCATATAACTTTCTCGTCGCTTCGACCATAGAACTTACCTTCCCTGCGGCAGACTCACATGCCGCCCGTTCACCTCTACCGAATGGATGTTGCGGTTTAGGTACACAGAAAACCGTGTGACACCGCTCTTTCGAATGGTTGCATCCAGATTCGGATTCATATCCTCCAGCTCCTGCTTGAGTGTGCTAAGAAGGAGGTCCTGCGTATTATGACGGCGGAAGATCGCCAGAATCTGTTTTTCAATTTCTGAGTCCGCTGTAATCTTCTGCGAAATCCAGACACCGCTGTCTCTTGTTGTCACGCTCAGTGACGGCAGATCCTTTAAGAACTCCGAAAGCTTGCTGTAATGGTAATTTCGGATGTCAAAATCAGGGAAAATCTTCACCAGACGAGAACCGATTTCACCAAGCCCCGTCTCCTTTCCGTCTGCAGCATTATCTGTAATCATCTTGACAATGGCAGCCTCAATTTCCGATTTGTCCGTAAACCCTGGCTCCTCCTGAGATACGTCGCCGGGAAGAAATTCATCAAACGAGCTCTCCTGCTGCGGGGAGGCAGCCTCCGATGCGGTCTCCGCCGCCTTTCTCCTGCCGGCTGCCGGCGAAGCGGCGCCCGGTTTCCTGCCGGATGCAGGCTGGGCGGCCCTGCCTGTATTTTTGCGGCGATCCTTCCCCTTGCCCCGTGTGCCGGCCTCTTCCTCGTCCGAATCACTGCTGCCGCTGATGACATCAAGGAAAATAAACCGCTCGCATGAGACACGGAAGGACTCCGGCGTCTTCTTCTCACCCATGCCGATGACAACCTTGCCGGATTCCCGAAGTCTGGTGGCCAGCTTGTTGAAATCCCCGTCGCTGGAGCAAATACAAAACCCCTGTACCGAATTCGTGTACAGAATGTCCATTGCATCAATGATCAGTCCGATGTCCGACGCGTTCTTCCCCGGAGTATTGTTCGGCTGCATAACCGGTGTGAGTGAATACCCGGCGGAGCAGTTGAACCAGGAGCGAAGGCGCTCCTGTGACCAGTCTCCGTACATGCGGCGAATCGTTATTTTGCCGTATTTAGACAGCTCACTTAAAATGACAGAAATATACTTGGCGCTGATATTGTCCGCGTCGATCAGAAGTGCAATATTGATATCTTCCATAAACAGTTACATAACCCCTTCCCGCCTGCTCTTGTGCAAATGCCGGCCAACGATGATTCCCGGATGAATCGTTACAATTACGGTATGAAAAAATACAAACAGAACGTATAATTAGAAGCGCAGTTTTGGCCAAGCAACGCTAATTATATCGGATTGGAGGCCGCAATGCACGAACTTCCCATAATCCAGGGGCTGCTCGAAACCGCTTCTTTGGTTGCAAGCCGGGAGAAGCTGGTGCGGGTAACCAGTGTTACACTCCGTATCGGTGAGCTCTCGGATCTGGTGGATGAATGCATGCAGCTGTACTGGGAAACGGCCAGTACGGGCACCATCTGTAACGGAGCCGCGCTTCGAATCCAAAGAGAGCCCGCCACATTTGTCTGCCACAGCTGCGGCCGCAGGTTTCCGCATTCCGGAGACTTTCGCTGCCCCTGCTGCGGCGGTGATGCATCGCTGGTTCGGGGAACCGGTACCGGCTGCGTCATTGAGAGCATCGAGGGCGACACATCATCCAATCCAGAAAAGGAGAATGAACCATGATTAAAGACAATCTGAAAGACTATGTTATGACCATTCCGGACTTTCCGCAGAAGGGCATTATGTTCCGTGATGTTACCACTGTTGCCCAGGATGCCGACGGCCTCCACATGGCAATTGATGAAATGCAGAAGCTGGTAAAGGATGTCGACTTTGACGTTGTGGTCGGCGCCGAATCCCGAGGCTTCATTTTCGGAACACCGCTTGCTTACAACCTGCACAAGCCGATGGTGCTGATTCGCAAAAAGGGCAAGCTCCCCCGAGAAACGGTTTCCGTTGACTATGCACTGGAGTACGGAACAGCCACACTGGAGATGCACGTGGATGCCATCCAGCCCGGTCAGAAGGTTCTCATCGTTGACGATCTGATGGCAACCGGCGGTACCGCCAAGGCCATGATTGAACTGGTACAAAAGCTCGGCGGCGAAGTGGCCGGTGTTCTGGTTCTTATGGAGCTGGAGGGTCTCAACGGCCGTGCTGCCATCGCTCCGTATCCGCTGTACTCCGCCATCCGGTACGAGGGCAAATAACAGCCTATGAGCAAGAAGTTTATTTCCTGGAACGTAAATGGCCTGCGTGCCTGCATCGGCAAGAATGCCTTCTATGAATTTCTGCGGCAGGAGGATCCGGATGCCATCTGCCTCCAGGAGACCAAGCTGCAGGAGGGGCAGATTCAGATGGAGCTGCCCGGCTATCACCAGTATTGGAATTATGCCGTCAAAAAGGGATATTCCGGCACCGCCATTTTCACCAAAGAGGAGCCTTTGTCGGTGCAGTACGGCATCGGCATTCCCGAGCATGACCAGGAGGGACGAGTCATCACATTGGAGTATCCCTCCTACTATCTGGTTACCGTGTACGTCCCCAACTCCAAGCAGGGGCTGGAGCGTCTCGAATACCGCATGCTCTGGGAGGACGCTTTTCTCTCCTACATTAAAAAGCTGGAAGCCGACAAGCCGGTCATATACTGCGGCGATCTGAACGTCGCCCACCGGGAAATTGATCTGAAGAACCCTTCTTCCAATCATCACAACGCCGGCTTTACCGATGAGGAGCGCGGGAAGATGACCGCTGTTCTTTCCAGCGGCTTTGTGGACACCTGGCGGCATCTCCATCCGGATACGACCGGCGTCTATTCCTGGTGGTCCTACCGGTTTCATGCAAGGGAGAAGAATGCCGGCTGGCGAATCGACTATTTTATTATTTCGGAGGCGCTGGTCCCGAAGCTTTGCGATGCATCGATTTATACCGATGTTCCCGGCTCCGACCACTGCCCGGTCGGTTTACAGATTGAGGTTTAAAACGGCCGGCCGGTTGTGCTTGCGCAGGCACCACCACAAATAAAAATCAGCTACTTCGTGTCTGCGACACTCTCGCAGCTGGCGCATACATGAATTGTAATTTCACAAAGGGAGATTACGTACTATGTCAGAAGAAAAGAAAACAGCCGACGGAAAGATTCCGATGCCGGTTGCGAATTTCAAGGTGGATGCCAATCCCGGCAGCCATGTTCGGAAAATGATCGGTGTTGTAAGCGGAAAGGGCGGCGTCGGCAAGTCCTCCGTCACCGGTCTTTGTGCATTGTGGTCGCTCCGTCACGGCTATCGTACCGCCGTTATGGACTGTGACATTACAGGCCCCAGCATCCCGCGCATGTTCGGCGTGTCCAGCGAGGACGTCGGCGTAGAGGGTGTGCGGCCGGACGGCGAGGGCGGCACGTTGATCCCTGCCGAAACGTCCACCGGCATCAAGATCATGTCCATGAATCTTCTCATGGACAACGAGGAGCAGCCTGTCATCTGGAGAGGCCCCATTGTTGCCGGCGTTGTAAAGCAGTTCTGGACCGATGTTAAATGGGGCGATATTGATTACATGTTCGTGGATATGCCTCCCGGAACCGGCGATGTACCGCTGACGGTGTTCCAGTCGCTTCCTCTGGATGGCATCCTTATCGTGACCACTCCGCAGGATCTGGTTTCCATGATCGTGAAGAAGGCCGTTCATATGGCCCGTGATATGAAGGTGCCGATTCTGGGCATTGTTGAGAACATGAGCTACGTTCCCTGTCCGCACTGCGGCGAGAAGGTGTACATGTTCGGCGAAAGCCACGCCGAGGAGGTCGCTGCCGATGAAGGAACCGTACTGGTTGATTCCCTTCCCATCGACCCCAATCTGGCACATGCTATGGACACCGGTGCGATCGAGTTCTATGAAACAACCGCCCTGGAAAAGCTCTCCGAGGTTCTGCCGGCACTGGATTGAATTCCGGCAACCATTCACAGCCATTTGCATAAAAAGGCCTGGCCGCTTACGCGGTCAGGCCTTTTTATGTATCCAAATCGAGATGGGTGCTGCATAATGACCGAATGATTCACTCCGGCGAAGACATTCTCCGAACCGCCTCCCACGCCAGCAGCAGGACATCGATCGGAAACAGCTTGCGGATAAAGCGGTGGAGCGTGCTGACCGGTCCCGGCGTAGATACCGGCATCCGCAGTGCAGCATCCGTCAGCGCGTGCCTCACCACATCCTCCTTCTGAGAAGCCAGGAAATAATTGGCAATCTCCGGATCCTTTTCATTGTTCTTCTGATCCGCCAGGCCAATAAATTCGGTATCCTTCACCCAATAGGGGCATACAGCGGTAACATATATGCCCATCGGCAGCAGTTCCATGCGAAGCGCCCTGCTGTAGTGGTACAGAAACGCCTTTGTTGCCGCATACACATTCAGTCTGGTAATGGGCTGAAATGCCGCTGTGGAGCATATCTCCAGAATCCTGCCGCCCTTCTTCATATAGGGAAGAACCAGCTGCGTCATATCCACGGCTGCGCGGCAATTCAAATCAATCATTCCGTCCAGCTCATCCAGAGTCTGATCCATCGTGCGTCCGATCCTTCCGAATCCGGCGGCATTGATCAGCATCATAACATCCGGCTTTTCATGCTCCAGAAGCCCGGCAATGGTGTCTATGCAATCCTTCTGTGTAAGATCCATAGGCAGAACGCGCAGCGGTATCTTTGTCACCTCCGCAAGAGCCTGCAGCCGATCCTCTCTTCTGGCAATAACCCACAGCTCCTGTGGGCATTCATCAAACAGAGCGCCTTCTCCCTTGCAGACCCCCTCCAGCTGACGGACAAATTCCTGTCCAAGCCCGCTGGACGCTCCGGTCACCACTGCAATTCGTTTTCCCATTGCATTTCTCCTTTCAATCAAGACTCTTAGGGAAACGCTGATGAATGCATTTCCTTAACACTTCGCCGTCCGCTTTCTGCTCTTAGCCGCTTCGTTGTTGCGATAGATGTGCCCGAGGCCCTTTAACAGCAGGCGGTTGTCAATGACAATCTCATGACGGCAGTACGGGGCCAGAAGACGTCCAAGACCTCCTGTTGCAAGAATGCACCCGACGCTTCCGCCCAGCTCCTCGATATACCGGTCAAGAACTCCATCGAGTGCGCCGGCTGATCCATATATAATCCCGCTTCTCATGGCATCAATGGTATTGGTGGAAATCACCTTTTGGGGCGCCGAATAATTGATGCTCGGCAGGAGCGATGTCTCCTTCGTCAATGCCTCCAAAGAGATGCCGGCTCCCGGCATAATGCATCCGCCCAGATAATCCCCCTTCTTGTCTACAACCGTAATCGTCGTTGCCGTGCCCATGTCAATGATGATGGCCGGCAGAGGATACTCCTCCTTGGCGGCAACCGCCGTCGCCACCATATCCCCCGCAATGGTGCCGGGATCATCGAGCCGGATATTCAGTCCGGTCTTTACGCCGGCGCCGACAATAACCGGTGTCGTCTCTGTAATGATATTCACCGCCTCCGAAAACGCCGCATTCACCTGCGGAACCACTGATGAAATAATGGCGCCTTCAAAGCCGTGAGGATCCATCCCCGCCAGTTCCATGGTGCTTTTTATTTTCATTGCGTACTCGTAGGACGTGCCTGTTCTGTCCGTTGAAATCGATGCTGCCTGCACCACTTCATTTTCGTCATTGATGCAGCCGATGATCGTGTGGGTATTGCCGATATCAATTGCAAGTATCATGCGTTCCCTCCTTCTTATAGCCTGTCTGCGGTGCGCAGCAGCTAACCCAGTGTGCTTGCTCTCCGGCTCCTGCCAGATTTCTGGCCTTTGGAACTCTCCGGCATGCCTCCGAGGCTTTTGGACAGCGGTGGTAAAAGCAGCAGGCACCCGGCGGGTCCTCGCGGCTCTCCTCCAGCTGCATGAACTGCGCCTCCACCTCACGAAGCGTCTTTGTTCCGTCGTCCTCAATGTGCCGGTTCCAGTCCGGTACCGAGGACAGAAGCAGTCTTGTATAAGGATGACCCGGCGTGCGGTATACCGCATCTGCCGTTCCCAGCTCTACAATGCGGCCGCGGTACATTACTGCAATGCGGTCACATAAATAATATACAACATTCATATTGTGAGAAATGAACAACATCGAAAAATTGCGCTGCTCATCAATCTCCCGAAACAGGTTCAGGATCTGCGCTCCCACTGAAACGTCCAATGCAGAAATTGCCTCATCCGCAACGACAAGGTCCGGCTGCAGCATCAGTGCCGCCCCTATGCAAACCCGCTGCCTCTGTCCTCCGGAAAGCTCTCCCGGATAGCGGCTTGCATACGCTTCATCCAGTCCAACCCGCTTCAGCATCTTTTTCACAGCCTCTTCCTGCTCCGATGCTGTACCAATGTGATGCGCACGCAGCGGCTCCCGCATCGTAAAACCGATGGTTTTTCTGGGATTCAATGCACTCATAGGATCCTGAAATACCGCCTGTATCCGCGAACTTCTCTCCCCTCGCCCAAGGGCGGAAATGTCTGTGCCGGATATGCGCACAGATCCCTCAAACGGCTGCAGATTCAATATGACATTACCCAATGTAGACTTCCCACAGCCGGATTCCCCCACCAGTCCAAAGAACTCATCCTTATAAATGGTAAAAGACACGTCCCGCAGCACCTCTTTGGTTCTGGTGGGCCCCCAAAGCCTTCCGTTTCTGTCTGCATACCCACTGCTAACATGCGAGAGCTCCAGAATATTTTCTCTTTCTGCACTCATTTTCAATGTCCTCGCAATTATTCAGTACCGTCATCGTGGCAGTACACAACATGATCATCCCGAAGGACACGCCTTGGCGCCGGAAGTCTGCGGCAAATCTCCGCAGCCTTCCCACACCGGTCTGCAAACGGACACGGCGTATGATACATCTCCACCGGCGGAACCCTCCCCGGAATTGTCCGAAGCTTCTCTCCCTTCGCGTCCATATTGGGGATCGACCGCATCAGCCCCTTGGTGTATTCATGGGCCGGATGCTGCAGAATCTCATCCACCGGCCCCTCTTCCGCGATCTTCCCCGCATACATCACCAGCACTCTGTCACAAAGCTGCTGCACAACCGCAAGGTCATGGGAGATGAACACCACCGTCATCCCGTATTTGCGGTTTATGTGTTTGAGAAGCCGCAAAACCTTGGCCTGCACGGTCACATCCAGTGCCGTGGTGGGCTCATCCGCAATCATGAGCTTCGGACGACAGACGATCGCCATTGCAATACAGATTCGCTGCCGCATGCCGCCGGAAATCTGATGCGGATATGAGGAATATAGCTGCTCCGGCTCCGGCAGTCCCACCTCCTCCATCACCTGAAGGACGCGATCTCGTCTTTCCTTCGCCGTAAGCTCCGGGTGATGAATGCGAAGAACTTCTTCAATCTGCGTGCCGACCCGCAAAAGCGGATTGAGGCTTGTCAGCGGTTCCTGATAAATCATGGACAGATCGTTTCCGCTTAGCCTTCTGCGCTCCGGACCGGTCAAATTCAAAAGATCAGCATCCTCATACCGGATGCTCCCCTGTGATGCTGAAAAGGAATCCGGCAAAAGGCCCATGACGGCAAGATTGGTTATGGTCTTTCCGCAGCCGGATTCTCCCACAATGCCCAGAATCTCGCCCCTTTTCACCTCATAGGAAATGTCATCCACCGCTTTATAGGTGCTTTGTCCCTCTCTTGTCACCAGCGTCAGATTCTGCACGCGTAAGATTGCATCCTTCATGCCAGATACCTCTTTTTCAGTCCCGCTCCAATGCAGTTGAAGGCAGCAATGGTAAGAACAATCAAAAATCCCGGTGCCAGCGCGCACCAGGGCGCCTGAAAGAGAATACTCTGTGCCTCATACAGCATCCGCCCCCAGCTCGGCGTCGGCGGCTGTATACCAAGCCCCAGATAGCTCATGCTGGATTCTGCAAGAATCGCATTCGAGAGACCTACGATCACGGTGGATGACAGCAGCGGAATCACATTCGGAAAAATATGCACCAGCAAAAGCCGAAGATCCGAATCACCGAAAACCCGGCAGCACTTTACGAACTCCGCATTCTTGTACTGCAGCGTCCCCGCCCGGACAATTCGTGTAAAGCTGGGTATGAACATGACGCACAGCGCCGCAATGATTGTGTAGTTGCCATAGCTCATGATCGTAACAAAAACAAGGGCAATCAAAATCCCCGGGAAGGAATTGACGGCATCCATTACACGCATGATTACCATATCCGTAATTCCGCCGATATAGCCGGACAACAACCCCAGTACCGTACTGATCACCGTGCAGGATGCTACGGTGCAAACCGCCACCAGCAGAGTAAATCGTCCGCCCACTATGGCACGCGAGAACACATCACGCCCCATGTTGTCGGTTCCCATCAGATGCTGCCAGGACGGCGGCGCCATACGTGCCGTTTTATCCATCTCGTTGATGCCGTAGGGGGTCCAGAAAATCGACATCACCGCTAAAAGCACAATAATACCGGCCAGTATCAGTCCCATCCGAAGCTCCCATTTTCCGTTTTTCATATGTAATCTCCATACAAGCGACCCGGTGCAGGAAACGCTTTAATCAGCCTTTCTCTACGACAGCCGGATTCTCGGGTCTGCCACCTGCACCAGAAGGTCCACTGCAAAATTAGTGATTACGATGATCGCTGCAATATAAACCACCAGCGTCTGGGTCAGCGGAAAGTCTCTTCCTGTCACAGAGGAAATCAAAAGCCTTCCCAGCCCCGGGACAGAGAATACCTGTTCCACAATAATGCTGCCGGAAAAGACATTGGCGATCATCATACCCAGAAGCGGAAGTATGGCGACAATGGCATTGCGCAGGATATGACGATAAAAGATTCCGGCCTCTCCTGCTCCCTTCCCGCGGGCTGTCCGCACATAATCCTTTCCAAGCTCCTCTCGCACGGCCGTTTCCACGTACCTTGCCAGAATCGCCGTCTGCGGAATAGCAATGGCAAGCGCAGGGAAAATCATATATTGCAGAAAACCGGTCAGGTTCTGCTCATAGCTGATGTATGCTCCCGGCGTAAACAGATGCAGCACCAGCCCGAAAACCCACATGAGCAGCACGCTCAAGAAAAATTCCGGGAACGAAAGCCCCAGTATATTCAGTGCCGTAAGTCCAGCCTGAACAGCCGGGCGCTTTCTTCCGGCCATGAAAATGCCAAGCGGAATGGCCACTGCAACCGTTATGAGGATGGCCATGGCCCCCAGGAACAGAGTCACCTGCATATGTCCCCGCATCAGCTCCTTTACCGGCATGGAATATCGGATCGATGTGCCAAAATCCCCATGCAGCAATCCCTTTATCCAGTTCACATACTGCTGCCACAGAGGGAGATTCGTCCCCAGCTGGGTGCGCAGTGCGTCCAGTTTTTCCTCTGAAGCCGTTGTCCCGAGAATCAGCTGTGCAGGATCGCCCGGAATAATGTGAAATGCACAAAACGACAGGAGTGAAATAAGTACAAGCGTAAGAAGTAAAATCAGAGTTTTCTTGATAAAGTACCGCATCATAGATACCTTCTTCTAAAGTTTTAGGGAACACGGATCCCTTCCGCATTCCCTAAAACTGTACATTACGGCCGCTGCCGCGTTTATGATTATGATGCCTGCACCTGATAGATTGCCGAGAAATCCACAGCATACAGCGGGTAGCTTTGGAACCCGTCGAATTTCTTGTTGTACACCATGATATTCGCCACATCCTGAATGTAAGCGCTGGCAGCATCGTTTGTCAGCTCCTGCTGGCAGGCCTTAAATTCCTGCTGCCGCACGCTCTCATCCACGGCCGCTGCCGCAGCCGCATAATGCTCATCAAAGGCTTCTGAACTGTAATTCACAAAATTGTTCGATGCATCCGAGCGATATCTTGATAAAAAGGCAGTCGGAGATGCAATAGCTCCGTCTACAGAGACAATGGTTGCCTCATAATCACGGTTTGTATAGGTATTCTCCAGCCACGTAGCCCAGTCCACCTGATTGATGTTCATGGTAACACCAATCTCTGCCAGCTGATTTACCAGAACCTGCGCCGATTCCACATGAACCTTATATACCGAGGGAACCGTCACCGTAAAGGAGAAGCCGTCCGGATATCCCGCCTCCGCGAGCAGCTCCTTGGCCTTCTCCGTATCGCATGCGTAGGCATCCGTCAGCGTGTCATCATAATACGCAGACAGTCCCGGAATCATCGCCGTTCCAATCACCGTCCCGTAGCCGTAATCTACTGTATCGATGATATCCTGCGGGTCCACTGCATAGCAGATCGCCTGACGAACCAGCACATCATCAAACGGCTCTGCCGCATTATTGAGATAAAGAGCCTGGACGGCATTGGAATTACCCACATAGACATTTGCTTCGTCAGCATTCAGCTGCTGCGTCACCGATGCATCGCCCATATATCCGTCAATGGCACCGGACTGGAAATTCATAAGCTCCTGCGACGAATCCGCAAGAAAGCGCACTGTCACCTGATCCAGGTGCGGCTTCGTTCCCCAGTAGTCCGCAAAGCCGGTCAGTGTCACGTGATCCTGTACCGCGTATTCCGTCAGGGCAAAGGGGCCCGTTCCAATCGGAGCCGTTGCCAGCTCTCCGTTGTTGTCTGAATCCTTGGGAACAATTGCCTGTGAAGCCTGTGCAAGAAAGTCCGTATTCCCCTGCTCCAGATGGATCACAATGGTCTTGTCATCGGAGGCCTCGTAGGAAGCAATGTTCTCGTATCCGGTAATCTTACTGTCAATGGCAAGCTGAATAGAGTACAGTACATCCTCTGCCGTCACAGACTCGCCATTATGAAATTTCACGCCGTCGCGAAGCGTAAAGGTATATGTCGCCGCATCCTCGCTGATGCTGTAATCCGATGCGATCGCCCCCGCAAAGGTGCCATCCGGCTGAACCTTTACAAGACCCTCATAGATGTTGAAGTAAATGCTCTTTGCATCGGCCGTTGTTGCGGTAAACGGATCGAAGTTGTCAATTTCAGTGGCAAGACCGAATACGAAGCTGCCGCCGTCAGACGGTTCCGTTTCCTGCTGTGTACCGGCTAAAGCCGATTCATCCGATGCACTCAAAGAGGTTGAGGAGACTGCAGACGAAGTGTCTGCGTTTGACGCGCTCTGCGCGCACGCCGACAGAACCAGCGCCGATGCAAGAGCACAGGTGACGAGTAATGATTTCTTTTTCATAGTTTTCCTTCCTGCTGCTGTTCCGCTTTCCCGCGGATATAGCGCAGGCACAGTATGGCACGCAGGAAGAAAATGTGCAAGACCATCCCGCAGCTGACAAGGTCCGCGCGGCATCCCCGGACAGAAACCTCCGCTGGAAC
>CAVFRZ010000015.1:0-20241 GCA_963624875.1 Anaerovibrio sp.
CAGAACGTCAAAATGTCGGCTGTCCACAAAAATTTTATGTACCTGATCCAGGAAGCTGACCGCACCGCAGAATACAACCGCCCCAATAAGGCGCACACCGACGCGGTTCAAAGACAAATGAGCCGATCCTCTTCTGGGCCACGGATTCGTCAGAGCTGCCAGTGTTGCAAACAGTCCAAGGAATCCAAATTCATAAATATGTGCCAGGCGCCTCGGACTGTTCAGCTGCAGATACAGCCACAGGCGATTATGATAATGCTGTGGAAAAGCAAGCGGAAACAAAAGGACCGCCCGTTCCTGAGTCGAAAGCGTCTGTCCCACGGATTGCTGTGTCAGATACGAAACCAGCAGAAAAACGCCCGCCGTCAGGATCAGAGATACGGCAAAGCAAATAACGCGGATCCTCTCCCATTTACGGTTCATACGTGTTTCCTCCTGTTCTCCAAAAACTATAGAGGAATTGTATACAATATATTTTTCTGCGCGGTGTCCATTTTATGGACAGTTTATGAACGTTCTTTTACAAAAAAACACCCTGGGAGAAGCTCCCGGGTGTTCCCAATCATTTATTCTTGCCGTGGCACTTTTTATACTTCTTGCCGGAACCGCAAGGGCAGGGATCATTCGGATAAACCTTATTCTCCTTTACCACAGTGCCGGATTTCTTCTGCTCGAGGTAGAGTTCCTTTTGCTTCTCCTCGGAGTAGATCGCATTCCACTCAGGAAGCCCGTACAGCCAATCCGCTTCTGCAGCCACCATGTTCTTATACAGGCGCTCCTTATCAAAGGCAAGACTGACAACGGTGTCCTCTTCCATGGTATCGATGGGATTCGCAATCTTCAGGGAATCATTGATGCCATCCAGAAAGCCGGTCATATACTCCACGGAAATACCGAACTTCTCAGCCAGCTCCTTTACCGTTCCCTTCACTTCCTCGTCCGGGCTCTTAAGAAGCTCTGCATAGATATCCTTTTCCTTTGAAAAATAATCCGCCCAGAGTCTCTGCAGATCGCCCTGGTTTGCCTTCTCATTATATGCCTTGTCGCGCCATTCCTTCAGCAATGCCATGAATAAACTTCCTCCAAAAACTAATAACAATGAATATCGTTTAGCCGCACATACGGCATCCACGATTATAACGCACGAATCCGCTCCATGGCAATTCTGGAATTCTCCACGGTTCCAAAGCTTGTCAGACGGAAGAAATGCTCTCCAGAGGGGCCAAAGCCGGATCCGGGTGTTCCGATTACATTGGCTCTGTCCAGAAGATAATCAAAGAACTCCCAGCTGGTCATATCGCCCGGTGTTTTCAGCCAGATGTACGGAGAATTAACACCGCCGTACGCCGTATAGCCCATGGACTGCAGGCTTTCCTTGATGAACTTCGCATTCTGCATATAACGGTCCACCATTGCCTTCACCTGTGCCTTGCCCTCTTCCGAATAGACTGCTTCTCCGGCTCTTTGCACAATGTAGGGTGCTCCGTTGTATTTGGTCCCGTGACGCCGTGCCCACAGGCTGTAAAGCGCAGTTCCCTTACCGTCCTTAAGGTCCTTGGGAATAACGGTTGCTCCCAGACGAAGTCCTGTAAATCCCGCATTCTTGGAGAAGGAACGAATTTCTATCGCGCAGGTACGTGCTCCCTCACACTCATAAATGCTGTGCGGAACATTCTCCTCTGTGATGTAGGCCTCATACGCAGAATCAAAGATGATTACTGCGCCGTTTTCGTTGGCATAATCCACCCACTTCTGGAGCTGCTCCTTGTTCAGAGCCATTCCCGTCGGATTGTTCGGCGAGCAAATGTAGATCAGATCCGGCCTTCTGTCTCCGGAAGCCTTCCCGGTCAGTCCGGTTCCCGGAAGATCCGGTGAGAAGCCGTTTTCCTCTGTGCAGGGCATATAAATGACATTGCTCCAGCGTCCGGATTCTGCATCGTATTCTCCCGTGCGCCCTGCCATAACATTGCTGTCTACGTATACCGGATAGACCGGATCGCAGACGGCAATCATATTGTCCTTTTCAAAAATCTCCTGAATATTGGCAGAATCAGATTTGGCGCCATCCGATACAAAGATCTCATCATCCGCAATATCGCAGCCGCGCGCGCGGTAATCATTTTCCGCAATTGCTGCCCGCAGGAAATCATAGCCAAGGTCCGGTGCATAGCCGCGGAAGGTGGCTCCGTTTGCCTGCTCGTCAACAGCCTCGTGCATAGCCGCAATCACTGCCGGCGGAAGAGGCTGCGTCACATCGCCGATTCCCATACGGATCAGCTGCGCATCCGGGTGCTCCGACTGGTATGCTTTGGTCTTTTTGGCCACGGTACTGAACAGATAGCTGCCCGGTAATTTAAGATGATCACTGTTTGCCTGAAACATGTTCATTCCTCCCTTATCCTGGTGAATACTCTCGTCTCGAACGAATATCGGACCTCTGCGCGTACTGTACTCTTTCCTTCAAACGCAGTAAAAATTAAGTGTAACTATACAGAAACCGAAATTGTTCCGTCAAATACTGTTTTGGCAGGCCCTGTCATATATATTTCGCCGGACTTTTCATCCCACGCAATATGAAGTGTCCCCCCAAGGAGCCGCACATCCAGCTCCCTGCCTGTTTTGCCGTTTAAGACGCAGGCCGCTGCCGTTGCGCAGCACCCGGTACCGCAGGCCAGCGTTTCTCCGCTTCCGCGCTCCCATACACGCATGTTCACATGCTGCCGATCCACCACCTGTACAAATTCCGTGTTCGTTCGCTCCGGAAAGCATGGATGATTCTCAAAAGCCGGTCCGATGTCTGCAATGTCCAGATTCCGCAAATCTCCGTCCGGAATCTCCTGTCCGTTCTCATCCAGCCGTCCGCAGGCCTTCAGAAGATCTGCCTCTTTTTCCCCAAGAAAAATCACGGCATGCGGATTGCCCATGGATACGCAGGTCATATGCCATAAACGCCCGGCTGCCTCAATGGGTTTAGCAACAACAGACGCCTCTGCAGCCGACGCATCCGGCAGGCATACCGGGATCGCACCCGGTTTCAGGATCGGCTTCCCCATATTCACCCGGGCCGCAGTCGCCTTGCCGTCACGGCAGGTAAGCTCCAGCTTCTTCACACTGCCAAAGCTTTCCACCGTAAAGACCGTGCGTCCGTCTGTCATACCGTGGTCATAAACATACTTGCCCACGCACCGGATCCCGTTTCCGCACATTTTCCCGCGGGACCCGTCCTTGTTGTACATCTGCATTTCAAAATCCGCAAGTGCAGAAGGATTGATAAAGATGACTCCGTCACCGCCGATACCGAAATGTTCCCTCGAAAGCTCCCGGACAATTCGAGGCTTTTCTTCTTCCGGAAGCTGCTGCGTAAATCCGTTGATATAAATGTAATCATTTCCGCAGCCTTCCATTTTGGTAAATTGCAGCAGCATTCTATAAATCCTCCAGATCCTTGCTCCAAAGAGCAGCGCTTGCATCACTGGGCATCCGCAGATCCCCCCTCGGAGATACCGCGACCGACCCGACCTTCGGCCCATCCGGCAGGCAGGACCGCTTAAACTGCTGGGCAAAAAAGCGCCGCATGAAGGTCCTCTCCCAGCCAAGAATGGTTTCACGGTCATAGACGCCCTCAAACGACTGCAGCGCCAGACGGTATATTTTCCGCGGGCGATACCCGCAGCGGAGCATGTAATACAAAAAATAATCGTGCAGCTCATACGGGCCGACAAGGTCCTCTGTTCGCTGCGAAATCGTCCCGTTGTCTGTCGGCGGCAAAAGCTCCGGACTGACCGGTGTATCCAGAACATCCATCAGGCACGCATACAGCTGCGGCTCCTTTTCCTGCACCGTATCCGCATAGTAACGGACCAGGTGTGACACCAGCGTCTTGGGAATGCCGGCATTCATGCCGTACATGGACATATGATCCCCGTTGTAGGTTGCCCATCCAAGCGCCAGCTCGGAAAGGTCTCCGGTTCCGATCACAAGGCCGCCCTTTTGATTGGCAAGGTCCATAAGGACCTGCGTCCGCTCTCTTGCCTGTCCGTTTTCATAGGTTACATCGTGCACTGAAGGATCCTGATCAATGTCATGAAAGTGCTGTGCCACCGCATCACCGATCCGAACCTCCTTCAAGGAAGCTCCAATCGCCCCCGCCAGTGTTACGGCATTCCGGTAGGTTCTGTCCGTGGTTCCATAGCACGGCATCGTAACGGCCAGGATATTCTCTCTGGGAATTCCGGCAAGATCAAAGGCTCTGGCGGTCGATAAAAGCGCAAGCGTAGAATCCAGTCCCCCGGATACGCCGATCACTGCCGCCTTGCAGCCAATGTGCCGCAGACGCTTTGCCAATCCCCTTGCCTGAATGCCCAGAATCTCTTCACACCGTCTTTCTCTTCCTGCCGTATCCTGCGGTACGAACGGATGCGCATCAAATACCCTCTCCAGCGTCGTTTCTGCCTGCTCCATATGTACCGGAATGCGGCAGTAATCATCCTCACCGGGAACAAACGTCGTCATACGGCGCCGTTCATAATTCATCCGCTGCACATCAAAATCCGCATAGCACAGCTTCACCTGACCATACTCGTTGTCAAAAATGCCGCGCTGCGCCAGCAGTGCTCCATTCTCCAGCATCATAATGCGTCCGCCGAATACAATGTCCTGCGTGGATTCGCCGTCTCCGGCACTGACGTAAATATAGTCCGAAAGCGTTCTGGCTGAAATGGATGAAAAGAGCTGCTGCCTGTAGGCATCCTTTCCAACGGTCTCATTGGAGGCCGAAAGATTGACAATCATAGTGGCTCCCGCCTGTGCATGAGAAATGTGCGGCGGATTAACCACCCAGGCGTCCTCACAGATTTCGCACGCCACCGAAAGTCCGCGCACCGCATCCACGTCCAGCAGAATATGGCTGCCAAAGGGAATCTTCTCCCCATAGTAATCGATCAGCTCTGCCTTCTCCGGTCCGGGAGTAAACTGCCGCGGCTCATAGAATTCCGCATAATCGGGAAGAAACCGCTTCGGAATAAACGCCAGGAGGTGACCATTCTGCAGTACAGCCGCCGTATTATACAGCTTGCCTCGGTGCTGCAGCGGAAAACCAACGAACACAAGCGCGTCCGCTCCCGCCGTTGCCCTTTGAATTTCCTCCAGCGCGTCCTCTGCTCCTGCGAGCAGCATATCCTGCAGGAACAAATCATTGCCCGTATAACCAGTAATGGCAAGCTCCGGGAAAACGATGATTTTCGCCCCATGTGAGCTTGCCTCTTTCATGCTCCGAATGATACTCGCAGAATTATTCCCGGTGTCTCCCACCGACATCGGCGGCACAACCGCCGCTGCCTTGATAAATCCGTCCTTCATAGGATCTCTCCCGCGCCCCAGACACGGCGTGCGAAAGCATTCCTTCCTCCGTACGCCGCAGATAATCTTCACTGAATATCTTCGCTGTAGCTTATCCGACCACCGTCGTCACACCGGAGGCCACCGCAAAGCTAAGAACGCCCATGATCACGCCGGCCAGGGCAACGCCGCCCAGAACCGCCAATACGCTTTTTTTTAAATCCATGTCCAAAAAGGACGCCGCCAGCGTTCCCGTCCAGGCTCCGGTTCCCGGAAGCGGAATTCCGACAAAGAGCATCAGTGCCCAGTAAAGTCCCTTCCCTGCTGTCTGTTTGAGCTTCTCACCGCCCTTGTGACCCTTCTCAAGGCACCAGGTGAAAAAGCCTCCGATAACAGGCTTGTCCGCCCCCCACTCCAGCACACGTCTGGCAAAAAAGAAAATAAACGGGACCGGCAGCATGTTGCCCACAGCAATCAGAATATAAGCAAGGAGCATGTTAAACGAAGGATCCGCTACGTGAAACGCCTGTGCAATGGGGATCGCGCCGCGCAGCTCTACAATGGGAACCATTGCTATAAAAAAACAATAGAAGTATTGATTCAGCATTTTGATTTCCTTCCTCTCTTCGCACTGTCCTCGCGACATATGCACGTTATCTTGTATCTGTTCAGGCCAGAATTTCCTCCAGTGCCTTTACAACCGCCTTCATCTGAGCATCCGTCCCTATGGTAATACGCAGATACTCGCCGATCCGCGGCTTATTCCAGTGGCGAACAAAGATGTTCCTCTTCCGCAGCGCATCGAACAGCTCCTGCCCGCTGTGACCAGGGTGACGTGCGAACACAAAATTCGCCTTCGACTCCGGATAAACAAAGCCAAGCCGTGTCAGTTCCTTTTCAAACCACGTTCGCGTTTCCACAATCTGTGATGTCAGCCGTTTAAAATAAGCCTCATCCTCCACGGCCGCCGTCCCCATGCGTATGGTCTGCAGATTCATCGTGTAGGAGTTAAAGGAAAACTTCACATCCTTCAGATATCCGATCAGTGTCGCATTGCCGATGGCAAAGCCGATTCGCGCGCCGGCCATGGCTCTCGACTTGGAAAAGGTCTGCACCACCAGCAGATTTTCGTACTTGTCCAGCAGTGGAACGGCAGACACTGCGCCAAAATCCACATATGCTTCATCCACGATCACAACCTTATCCGGATTGGCTGCCACAACGCGCTCAATGTCTGACAGCGGCAGTTCTCTTCCGGTCGGAGCATTCGGATTCGGGAAAATAATGCCTCCTCCCGGTACCTCATCCCCCTTCCATGTTCCGGAGCCGGGTATATAGTCCTCCGGGCAGATCGTGAAATCCTCCTGAAGCGGCACCTGCGTATTAGGAATCCGGTACAGCTCCGCCCACACATCATAAAAAGAATAGGTAATGTCCGGAAATAAAAGCCGCTTGCCTGACGTGAAGAATGTCAGAAACGCCATTGCCAGCACATCATCCGATCCGACACCGACGAAAATCTGCTCCGGCCGAACCTGATAGCGTCCGGCCAGCGCCTGCACCAGAGCTGATGCATTCATATCCGGATACAGACGCATCCTGTCATAGTCATCTGCCAAGGTCCTTGCTGCCTCCGCAACTCCCGGCGCCGGCGGATACGGGCACTCATTGGTATTCAGTTTAATAACATTCGGGTCCTGCGGCTGTTCGCCTGCCACGTAGGGCTCTACACGCCGCACATTTTCCTGCCAGTTCATATTTTCTCTTTCTGTGTCTGTTCAGCACCTGCCACATTTCAACGTAAACCCGCTGCTTGCAGGCATATGCACGATTTGCTTACTTCTTTCTTCTGTCAACAGCGCCCTACTGCAGCACCTTCGAAAGGAAATCCTGCAGACGCTGATTCTGCGGATGTGCAAAGAACTGCTCCGGTGTATTCTCCTCTTTGATCACTCCCTCGTCAATGAAGATCACCTTGGAGGCCACCTGTCTGGCAAATGCCATCTCATGCGTTACTACCACCATGGTCATACCGGATTCAGCAAGCTCCGTCATAACCTGCAGAACCTCACCGACCATTTCCGGATCCAGCGCCGATGTCGGTTCATCGAACAGCATCACCTCCGGATTCATCGCCAGTGCACGGCAAATGGCGATTCTCTGCTGCTGCCCGCCGGAGAGGGAATACGGATACACATCCGCCTTATCCTCCAGATTCACGCGGCGAAGAAGCTGGAGTGCCTTTTCCTGTGCCTCCTCCTTCGACATGATTCCGAGCTTGGTGGGTGCGAGAATAATATTGTTCATGATGGTCAGATTGTGGAACAGATTAAAATGCTGGAATACCATTCCCATCTTCTGCCGCACCTTGTTGATGTCTGTATGCGGACCGTTCACCTGAATATCATCCATCCAGATTTCTCCGCTTGTAGGCACCTCCAGGAGGTTCATACAGCGAAGAAACGTGGATTTTCCGCAGCCGGAGGGACCGACCAGAACGATCTTTTCACCCTTTTCAATTTCATAGTTGATCCCCCGAAGCACCTGATTGTCTCCGAAGGTCTTTTTCAGATCCTTTACGCGGATCATTGCCTTTTTATCCTCTGCCATTTGCGTTTCTCCCCTTCTCCTGTCTGTCAATGCTGCTCACGATTCCGCCTGTCGCTGGCGCGAAGCTTATTTTCCCATATTCCGAAGAAGAAGCTCAGAATTTTCACCACCACAAAATACATAACTGCTGCTCCCAGAAGCGGCATCATATACTCATAAGTAGCCGAAGATACCTGATCCGATGCATGGGTGAGCTCGGAAAGTCCAACCGCTCCTGCGATAGAGGTTTCCTTCAGCAGGGTGATAAATTCATTCAACAGCGAAGGGAAGCAGTTCTTAAATGCCTGCGGGAGAATAACCGCCATCATTGTCTGCATCTTGGACAGTCCCAGGGACCGCCCGGCCTCCATCTGGCCGCCGTCCACGGACTGAATGCCGCCGCGGATAATCTCCGCCACATAAGCGCCCGAATTGATGCCGAAGGCCATCGTCGCCACCAGAATCTTATTCTTCGAGGCAGCCATAATGACATTCCACATAATCAGAAGCTGAATCATCGTAGGTGTTCCGCGAATGACATCAATATAAACATACGCAATACGGGAAACAATGGTCCGTTTACCATTTTCCGTCCGCTGCATATTCAAAAGGCACGCCAGCGTTCCCAGCGCCAGTCCAAGGCAGGCCGCCAGAAGCGTCACTTCAATGGTGTTTCCCAGGCCCTTAACATACAGCAGCCAACGGTCATTCTTAATAAATGCTTTAAAAAACTGATTGGCAAGTTCTGACATACAATCGTTCCCCTCTGTCCTTTTTAATGCCGCCGCCCTGCACTGCATCTGTACAAGGCTGCTGCAGCGCATCTTGTTCGCTCATACAATGCGCAGCACCTTCTTATTCTACCCTTGACGCCCTGATTTTGAAAAGAGGGTGCGAAGCTTCTGTGCTTCTCACCCTCTTTTGCATGTCTGTTTACAAACCAGAACTAACTTTAGCTCGTTACTCAGCCTCGTAGCTGTTGATATACTGCTCCAGAAGCTGATCGTAGGTTCCGTCTGCCTTCATATCAGCCAGTGCGCTGTTGATGGCATTCAGCATAACCTCATCATCCTTGGGCATTGCAATGCCGTACTGCTCTACATCAAAGTCAAATACAGAGCCCTCTACCAGCTGCAGCTCATCCGGATACTGGGCAACAAACGCTTCGCCCGGAACCTGATCGATAACAACGGCATCATCCTTGCCGTTTACCAGATCAAGAACTGCCTGATTGAAGCTCTTTACAGAGACAACGGCGCTGTCATTGATTCCGCGCGCAACGGTCTCACCGGTTGTTCCTGCCTGGACACCGATGGCCGATGCTGCTGCCAGATCCTCTGCTGTCTTGATAGCAGAATCCTTCGGCAGAAGAACAGCCTGAGTTGCATCATAATAGGAATCCGAGAAGTTAACGGCTTCCTTTCTCTCATCGGTGATGGTCATGCCGGTTGCGCCGCAGTCGATCTTGGTGCCGATTGCAGCAACGATGCCGTCAAAGTCCATGTCCTCGATGACAACATTAACGCCAAGGCGCTTGCCGATCTCATTCATCATAGCTACGTCAAAGCCGGTAGCATTGCTCTCGTTGGATGTAATGGCCTCGAAATCATCCGTACTGTCACCGACATACTCGAACGGAGGGAAGGTTGCATTCAGGCCAACGGTCAGCTCTCCGTCCGAAAGATACTTGGATCCGGAAAGATCGATTGCGTCAGAAGCTGCTTCTGTAGATGCTTCCTCAGCGGCCTCGGTTGTCTCCTCTGCTGCTGCCTCGGTGGATGCCTCTGCAGAAGCTGCTGTATCGGAAGAGCTGCTGCCGCAGGCTGCAAGTCCCAGTGCCATTGTACCAACAAGTAATGCTGCGATTGTTTTCTTCATAATAATAAATCCTCCTCTTTACAAATCACGTGACCATCCCTAAATCGCATCTCATGTCCGTCAATACAAGGCTACGATGTGCAAGCAAAGCACATTCCCTTCAGACATTTAACATGCGTAATACGTGCTTTTTGAATAGTCATGCCTATAATAGGGAGTTTTATTCAAGGATACAATAGATAATGCAACAAATTTTCCTTTTTATTCATTATCACTTTTAGGCACTCAGTCCTAGAATTTCAATCAGAAGAAGCCAGGCCATGCCATAATAGGTCACCACGCCCACCATGTCGGTGATGGTTGTAATCAGCGGTCCGGAGGCGACCGCCGGGTCCACGCCGATCTGCTTGAAGAACATCGGAATGACCGTTCCGACCAGGGAGGAAATCAGCATCGCCAGGATCAACGAAATCCCAATGCAGCCGGAGATTGCAAACGCGCCGCCGGGTGCCAGGTGCTTAAACAGCATCAGGTAAATGCCGATTCCCACAAGGGAAAGCGCCCCCAGACAGATGCCGTTGACAAGCCCCACACGGGATTCCTTAAAAATCAGATGGCGCTTTTGCCTGCCGCTAAGCTGCTCATCCATCAGAACCCGGATGGTCACTGCCAAGGACTGCGTTCCCACATTACCGGACATATCCAGAATCAGTGACTGGAAAATCATAACAATGGTCAGCTGTGCCACGACGGCTTCGAACAGGCTGACTACGCTTGATACGCACATGCCAAGGACCAGGAGCAGCGCCAGCCAGGGGAGGCGCTTTCTGATGCTCTTTGAAAGAGGCTCATCCAGGTCCTCTTCATCGGACAATCCGGCGAGCTTTGCATAGTCCTCGCCCATCTCCTCATCCACAACCTCCACAATGTCCTGCGCCGTAATCACGCCCAGAATGTGATTGTCCTCGGACAGGACCG
The DNA here is from genome assembly GCA_963624875.1 of Anaerovibrio sp. Lineage (GTDB taxonomy): Bacteria > Bacillota > Clostridia > Lachnospirales > Lachnospiraceae > CAG-791. Next base: position 10,723 of record CAVFRZ010000015.1, read on the forward strand.
GAATGGATTCCTCAGAGTACTCCTTCAGTGTCTCCAGGCAGTCATCGATCTTCTCATCCGCATAGACATACGGATAGGCCGTAACGATCACATCCTCCAAAGGAGTCCCCTGCCTTGCAATGATAAGATCCTTCAGATCAATTTCTCCGTAAAAAACACCGTTCTCATCCAGCACATAAATCGAGGAAATGTTGTCGTGCTCCGCCGCCTGCTGCACCACCGAGGACAGCGCCTCCTTGATGGAAAGGTCAGAGGAGAGCGTGACGAAATTAGTTGTCATGCGGGAGCCAATGGTTTCCTCCGAATACGCCGCAAGACTGCGCAGCCTTGCTCTTGCATTCTCACTCATCAGCTCCATCCAGGCCTTTTTGGACGGGGAATCCGTATTTTTCAGAAGATCGACCGCATCATCCGGTTCCATCTTCTCCAGAACCTCAGCCGCCTTTCTCGGATCCATTTCCTGCAGACAGGTAATGGACTCGTCTTCCTCCAGATGCTCCACAACATCTGCCAGAAAGTCGCTGCCCAGGAGCCGGAAGAGCGCCTCGCGTTCCTTTTTCGTCAACGCCGGAATTACGGAAGCAATGTCGTTCTCGTGGTAGTCCTCCAGCTTGCCTTGTATCACCTTCGGAGAGTTCTTGCTTCGGATGATCTGAAGGATTGCTTCCTCGTTCTGTCTCTGCGTATTCAGTTCCTTTACGCTCATGGCGCACCTCCTTTCACGGACATACATGTCCGCAGCGATTCTGCCTGTATTGCCACAGCCATACTACGCACACCGGGTGCCCACGTCAACGTCAAAGTATGTTAAATGTTCGCCATAAAATCGTATGTGTATTCAGGCGACAGGGTGGCGGATGGATGTCCAGGTTCAGGGCCTTCCGAGGACCTCGGTGCTTGCGAGCGTCTTATGCGAGCTTAGCACCGCTAGGCCGCAGGGGAGCGAGAGCGTCCCAGAACCGGACACCTCCGCCAGGACCCGTCGCCGTCTCACACTGAGGTCACAACAGTCTCATGCTACTATTCCGCCAGCAGCTGGTTGTAGTCGTAAGTGAGGTAGAACTGCTCCTCCTCTTCGTAGTATGCGTCCAGATTGTCCTTCGTGATCCGCCCGTCACCCGCTGCAATCCAGGTAAGGATCCTGCTGTTGATCTGTGGGCTGTAATGTCCGGTGTCCTTGTAGTTGTCCAGATCGAAAATAACCTCGCGGTGGCTCTGATTGAAGGAATAGACCTCGATATTGTCTGTCTCCTCCAGCATCATCTGCGTGGCGAGCTTTTCTGCCTGTACCTGCCTAGAGAGCGTACCGTCCGACTTTAGGCACCCCCACCAGGCTGCCGAATAGGGCGGAAAAAAGTACAGGAAGGTTGTCTCCGGATGCTCTCCGGCCAGTGCAATTACATTCTGCTCAAGATTCTCCCGGAGCGTTTGGATTTCCTCTTCGGAAAGGCTTTCCTGCTCATCCGCTGCCCGGAAGCTCTCAATTCCCTCCAGTGCCTTTTCTCTGGAGCAGGTGTCCTGATAGGAGCTGCCGTATGCATCGAACGATGTGATGCCTCCCGGCTCGCCCCGAAGCTTTTTCTGCAGCATAGGCAGCAGATAATAAAGCAGCACATCCTTGTTGTACAGATATTTCACATCGTTCAGGAGATTATTGTCGTAAAGATAGGACGGGTATTCCCCCATATCCTCCCGCATGGCATCCTTATCCTCCACCAGATGGGAGTAATCCAGTGCCCGCAGGACATATTTGATATCTGAATGGGTTTCAAAGGCCGCTGCCAGATTGTCATTTACCTCTTTAAAGGTTGCCCCGGGATAGGGGAGCTTGACCGAATTGGTGCCAAAAGCCGCATCAAATTCGCTCGTCTTGAAATTCTCCGTCATACTGGTTCCGGTAATAACCGCATTGTAGGAAAAGTGCCGCGTAATCCCGTCGTTCTGGCTTCGCTGATCACCCAGCGTGTAATACCAGCCCTGCAGCGGTCCATGGTAATGAAAAAAAGGATCCAGCCAGACGACCAGTCCGCCGACACACACAAGAAAGCTCGCTATGCAGATGATAAAGGCCCAAAGCCAGGTTTTTGGTTTCATAGATTCCTAAAAGTCATTGTACAGGAAGGTTGACACGCCGCTCATGGACAAAAGGCATGCAATCAGCATAGCTGCCGTCACCGGAAGCGTTGCAGCATTTATGCGGTAGCGGCGTTTCTGGTTGTTGGGCAGGAGCAGGCACACTGCCATACAGCCGCCGAGGAACAGTGCTGTGCACACCGCGCCGACGGCCGCATCCGATGCAGGGAGATGCAAAAGCGACATCATGCCGCGCACCCCTGTGATATGGAAGCAATTTGCCAGGTCCTGCGAATAGTAGCCGGACTTATCCACCCGAAGGTGCCAGCGAAAGCGCAGAAACTCCTCCCAGGAGCTGCTCTGAAACAACATCCACAGCATGCTGACATAATAAAAGGTCACGCACCAGCGGATCGGCAGCCACACCTTCCGGTACAGCTTTCCCAAAAGGCGCTCCGCGACCTGCGCCAGACCGTGAAAAAGCCCCCATAAAACGAAAGTCCAGTTTGCTCCGTGCCATATACCGCTGATCAGGAATACGATCAGAATGTTCACATAGGTGCGGAGCTTCCCCTTTCGGCTTCCGCCAAGCGGAAAGTAAATATACTCCCGCAGAAAGCTCGTAAGGCTGATATGCCATCTGCGCCAGAAATCCGTCACTGTCCCTGCCCGGTACGGCGAATTAAAATTCGCGGAAAGGGAGATACCAAACAGCTTCGAAACGCCGATGGCCATGTCCGAATATCCGGAAAAATCCATGTAGATCTGAAGGGTGTAGGCCAGCATGACAATCAGGCTGTCCACATTGGAGCGATACGAGAAATTGGCGTAATACTGCGTTACCGCGCTTCCCAGAGGATCCGCCAGCATGACCTTTTTGAAAAGACCGCAGGTGAACATCTGGATGCCGCATACAAGCTCCTGCGCATCCGGATAAAAGCGATTTTCCTTCCGAAGCTGCGGCAGAAACTCCCGCATGGTAATGATAGGACCCTGTGTGATTTTCGGAAAATATACTGAGAACAGCACATACTCCCGAAAGGAAGCCGGCTCCCCGAATTCGCCGCGGTGACAGTCCACAATCCAGGAAATCTGGGAAAACACAATAAAGCTGATGCCCAGTGGCAGCAGGAGCTTCACCAGCGGCAAGTCGGTCCCCAGTGCTGCATTCATGTTCTCCAGAAAGAAATTGGTATACTTGAAAACCCCGAGAATTCCGGCGTTCCACACGATGCCGATTACCATCCAGGCCCTCTTGCGGGCGCGGCGGGACACGAACCAGTTTACAAGGAGCATCACTCCCAGCATCAGCGGATACCAGGTATTGGCTACTCCGTAGAACACCAGTGATGCTGCAATCAAAAACCAGTCCGCCAGGTGCTCTCTTCTCCTGTATTTGCTTCCTTCCGCATCCGGAATTGGTACATCCGGATTGCCGCCGGTTCCCGCATCCGAGGGAATCTCTGTTCGCCGCGCCCTGCCCAGCAGATAGTAGCCGGCCAGTGTAACCGGCAGAAAGAAAATTAAGAAATAAAGTGAATTAAACTGCATGATGCCGCATCAAACTCCGCAGATACTGATCCCATTTACTGTTGATTTGCTCCGGACTGTAATGCTCCTGTACCTTAACGGCTTCCTCTCCCATCCGCCGTGCAAGGTCCGGATCCTCCATCAGCTGCAGCAGGCGCTTTGTCAAAAGTGTCTGCTCCGGGTCTTTTGTTTCTACCGGAACCAGAAAACCGTTGATCCCGTCTCGGATCAAATCCCTCGGTCCGCCGCAGGGACAATCCGTTGAAATGCAGGCGAGCCCTGTGCTCATTGCTTCCAGCAGCGCATTCGGCATTCCCTCCTCCCGGGAGGGCAGCACGAAGATCCGCTTATCCGCGATCTTATCCTGCACGCCGTCCACAATTCCTTCGAAAACAACCGCTTCCTTTACCCCCAGCTGCTCTGCCAGCGCCTCAAAGTCCCTTCGTGAGGGGCCGTCCCCGTAAAGGTGAAGCATATATTCCGGGTGCTCCTGATGGGCTTTGGCAAAGGCACGAATCAGATAATCCTGGTTTTTGTTCGCATCCAAGCGTCCCACCGAGATCACAGCATTCTCACAAGCCCCCTCGCAGCGGGGACGAATAAAGTCCTGGTTGATCGCATTGGGAAGGATGACGGATTTTTTTTGAATCGGCTTCGGGAAAAAGCTCTTTGCGTCCTTCGTCTGCAGAACAATGCCTGCGGCCCGTCGGAACAATACGAATGCAGGAAGGCGAAGCTTCGCCGATGCATACTCTCTGGATGGATTGGAACGCACGCTGACCGCCACGGGAATACGAAGTCCAAGGCTTGTCAAAATGGCAAAGACGTTGTTGTATCCGATGAAGGAGAGGATCACGTCCGGTCTCTCCTGCTTCCAAATAATGCGAAGCTTTCGAAAGCGGGCCATAAAGCCGCGCACTCTGCCACGCTCTAACTCCTCCCCGTCGGGATCGGAATAGATTCTGCGGATTCCTTCCGGGCTTGCCTGAATACTTCGCTTGTCCCCCCAGGAGACCTGCTCCGTTTTCTCTCCGTAGCACTCCCCCGTCTCCGGATTCCACAGACCGTGCGGCAAGACAAACTCCGGCGGGCGAAAATAGGTCGTCACCAGCGTCACCTGCCAGCCGGCACTGTATAAATACTCCGCCAGATTGGACATCACCCGTTCGGCTCCGCCCTTCTGCAGCGACCCGATGTACAGGCAGATGTGCGGCTTACGCTTTGTCTGTTTAGCGGCATTTTCCATTCGGCTTGTTCCCCTGTGCGGCCGGCTCCTCCGGCCCCCAAATGACAGTGATCTCCTTCGCATGCCGGTCCTGCATCATGCCGGGTACTTCTCCAGCACCTCCAGCAGATACTCCTTCCACTGCTCATAAATGGTATCCGTTCCGGCAATCTCCCGAATCTTCCTGGCTTCCTGTCCAAGCCTCCTTCGAAGAGCCGGATCTTCGATGAGCCGTGTTATGGCCTCCGCCATCGCATCCTCATCCCCCACCGGAACCAGAAGACCGTTGACACCGTCCTGAATCAGAACCCTGGGCGCCCCTGCAGGACAATCCGTCGAAATACAGGGCATCCCCATGGCCATGGCCTCCATCAGAGCATTCGGCATTCCCTCATAGTTGGAGGGAAGCGTATAGACAGACGCCTTCGGAATCAGCTCCTCCAGCCGGTCGGTGCCTCCCATCAGCTGCATCCACTCCTGAGCTCCGTTGTCACGGATGATTTTCTCCAGCTTCTCCCTGGTTCCGTCCTCTGCATCCGGTCCGTAGATTCGAAGCGACCAATCCGGATGATCTCTGTGCACCTTTGCAAAGGCGCGAAGGAGCATTGCCTGATTCTTAAAATCCACCAGCCGGGAGCTTTGCACCACCACCTTTTCCTGGTGCTCATAGTCCGGGTCCGGCAGGTCAATATATTTTTGATTTACCGGATTTAAAATGATGCGCGAATTCTCCTGCAAATAAGGGCGGAAGAAGTCCTTCTGCTCCTGCGTCTGATAGACACACCCTGCCGCCTTCGGGAACAGGAGACGAATCTGAAGCTGATCCGTAAATGCGCTGTAAAACGGTGCCGGATTGTTCCGAATGGAAATGATGACCGGAACCTTCAGTCCCAGTGCTGCCGTCAATGTCCGAAAATTCGGACGATGCATAAAGGCGCAGACCACATCCGGCTTCACTTCCTTCAGAAACTGCCGCAGGTAATGGATTCGCAGATAGAATTTCACCCATCTTCCCTTGCTCTCATCCTCCGGCTTTAAGCCGACATTGACATGATGCACCCGCGGATCCAGCCAGAATTCATCCTGGTCAATCCACTCCACGGTTACGTAGACGTCGTATCCTTCACTGGCAAATTTGTTCGCCAGGTTGGAAACCACGCGCTCTGCGCCCCCGTGCACCAGGCAATTCAAATGAAATGCAATTTTCTTCATACTGTTCGTCTTCCCCCGGTGACGGGACCTGCAGAGATATCCGATTCGTTCCGTTCCCGCCGCCCGTCACCAACGCGGCATCTATACGGCACCGGACGCGGCCGGTGCAATCGCAGCTTCGATCTCCTCGAGGTAGGCAGCCGCCACCTTTTCGCGGTCAAACTCCTCCACCATCTTCTGTCTGGCCGCCTCGCCCATGGCCGCCCGCTGCGAGCGATTGATGGTCAGGAAATGCCGGAGGGTGCGGATCAGCTCGTTGGCAGAATGCGGTGCAAAGCCGTATCCGGTCACACCATCCTCAAAAATTTCCCGACACCCCGAAATGTTGGAGGCAATGACCGGCCTTGCACAGGCCGAGGCCTCCATAAGTACGTTCGACATGCCCTCATGCCAGGTTGGCATGACCACTGCAGAACACCCCTTATAATAGTCATGCATGTCCGGATGAAAGCCCAGCTGTACAATCTCTCCGCGAAGGCTCCTGGCATCCAGCTCCTCCTGGTAGTCCTCATCGCAGTACCCGCAGATGGCGAAGGTCACCTGCTCGGAATGCAGAACCTCCGCCGCCCGAAGGAATTCCTCAATGCCCTTTTCCTTCATAACACGTCCCACGTACAGGAAGTTCGTTTTCTCTCCCTCCGGATAGGGAAGCGGCTGCCACACCTTCAGATTGACGCCGGACCCCGGAACCAGACGGTCCTTCCCGCGAATAAGACCTGCTCTTCGGAAAATCAATCGGTTCTCCTCATTCTGGAAGAACACACAGCTGGCCTTCTTAAGGCCCTCATAGTACATCCGCTCCACCAGCATCAGGAGCGGCCCGCTCTTCTGAAAGGTACTCCCCAGCCCTGTAATAGTAGCAATGTACGGAATTCCCGCCTTCCGGCAGACATAACCGCCATAGACATTCGGCTTGATGGTATAGGTAAGGACCAGCGACGGCTTATATTTTCTGACCAGCTTTTCGTAGGCATGCAGAAGCGAAAGATCCTGTGCGGGATTCATTCCGCGCCGATTGATCTTCGTCATCTCAACGACGACCCCTTCCTGCTCCAGCAGCTGGGTTTTCACCGTGTCCGGAAGGCTGGCCACAACCCGGTAGTGCTCCAGGAGCTTTAACACCAGCTCATTTCGAAAGTCATACAGTCCCCCGGAGGAATTGGCCAGAATCAGAATGGTTTTTTTCTCGCTCATACCAGCTCACTCTCCTTGCAGATGGCAATCTCATTGTATTTCATCATATAGATGCCCGTCTCGTAGTTCCCCAGTAAGACCTTGTTCTCTATTCCCTGAAGATTCTGCACAAGCTGCGCCGGAAAATCCGCGCCGCAGGCATAGGCATGCGGATAACCGCCTCCGAACCGGGGATTCACCTCCGAAAGATACCACTCGCCCTCCGGGATCTGTGCGGACTCATTTTCCATTCCATGCTCATCATGGAAAAGATCAATATCGATCATTCCGCGGAAGCCGCACTCTTCCGCAAACGCAGCCAGCTTTGCAAAGAGCTCCTCATCCTTCACCGACACCGATTTGTCCGTCTCGCCGGCCCGCATGCGAAGCTTCTTTTTAAGGAAAACAGACGTGCATTTGCCCGATATCAGGTCCACATACAGGTCACATCCGTATTCCTGCCCCGTCATAAGCTCCTGTATCATGAGATCCTCATAATTGTCCAGGAGCGTTTCCATGGTCCTTTGATCCTGCACCAGGTTGATATTAAGGCTTGCACTCCCCTTCTGAGGCTTTACAAAGACAGGATACGCGGCTTCACCGCCGGAAACGGCAGCAAGAAAGTCTTCCTTCCGGGTCCAGCAGCCTGCCGTGCGAATTCCCTTCTCTCTTAAGAGCTGATACATTCTGTATTTATCCAGGCAGGTTTCACACAGCTCATACGGAGAAACCACCGGAATGACGCCGATTTCTTCGAACCTTTCCTTCTCTTTGGCAAGAAGAGAGAGCTCCGGATCAATCAGAGAGAACACTCCGTGAACCTTCTCCCTGCGGCAGATGTCCAGAATCCGATCCAGATAATCCGGTGCCGTGATTCGAGGAACAACATAGGCCTTATCCGCATCATACAGCGCCGGCGCCAGGGAAGAGGCATCGGTGGCAATCACGTGTCCCTTTCCTGCAAGCGCCTGACGAAAGGCCTGCACTACCTTATTGCGCGTTCCCGCGCTCAGAATCAAGATATTGACGTTCTCCTGTGTCTGCATCGCTGCCTCTCATTCTCCATCAAAAGTACCTATTCAGAGCCCATTCGCAAAATCGCTGCTACGCAGCTTTCCTTTTGCTCATGTGGCGTTCTCGCCAAATAAAATTTCAAAATCAGCCTTAGAAATGCAGGCATTTCACGTCTGATTTATGAAATTTTGCTTGGCTCTGAATAGTTACCATCAAACCACAAAGGTGTTCCGCCTGTGTGGATGAACAACAACTTCTCTCCGCGGATGTCATGCGTTTTTAGATATTCCAGCATGCCGTAAAAGGCCTTCCCCACATAGGTGGTATCCATCGGTATGCCGTCCTGCTCCATCACGCGCTCCAGGCATTTCCGCTCCTCTTCTGTAGTCCTTCCGTATCCTCCGAGCCGGTATCCATCCTCAAAGACAAGATCCTCCTCCCGGAAAAGCTTCTCAGGAGCCTTGGCAGAAGAATGCATAACCTTATCCATCCAGGCAAAGCGTTCCTCTCCCTCAGATCCGCCCAGCATCCGGTAATACTCCAGTATGCTCTCCCGCACCACGTCTCTCCCGCGCGGGCAGGTTCTTGCAATGCTGATGCCGATGATCCGATCCGAAGAGCCGCTCAGCTCCTTTCCGCAGACAAGGCCTGCCTGTGTGGAGCCGGTTCCGCTCGCATGGAAGATGTAGGAAAACTGCAGTCCCATGCTCTCCTCCTGCCGGCGAATCTCATAAAAGGCATCGACGTAGCTCTGCGTTCCTGCATTTCCATGACCGCCGCCCGGAATAAAATACGGTATCTTCCCGGCATCTCGAAAAGCCTGCATCCGGCGTTCAATGGTATCGTGCACCTGCTCCACCGGAACCGTTTCAACAGTTGCTCCAAGCTGCATGACCATCCGGCGGTTGAACAGCGGGAAGTCGCCGTTCTCCGACTCCTCGCCTCCTGCTGAAATGATATGACAGGGGATACCCAGCGACGCCGCAAGATTCGCAATGATGCGGCAATGGTTGGAGGCCTCAGAGCCATAGGTCATGACCACATCCGGATGGAGCTCTTGTATCTCCTGATAAAAATAGGCCGCCTTTCTTGCCTTGTTGCCGCCGAAGGAAAACGGAATAAAGTCATCCCGCTTGATGTAAATCTCATTCCCCAGCGCTTCATCATAACCACCCGAGAGCTTTACGATCGGCGTTTGCGAAAAGTCCTGTTCAAAGAGCGGAATTCTCTTTTCAGTCTTCATGCCGCTCCTTTCCCCTGCGATAGACGTCAAAATCCGGAATGGTCTGCTC
>CAVFRZ010000016.1:0-19193 GCA_963624875.1 Anaerovibrio sp.
CATCAGTACGATGTCATCCTCCTCCAGCCTGGTGGTAAAGAAGTCAACATCGAGGTATTCCTCTGCTCCTACAGCCCTTGTAATCACATTCTTGTCCGGATGGGTCCGCGCCTTTTTTGCATCGAGACTCCCGGCCAGCACCATTTCCTCCACCAACGAGTGATCCACAGTGATCTGACGGATTCCACTCCTTCCGACAATATATAAGCGACTGTCCCCTACATTAGCCGTATGAAGAATGCCGTCTGCAACGCAGGCCGCCACCACCGTGGTGCCGCATCCATACAAGTCCTCGCGCATACTGGCTGTCGCATGAAGATTCAGATTCACCGCATGCAGCGAATCTCCCAGAATCTCCATGACCGTTGTCTTATGACTTGCCGCGGATAGCCGCAGCGTTTCACGCACAGTAAACCGCGAAGCATAGTCACCGGCCCTGTGCCCGCCCATGCCGTCGGCTAAAAGGTACAGATTGGGCAGATGCCCCACGCTTTCATCGGATGCGCAGACAAAATCCTGATTCATTTTTCTTCGTCTGCCGATATCGGTAATGGAAAAAGAATGCATTCCTTCCCATCCTCTCAGTCTGTCTGTTCTTTGATATGCCGGTGCCGCAGCTGTCCGCATGCGCCGTCAATATCCCGTCCTAACACTCTCCTAATACTAACATTTATTCCATGTTTTTCAAGCTTGCCGCAAAAGGCCTGTACCGCCGACAGATCCGGCTGCTCAAACTCTCTCTCACGAACCGGATTCACCGGAATCAGGTTAACATGGGCCTCCACCTGCTTTGCCAGCGCGGCCAGCTGCGAGGCGTCCAGCACACTGTCATTGACGCCGCGGATCAGACTGTATTCAAAGGTTACGCGCCGGCCGGTGGTGTCCAGATACGCTCTGCAGGCCGCCATGCACTCTTCCACCGAATATCGGTTGGCAACCGGCATGATCTGTTTTCTCTTCTCGTCCGTTGCTGCATGAAGAGACAGTGCCAGCGTAATGGAGAGCTTCTCCTTTGCCAGATCATAGATCCGCGGAACAATGCCGCAGGTGCTGACAGTCACGTTGCGCATCGAGAGATTCCTCCCGTTTTCGTCCGTAAGCATGCGCAGGAATGTAAGGAGATTATCATAATTGTCCAGCGGCTCACCGGTACCCATCACCACCACGTGGGAAACCGGTTCGCCGGTTACCCTCCCGATGGTGTAAATCTCCTCCAGTATCTCTCCGGGAAGAAGATTTCTGCGCAGACCATCCAGCGTGGAAGCGCAAAACCGGCATCCCATCCGGCATCCCACTTGAGAAGAAACACAGATGCTGTTGCCGAATTTATATTTCATGAAGACACTTTCGATGGTCTCTCCGTCCGGCAGTGCAAACAAAAACTTCTGTGTGCCGTCCAATGCAGAAATCTGACGGTCCAGCACCAGAAGCTTTGTCATGGAATAGTTCTCCGACAGCCACTGCTTAAACGCCGCCGGGAGATTCGTCATCTCTTCATAGCTCTGCGCCTGCTGCACATGCAGCCAGCGGTAGAGCTGCGCGGCGCGAAATTTCGGAAATCCGGCCGCTGTCAGCTCCTTTGTCAGCTGCTCAAGAGGCCGCGATTTGATGTCAGGCTTCATGTTATTACGCTCGTCCATTCCTGTAGTCTCCGTTCCTTGGCCAATCGACAGGTCCTGGCGGAGGTATCCGATCCGGACATCCTGCCGCCACCCTGTCGATTGGCCAACATCCACGCCCCTACTGCGCCGGCTTGCGGAACCTGGCCATAAAGAATCCGTCCGTTCCGTGCACATCCGGGAAGAGCTGCACGCAGTTTCCCTCAATGCCCGGGAAATTCTCCGGAAGATAATTCGTTATGTTCTCCGGAATAAGGCCCACCTTCTTCTCCAGATACTCCGCCACCTTTTCATTCTCCTGCCGGTTAATGGTACAGGTGGAGTAAATCAGGACACCGCCGGGCTTGAGGACACTGGCGGCATTGGCCGCTATTTTCTTCTGAAGTGTAATCAGGGAGCGGAGCTTCTGCGGTGTCACATTGTATTTGATATCTCTCTTGCGCGTCATAACGCCCAGTCCCGAGCACGGGACATCGCACAAAACCAGATCCGCCTTTCCCTGCAGATCTTCTCTTGGATTGGACGCGTCATTTTCCTCTACAAGGACATTGTGAAGCTTCATCCGTCCAAGTCCTGAGCGGATGCGATCCGTCTTATCCTTTGTAAGATCGTAGGCATGCACGAGAGCTTCCGGCAGGCAGGCTGCTGCCAGCATGGACTTTCCTCCGGGCGCCGCACACAGGTCATACACCTGCACTGCTCCTTCAAGATCCTTACCGGGGCCCGCAATTCCTGCCGCATAGGCAACGAGCTGGCTCGACTCATCCTGCACCGTCCACTTTCCTTCTGCAAAACCCGGAAGCCCGGACAGCCCCGGCACATGTCGGAGCAAATATGCGTCTGCCGCCCATTTTCCAGGGGAAACCTCTACGCCGGCGGCCTGAAGCGATGCAAGGACCGTCTCTTTTTCCCCGGATGAGAGTCTGGGGTCCAGACGGATGCACACCGGGCGAATTTCCATCATTGAACGGCACAAAGGCTCCAGACGTTCCTCCCCCAGCTGCTCCTGCCACAGCTGAAGAATCGGAAGCGGGATGGAATACATTCTCTCAAGCTGCAAGAGACCTTCCGGCGTATCCTGCCCGGCCTTTTCCTCCCCTTTTACTTCCTCGGAAGCAGCCTTCCTGCCGGCATCTGTGCGCTTGCCGGCGACCACTACAACCGCACTGCTGGGCCTTGTGCGAACCGCTTTCGGAACCGGCTTTGCAGGAATATATTCCCGTCCTTCCCGGGCTGCAGCCTCCTTTTCCCGGCACACGCCGCGAAGAATACCGTTGACAAAGCCGGCTGCCTGCGCCATTTTCCGTCGCTTGCAGATTCTCACAGCCTCGCTGCAGGCAGCGTAATCCGGCACGCTGTCCATGTAGAAAATCTGATACAGACTCATTCGCAGAAGGCACCGAACCTGCGGCTTGATGCGAATCTCCTGATCCTTGACGTGATTTTGAATCACGGTGTCCAGTTCAATCTCCCTCTCGATGGTGCCTTCTGTCAGGCGCTTAATGAAAGCCCGCTGTGATACCGGAAGATCTGCATAGCGATCTTGTGTCCGCTTCAGCAGAACATTGACATAGGTTCCGTGCAGCTCGTGGTCCGTCAGAATCATCCAGACCAGCTCCCGCAGATTCACCTGTGCCGGCTTTGCATTATTCTCTCTTTTCTGTGCAGTGTTCTCGTTTCCCACAGCATCCTTCCTTTTAAAACTCGGCGTTATGCGCTCCTGCAATCCTCAAAACATTCGTAATCCGATTTGTCTTCCCTTGAAAGCTTTCGGATGTGCACGGCTTAGTCCTCCCGGCTGTTCCGGCTCCTTGAGAGCAGCACCAGACGCAGAAGCTGCAGAATCGAAGCAGCCGCTGCCGCAACATAGGTCAGCGCTGCCGCCCGCAGAACCGCTCTTGCCTTCCGGTTCTCATCCGTTCCGAGAATTCCGTACTGCTCCAGCATCACCAGCGCCCTTCTGGAGGCATTGAATTCCACCGGGAGCGTAACAATCTGAAACAAAACACCTGCGGAGAAGAGCACAATTCCGATGGTGGTAAACGTCTGAGACAGTCCCAGGATCAGACTCAGCATAACGATCCAGATTCCGGCATTGGAGCCAAAATTGGCAATCGGTACCAGTGCGGTCCGGATCTGCAGCGGGACATAGCCCTGCTCGTGCTGCATCACATGCCCGCATTCATGCGCCGCTACGCCAAGCGCCGCCACCGAGTGCGAGCCGTACACAGAATCCGAAAGGTTCACCACCTGCTTGGACGGATCATAGTGATCCGTGAGCTCTCCGGAAACACGCTGCACCGACACATTGTATACGCCGTTGCGCCGCAGGATCTCCTTGGCTACCTCAGCTCCCGTCATGCCGCAGGCTGCAGCGGTTCTTGCATATCTGCGGTATGTGAACTGAACGCGCATACTTGCAAAAAGGCACAGCAGCGCACCGATGACCACCAGAATCATTGTGTAATCGTAATAGTAATATCCGTAACCGTAACCCATATTCGTCCCCACCTTCCGATGAACTCCGACTCCATTCCTATTCGGTGCCTATTCCTGTCCCAGTACATCCCCCGGCTGCATCCGGCAGCCCATGAGAAATGCCGCGGCCGGCATTCTTTTCTTGCCCTCCAGCTGCAGATCCTCCAGTGCCAGAAGGCCATTTCCGGTCTGTATCCATAAACGGTCCTTTGCCGCAGTCACCACCGTTCCGGGCCTTACATCCGGCGTATTCTTTGCCGACGCAGTGCCTTCCAAGGCCTCTGAATCTTTCTCCGATACCGGAGCTGCCATCCAGATTTTCAAAAGCTTGCCGTTCCAGTGCGTATAGGCGCTTGGCCACGGGTTCATACCGCGTACTAGCCGTCCAATGTCCTCTGCGCTTTTATTCCAATCGATCTGTCCCATTTCCTTTCGGAGCATTTTGGCATAGCAGGACTTCGCATCATCCTGAGGAACCGGAATGACCGCGCCCTTTTCCAGAAGATCCAGCGTCTTTAACAGGAGCGAGCCGCCCATCTGTGACAGCTTCTCATACAAGGATCCTGCCGTCTCCCTTTCCTCCAGAAGGACAGACTCCTGCGCCAGAATATCACCGGTATCCAGGCCCTCATTCATCTGCATGATGGTATTGCCGGCTTGTCTTTCTCCGTTTAGCACCGCCCATTGGATCGGCGCGGCACCGCGATATTTGGGCAGGAGAGACCCGTGAATGTTGACACATCCGTAGCGCGGCATCTCCAGAATCTCCTTCGGAAGAATCTGGCCAAAGGCAGCCACCACAAAGATATCCGCCTTTTCCTCATACAACCGATCAGCTGCTTCCTTTTCACGGATTTTCTCGGGCTGGAATACCGGAATATTGTATTCCAGTGCGCATTTTTTAACATCGGAGGGTGCGGGCTTTCCGCTTCTTCCCTTCGGCCGATCCGGCTGCGTCACCACCAGCGTTACCTGGTGCCTGTCCGACTCAGCCAGAGCCTTCAGTGCCGGCACTGCGAAATCCGGCGTACCCATGAATACAATTCTCATATTGCCTTACTCCTCGCTTTGCATAAGCTCCTCGTTATCCACAAGGCCGCCCTCTGCAAGGTCCACGTAGAGCTTTCCTTCCAGATGATCAAACTCATGGCACATAGCCCGTGCCATCAGATCCGTTCCCTCGATTTCATACTCGTCCATGTTCTCGTCAAAGGCAATGGCCTTCACATAATCAGGTCGTGTCACCACGCCGGACTTGCCGGGAACAGAAAGGCAGCCCTCATACCCGGTCTGCTCTCCGGAGCTTTCTACAATGGTCGGATTGATAAAGACCACCGGATCATTTCTCTCTTCACTGATATCAATGACCACGATGCGCTTGAGAATGCCGACCTGCGGCGCGGCAAGGCCCACACCGTTGGCCTCGTACATCGTCTCCAGCATATCCCGGATGAGCTCCTGAAGGCGGGGTGTCATTTCCTTGACTGCCTTTGCCTTCTTATTAAGAATCGGATCTCCGATTTCACGGATCGTTAATAATGCCATATGCTTTCTGCCTCTCTTCTACTCAACTCTATAAATACGCCTCATTCTCAAGCCAGCGACGGGTCCTGGCGGAGCTGTCCGGTTCGGGGACGCTCTCGTTCCCCTGCGGCCTAGCGGTGCAAAGCTCGCACAGAACGCTCGCAAGCACCGAGGTCCTCGGAAGGCCCCGAACCTGGACATGCATCCGCCACCCTGTCGCTGGCTTGAGGACGACCGCACCACTTAATACGGATTCATCGGATCAAAATCAAACTGGAACACCGTATCCATGCCGGTGCTGGCCTTGCACGCCCGTCTGGCCGCAGCCTCCACCGCATCCTTACAAGCGATCAGTGTATCATAATCAGCGCTTTTAACATAGAGAACATATCGGTACTCATCCCTCAGCTTTTCCAGGGCTGCTGCCGCCGGACCGATCAGAATGCAGCCGTCTCTTGTTTCCGGCAGCTTCTCCAGAAGCGTCCTTGTCTGATTGGCAAAGAGGGCCGCATGCTCCTCTGATCTGGACGTTAACTGAATGGCCAGCATATGCTCTGCCGGAGGATATCTGAGCAGCCGCCTGTAGGTCATCTCCTCGCCGTAAAAGCCCTCATAATCCTGCTGTGCCGCATGCACAATGCTGTAATGGGACGGATCATAGGTCTGGATCACCACATTTCCCGGCTTGGTCCCGCGCCCGGCACGCCCGGCTGCCTGCGTCAGGAGCTGAAAAGTCCGCTCTGCCGCCCGGTAATCACCCATATGAAGGGACATATCCGCCAGCAGCACGCCCACCAGCGTCACGTTCGGGAAGTCATGTCCCTTCACAATCATCTGGGTTCCGATGAGAATATCCGCCTCCTCATTGGCAAAGGCCGACAATATTTTCTCATAGCTGCTCTTGGTCCTGGTGGTATCTGCATCCATGCGCAGAATCCTGGCTTTGGGATAGGCCTTCTGCACGAGCTGCTCCACCTGCTCGGTTCCTGCCTGAAAGCCGCTGATATAGGGCGATCCGCACTCCGGGCATTTCGCCGGCATCTGCGTCTCATATCCGCAGTAGTGACACACAAGGCGTCCCTTTCCGTGGAGAGACAAGGATACGCTGCAGTGCGGACACTTGGGCACATAACTGCAGCTGCGGCAGGAAACAAAGCCGGAAAATCCGCGGCGATTCAGGAATAATATGCTCTGCTCGCCCCGATCCAGCCTCTCCTGCAGAAGCTCTAAAAGTCGCCTTGAGAGGATGGAATGATTGCCGGATCGCATTTCCTGCCGCATATCGGCAATCTCCGTCTGCGGAAGACTCCCGCCCGTGAGTCTCTTCGTCAGACGATACAGCCGGAACTTTCCCTGCATGGCCTGATAGTAGGAATCCAGAGACGGTGTGGCCGATCCTAAGACAACAACGCCTCCATGCATCTTTGCGATCTGAATGGCCACGTCTCTTGCATGGTACTTGGGCATTGACTCGTTTTTATAGCTGTTCTCGTGCTCCTCATCCATGATGATAATGCCGATCCGTGGAAAGGGCGTGAACAGCGCGGATCTGGGGCCGATGATGACATCGATTTCCCCTCGCCTTGCCCGCTCGAACTGATCACTCTTCTCACTCTCCGAAAGGGACGAATTCATCACCGATACGCGGTCACCAAAGTGCCGGTAGAACCGCATCAGCGTCTGGTAGGTCAGTGAAATCTCCGGGATGAGCATAATGGCCTTGCCGCCCTCGGATACGATTTTCTCAATGATTGCGATGTATACCTCTGTTTTGCCGCTGCCGGTAATGCCGTGGATGAGAGAAACCCGTGGCACTTCCTCCTGATCCTGCGGCAGCTCCCGGATTCTCCGGTAATCCTCAAAGATGCCGTCCACGGCAGCACGCTGCTCCCGGCTCAGCTCCTTATCTGCCCTGTCTGTAGCGGCAGCTGCCACCGGATTCCGAAGACTCGTCTTCGTTTGGATTTCCAGTATTCCCTGTTTTTCCAGAGATTTCAGCGTCTCCCTCGTTACATGAAGCTTCTGCAGCATCAGCTGATACGGCTGGTGATCCGCCTCCAGCAGGGCTCTTACAATCCGTTCCCTTGCCACCTGGTGCTTCATGGCAAACCGATGCCTTTTAGCCTCCGCCTCCTCCGGCGGCAAAAGAAGATGAACGGTTTTCTCTTCCACGGGTTTGGCCGAACCCCGGCTGGTAACCACAGTTTTCAGCGCCGCCGCAAAGGTGGAGCCATAGCGTCTTTTCATCCACAGCGCCAGCTGCACCGAGTACTCGCCGGTCTCTCCGGAATCGCTGCGCACCGCCTCGCGAATCTCCTTCACCTGTGCATCCGGATATTCACAGGTGTCCGAAAAGCCCACAACGTAGCCCTTCCGCACCGAATTTCCCTTCCCAAAGGGTACAACAACAAGACTCCCAAGGCCCAGTTGAGAATCCAGCACCTCCGGAATCCTGTAGGTAAACGGCCGGTCCAGCCGCCCGTGTGAAATGTCGATGACAATCTGTGCGTAACGATGCATGTAATCTACCGCGCCGCGTCCTTCTGCAGAATATCCGCAATGATGACGCGCTCGTCCATCGGATACTTCCTGCCCTTGATCTCCTGGTAATCTTCATGACCCTTGCCGGCAAGGACAATGATATCCCCGGGCTCGCCGTGATGAATCGCATAGGCAATGGCCTCCCGGCGATCCGGAATGGTTACGTAGGCCCCCGTCGTCCTGGAAATTCCTGTGACGATGTCCTGAATGATATCCATCGGCTCCTCATCCCGCGGATTGTCCGATGTAATGATGGAAAGATCCGAGAGGCGTCCGGACACCTCTCCCATCTCAAAGCGCCGCGCCCTTGAACGGTTTCCGCCGCACCCGAACAGCGTAACCAGCCGGTGCGGGCGGTACTCCTTCAGCGTAGACAAAAGGCTCTCAAGCGCCACCGCATTGTGCGCATAATCGATCATCAGCGTAAATGCATCGCTGACCTTTACCAGCTCAATTCTGCCCTTGGCTCTGGCCCCGGCCAGCGCCGCCTCCACGTCCTCTGCCTTCACATCAAACGCATGGCAGATGGCAATGGCTGAAAGTGCATTGTACACACTGAACCGTCCCGGCGTCGGCACCTCACAGCAAAGCTCTATAATCCCCTTTGTCCGGAATGAAATCCCAAGCTCACCCGGCTTTTGGATCAGCTGCAGATCCTCGGCATACAGATCATTGGAGGGAGCCATTCCATAAGAGAGCACTTGGCAGGAGCTTCCCTTAAGAATCTGATCCTTATGCGGATCGTCTCCGTTGACAATGGCCAGGCGGCACTGCCGGAACAGAAGGCTCTTGCAGTGCAGATAGTCCGCAAAATCTTTGTGCTCGTTCGGTCCGATGTGGTCCTCCGACAGATTGGTGAAGACGCCGATATCGAACAGAATTCCTGCCGTTCTGTCCAACATAAGTGCCTGAGAGGACACCTCCATCACCACCGCCTCCACGCCGTCATCTGCCATTTCGCGCAGCGTTTTCTGCAGTGCAAGGGACTCCGGCGTCGTATTGTTTGCCGACCGGTGCACCTCATGCCAGGTCGACTCAATGGTGCCGATCAGTCCGACATCCATACCGGCTTTTCCCAGAATGGAACGCACCAGATACGTTGTCGTCGTCTTCCCCTTGGTGCCGGTAATGCCGATCATCTTCAGTTCCCTGGCCGGATGCCCGTAAAAGGCCGCAGATACCAACGCCATTCCGTGCCGCGTCGACTTCACTCGGATCAGAACCAGCTCGTCTGCGGATACGCCGCCTTCCGCCCCTATCGGATCAATATCATGCTCGGTGAGAATCGCCGTGGTCCCGGCTGCTGCCACCTGCGGAATGTAACTGTGCCCATCCGATTTTGCTCCGCATATGGCAAAAAATAAAATTCCCCGCCCGGCATGTCTGGAATCGTTGGTGATGTCCAGAATGTCCTGCTGCAGAAGGCGCCGCCCCTTCTCCGAATCCTTCGCCACGGGCCTTCCGCCCGCATCAAAAAGCTCATATTCCAGTTCCTGTATTAAATTCTCCAGCTTCATCGGTATCCTCTTTTCTATATTTGCAGTAGCAGGTTTGCATTCGTTTAGAAATGCTTTAGACTTTTTAGAAATTCCTTAGATCACGTACACATTTTCAACACATTTGCCCGTTATGATCTTTATCAAGATAGTTACTTACTCACTATCTCCCCCCTCATAAGAAGTAGTAAAGAAGAAAGGCATCTGCACCTGCAGGTGTCTTTTTTCTTTTGTATTCTCTACGATAGCCGCAAACCCTTCAGACTGCTGCAGATACACAGCCTTTCTCCTGTAAACGGCTGGTCAAGCTCCACACAAACGGCCTGCAGCATTGCGTGCTGCCCTGCAGCACCTGTCTCCTCCGCCATGGACTTCACGTGATCCATTTTCTCCGTTTCCGCCGCAGATCCATACAACGTATCCCCCACCAGCGGATGTCCGATCGAAGCCATATGAACGCGGATCTGATGGGTCCTCCCTGTATCAATGTGCAGCTGCAGCAGGGAATACATCTGCTGCTCCGCCGTCAACTCCTGCAGCACCTCATAATGCGTGATCGCCCGAAGTCCCGTTGTACCCTCCTCGCATACCCGCATCTTCATCAGAACGCCCGGAACCTTCTCCAGGTCACGGTCAATCGTTCCTGCCTTCTCTTTTTCCGAAAACCAGCCCTCACACAGCGCCTGATAGGTTCGAACAAATCCTCCTTCTTGCCGCTGCCGCTGCAGCCGTGCTGCTGCCGCCCGGTTTCTCGCAAAGACAAGTACCCCCGATGTTTCCTTATCCAGTCTTCCGATGATGCGCAGACCCGATGAGTCCTTCAGATATTCCGTCAGGTAATTCGCTACGGTATCTGCATAGTGCCCGGGACATGGGTGCACCACCTCGCCCGCCTCCTTGTCGACGGCAATCAGATCCTCATCCTCATAGAGGACCCGCACCGGCCCCTTCGCCGGCAGGAGTTTGCTCTCATCCCGCTCCTCCGGAAGAATGATCTGCAGCGTCTGCCCCGGCTGCATCCGATGCGTCACCCGAACAGGTTCTCCGTCGCAGGTGATTCCTTCCGGAATGAATTTTGCCGCGCTGATCTCGTGACCCGTAACGCGTACGCAGCTTTTCAGCACCAGATTTACCAGGCCGCCCGCAGTCTGTGCCAGATCCTCTTCCTGCAGTGTATAGCGTAGTATTTTATCCATAAATCTTATGTTATCCAGACTTTCTTTGCAAAGCTGCATCTACGCGGCGTTTCCGCAGATCAATAGCGAATCTGAATCAATTTCCGGAAAGCCCGGCCATCTTCTGCAGCGGCTCTTTTGCAAAGTGATTGAAAACGGCAATGACCCTCCCGACTCCGATCATCGAGAGGACGGTCCCCAGCCCAATTCCCAGAAGCGGTGATCCGAAAAGGCACCCAAGAATAAGCGAAATGCCCACGGAGCAAAGGTCCACACAGTTCTTGGTAAAGCCCAGCTCCTTACCGGCGCGGTCCGCAATACAGCTGACAATGCCATCACCAGGATTGGGCACCAGCCGCATATCCACAGTGAGCGCCGCTCCGACCCCCGTCAGCACAAGTCCTGCAATCAGCGTTACAAGATCCATGCCAAAATTCCCGCTCTGATACCCCAGTGCCATCTTAAACAGGGCCATAAAGCGGGTGAACACGATGCTCAGAACAATCTGCAGCGCATCCGTCAGCTTCCGATTCTTTCCTTTTATTACAAACTGCGCCGCCACAAAGAGACAGTACAAAACAAGTGTCAGATTGGCCAGGCTGATTCCGGTCCCTTGGCTGATGGTATAGGGGACGGAAATGATGGCCGAGGATCCCAGCCCAGCCTCCGTATTCAGTGTCAGCCCCAGCGCCAGCACCACCATGCCGAATAAATACAGTACAACTCGCCATACTGTGGCCTTTCTTTCACTCATCTTCTTGTCTGCTCCTCCTGTATGTCTTTTTCGTTCAGCACCTGCCACATTTCAACGTGAACCCGCTGCTTGAAGGCATATTCACAATTGAAATTGGCAGGTGCTGAAACCGCCATGTCTGCTCGCGCAGGCACTACCACAAATAAAAATCAGCCGCAAATCGTCACTTCCAAAGCCAAAATCCCTTGCGGTCCTTTTTGGGCTTTCGGTAGCGGTAATATATGTTACGCAGTACCAGGAACATACTCGCTCCCAGAGCGAAAATAAACCCTGCTGCCCCCAGCACCGGAATTCCCATCACCTTCGGCTGCATGTCGGTTGTGCATATAATAGCCGACGACATAAGAAGTGCTGCGATGCACACGCCGATGACCAGGTTCCGCACCAGTGCATAGGCCACCACCGTAAACTCATCCTGCGCACTCAAAATGATATTCACCTTCGCGCGTCCGTGCAGGAATTCATTCAATGTATCCGTCGTCAGGGCCGGAATCTCTGCACCCTTTTTAACCGCGCGGTACAGAGTTCTTCCTCCCTTTCCCAGCTCCTTCTTAAGATCCAGCTGGTGCAGGTAGTCTTCCGAGAACCTGGTTACAGCAATCTGGAACATGTTGATGTCCGGACTGATTTCGGCGAGCACGCCTTCTACGTGGGCAAGTCCCCGGCACAGCATCGTCACGCCGTGCGGAAGGCTGATGCCGTTTTCCTTCATGATCTCCATCAGGTCCGCCAGAACCTCGGCAATATCGATGCCTCCCATGGACGCAGAGCCGTAATCATCCAGAAACTTGCGAAGATCCTCCCAAAGTCTGGCCCGGTCCGGACGCCCGCGAAACTCGCCGATCTCCAGGACAGCATTCTCCACCATGGTAACATCGTGAAGGGCGATTCCCTGCACGCCCTTTACCATCACCTTCCGGTCCTTCTCCGAAAGCCGTCCCATCATGCCCATGTCAATCCAGACAATCTTTCCGCCGCTGACCTTTACGTTGCCGGGATGCGGATCCGCATGGAAAAAGCCGTCGTCCATCACCTGCTTGATGAAGTTATTGACGTATTTGGTGCCGATCTCATGAAGATCATAGCCGCCGCCTAAGAGCGTTTCCTTGTCATTGATGGCAGTGCCCTCAATGTATTCCATCACCAGCACGCGGCTGGTTGTGAATTCATGGTACAGCTTGGGACAGGACACATAAACAATTCCCTTGTTGTTGCGCGCGAACTCCTCCATGTTGGCCGCTTCCTTCAGGAAGTCCATTTCCTCCTGGGCCACACTCCAGAGCTCATCCAGAACCATGTTAAGATCCACAAGGTTCTTCAAGTCCCCCACAGGCGGCATCAGGTGAACCAATCGGTGAAGAAGACTGATGTCTCTTGCCATGATGTCATAGATTCCCTTGCGCTGTACCTTAACTACAACATCCTCCCCCGTTAAAAGGACCGCCTTATGCACCTGTGCAATGGATGCGGACCCGAGAGGCTTCGGATCAATGTAAGAAAACACCTCATGCCAGTCCTGGCGATAGGAGCGGTTGATCACCTCCTCCACCGTCTCGAACGGCATCGGTGCAACACTGGAATTGAGCTTCAAAAGCTCGTCACAATACCTGGCAGGCAGGATATCCGAATGGAGCGACATGATCTGTCCGATTTTGATATAGGTCGGTCCAAGCTCCTCCAAAATAGTGCGGAGCTTCTCCGGCGTCACGCCCCTTGTGATCTTATTACGGACGAGAACATCCTTGATTTCTGCCAGGCGAGACTTATTATCCTGGATCTTCCTGTCTTTGTTTTCGTTGGCCTTTGCTGCGTTTTCCGTCTGCATATCCTTATCCCGACACTTCACAATGAGTAAGAGGGCCGCAGATTGCTCTGTGGCCCTCTCCTGTTCTTTGAATGGCATCGTGTTGGAAGCAATGGATCCTTAGTCTTCAACGGACGCATTGAAGGCCGCACATCGCGCTCCTGCAATCCGTAAAAGGTCCCCTGTCCCCCATCAACAGCAGCTTATTCTGTCTCTGCTTCTTCTGCAGCTGCATCCTCTGCAGCTTCGACTGTCTCAGCGGCCTCTGCCTTTGCAATCTGCTCCTTGAGCTTTGCAAGATCCTCAGCACTCAGACCGGAAACAAAATCCGTGAAGTTCTTCTGCTTCTTCTCTTCTTCGAACTTCTTTTTCTTCTCCTCGGCATTGTGGCGAAGCTCCTGGTTCAGTGCCTTGCCCTGCTCCACGGTCAGCTCGCCCTTCTTCACAAGATCGCTTAAGATCTCGCCGGACTTTTCAACCGACGTTGCCGCTGCGCCAATGCCAATCAGGAAAAATTTCTTAATTCCATCACCAAGTTCCATATGTAACACCTCCATTTGCACCCCTTGCAGGTGATTGATAGAGCCTATTGTACCACTCATCCGATTCGCAGTAAAATTTTGGGCAGGAAAATCCACAATCCTATGATCGCCGCGAAGATAGCGGCAATCAATACTGCCCCGGCAGCCGCGTCCTTTGCCTTTTTGGCCAGCGGATGCCTCTGCGTGGTAGCAAGATCCACCACGGCCTCCACCGCCGTATTCACACATTCCAGACTCATCACCATTCCGAACAGTATCAAACAGACAAACCATTCCTCCCGCGACAGACCAAGCCACAGTCCAAACGCTGTAACCAAAACTGCGGCGCAGCAGTGGATCTGCATGTTCCGTTCCTTTTGAATGGTATGGAAGATGCCCTCAAAGGCATAGCCAAAGCTCTTATACAGCGGCTGCTTGCGCTCTCTCCCTGATGCCACCGGGCGTCCTTCACCTGCTGAATCTACATTCGTCCTGTTCTTTGTCATGGCAGCTTCACCTCATGCTCTGTCGCCTCGCCTCGCTGGAAGGCATCTGCGGCCTCGTAGCAGCTCCCTACCATATGCCCCACAGCCTGTCTGGTATAGAAGGCTGTGTGCGGGCTCATGATTACATTCGGGAAGGAACGCAGAATCGCCATTTCCCGGTTATTTATCACATCACCGACACGGTTGTAATAATAAAGGCCGTCTTCCTTCTCCAGGACATCCAGTGCTGCACCGCCGACTCGCCCGCTCTCAAGCGCTGCAATCAGGTCGTCGGTATCCACCAGCTTCCCTCTCGCTGTATTTACAATGAGGACACCGTCCTTCATCTGATCAAAGGCGCTTTTATCAAGCAGATGATAGTTCTCTCCTGTCGCATTGGTATGCAGCGTGATAACATCGCTTTCCCGGTACAGCTCCTCCAGGGAGACATACTCTGCCAGCTTCTTCACATCCTCGTTCTGATACGGGTCATAGCAGATAATTCTGCAGCCCATACCGGAAAGGTGCTCGGTCACCGTTCTGCCGATGCGTCCCGTTCCGATCACTCCCACCGTCTGGAAGGAAATATCATCGCCGATTTTGCCCTTCAGGGAATAATCCTGCACATCCGCCCGTCTTAAAATCTCTTCAATCCTGCGCTGCAGCATCAGCATCAGCATAATGGCATAGTTGGCAACGCCGGACGGCGGATAGCTCACATTGGCAACGCGCATCCCCAGCTTCTTCGCACAGGCAAGGTCAACATGATCGTATCCGATGGATCTGCAGAGGATGTATTTGACCCCGATCGAAGCAAACCGCTCCACCATTGCTGAGGACATATCGCAGGGTGTCATGCTCACCGCATCCGCCCCTTCCGCCAGTCGATAATTGTCCGCATCCGGATAGTCCGCTGTGTATCCAAACTCCATGCCGTACTGCTCGGCATAGTGCTTTGCAAATGCCAGCTCATCAAATTCCCGCAAGGTATAGAAAAAAATTTTCATAACCGCCAATTCCTCCCACTCCACAAGTATAACACTTTGCGGCATTGCGGCCCACCGTTGCAAATGCACAGAGCACGGTTTCCAGCCAGCGGTGGGCCTGGAACTTGCGGACGTATTATGGAACACATGGAAAAGGGTACCCATCACATCCTTGCGTGATCGATACCCTCTTAATGAATGAAGCGATTAATCTGCATTCCACAGCCTCTCTTTCTTCTGCTATATTCAGTTGTATTTCCATCCTCTGTTATTTCAAATCAGGTTCCCATCGGTCTATACCTGCTAAGCGGTGTTCAGAAGCCTCTCCTCACCGGATTCCCGGCGTTTCTGCCAGATACCCTTCCCGGATCATCGGACATCTTCGGCTTATCTTCTCACTCTTACATTGCTGCTTCCTGACATATCTACGACCTGTTCATCGGACCATCCTCCGACTCTGTTGTCTGATCTGCTTTGGAACTTACAATTGCTTAGTACATTGGTGTTTCCTCTTTGAATGAATTCTGTCTGAATCCGAAACCAGCTCAGGAGCGGTTACAAATCAGATTCTGAACGATTCTGGAAATTCATGTCTGTGATTATCGTTCTGTGTTCCGTATCTATGCCGTTGGACCGTCCTCCTCTCGTTTTATTTTGCTGACCGATCCTTGCTGTCCCGCGTTGGAAGCTTCGGATTCGATTCTCGGGAAACATCTGCTGTCTTTTAACGAATTTATGAAGTGATTATTTGCCTTTCCTTCTCTTCGTTTCTATTTGTTGTTTCTTGTTTCCCTTTGTTGATTGTATAGTACTATTTCGCGACGATTATGTCAATCAATTTTGCACGCCATTTTAAGTTATCTGTGTATTCGCAATATACTATTAAATTCTCACTTTTTGAACCTGTTTCTGTATAAATCCCGGGCAGTAGCTGCGCGTGTGCGAGATTGCTCGTGCGCACGCCGCCGCTGTCCGGGATTTTTACAGTAATAGATACCTCTTTACCCCCGGTACATCGTATAATACCTTGGTATTGTTTGGTACCGAACAGCAATTGGAGGGGACACATGCAAATCGTACAGCTGATTGAAACCATCTATCTTTTCTTGTGGGGAGATTTATTTGAAATTCCGCTGCCCGGGGGCGGCTCTGTCGGCATTTCACTTTTGATCCTCTTCCTGGTTCCTGCTGCCGTATACTTTACCGTCCGCACACGCTTCCTTCCGATCCGGCTTTTCCCGGATATGATCCGATCCCTGACCGGGCAGGAGGAAGCCGGCCACGGCCTCTCGCCGTTTCAGACACTGATCGTGTCCACAGCAACCCGTGTCGGCATGGGGAACCTTGTCGGCGTTGTGGCAGCCATTTCCGCCGGCGGCGCCGGCGCCGTGTTCTGGATGTGGATCATGGCCATCCTTGGCTCCTCAACCGCATTTATTGAGGCAGTCCTGGCGCAGCTTTACAAGGAAAAGGATCCTCTCTACGGCGGATATCGCGGAGGCCCCGCCTATTACATACATCGCTTCTGGGAAAAGAAGGAAGGACGCCAAAAGCGCTATGTCATTCCGGCCGCTCTCTTCGCCCTTTCCGGACTGATCTGCTGGAGCGGCATCAGCCAGGTGATCAGCAATTCCGTTTCCGAGTCCTTTTCAAACGCTTTTTCTATACCGCCGCTGTACACCACCATTGTTCTGGTTCTTCTTGCCGCCGTCATCGTTCTGCGCAAGAATGCAACGGTCAGGGTTCTGGACATTATGGTGCCTCTTATGGCCATCATGTACTTTGTCATTACGTTGTTTATCATTTTTAAAAACATCTTCGCCCTTCCGTCTGTACTGCAGAGGATCTTCGAGGAGGCCCTCGGGCTGCGTTCGTTTGCAGGCGGGAGCTTTGGCGCAGTGCTTATGAACGGCATTAAGCGCGGTCTGTTTTCCAATGAGGCAGGCTCCGGCTCTGCCCCTTGCGCCGCTGCAGCGGCGCAAGGTAAGGAACCGGTTGCCATGGGACTGGTGCAGTCGCTCGGCGTTTTTATTGATACCATTGTTATCTGCAGCTGCACCGCCTTCATCATGCTCCTGGCTCCGCAGGAGATTACAGATGGTCTGTCCGGCATGGCACTTTTGCAGGCCGCCATGTCCTATCATCTGGGAGACTTCGGCGTTGTCTTTATCGCGATTACGCTGGGCCTGTTCAGCTTTTCAACGTTCCTCGGCGTTTTGTTCTATGCCCGTTCCAACGTGGCCTACCTGTTTGGCGACCGCCTTCTGTGGCAAACCTCCTACAAGCTCATTGCGCTTGCCATGCTTTTCGTCGGCGGCATTGCCTCCTACACCTTTGTATGGGATCTTGGTGATGTCGGCATCGGATTGATGACACTGTTTAACATATCGATTCTGTATCCCATGTCAAAGGAGGCACTCGCTGCACTTGCAGCCTACGAGGAAGACAAAAAGCGCAGGCATTGATCGCACTTAGGAAGCCGCGGATGAAAGAATTTGCTGCGCCGGAGCGGCGCTACTTAGCAGCAAATTTCGGTAATCATTCAGCAGAGAGGAGTTTTATTATGGAAAAGGGAATCTCTCCCAAGAGAACCGCTTCAAAAGAAACCGCTTCAATTGTATTCACCGGTGATATCGGTTTTGACCGATACATGGATAAGAGATGGGAGGATGCGCAGCTTCTGGAAGCGCCGGTTCTGGATTTTTTCCATAGTGCAGATCACGTCGTCGCCAATGTGGAGGGTGCGCTGATTCATGCAGAGGATGACGGCTCACGGGGCGTCTTTTTTCACAGCATGGATCCGGCTGCTGCCTGCGTGCTGGAGGCCATCCGCGCAGACATCTGGAGTATTGGGAACAACCATACCATGGATGCCGGTGCAGATGGCGTAAAGAGCACCAAGACCCTTGCCGCTGCCATGGGAAGCCGCACCATAGGTGCCGGTATGAACGATACCGAGGCATCGGAGCCGATTTATCTCGAAGAAGCCGGCGGCATCGGCATGTTCTGCGTCGCATACCAGACAGAATGCGTTCCTGCCACGAAGACGGAGCCGGGAATTTTTCGCTGGGACGATATGGATGCCATCGCCGCAAGGATTCGTGAAATCAAAAAAAACTGCCGTTGGTGCATAGTCGTTTCCCACGGCGGTGAGGAATTTGCTCCCATGCCCAGTCCCTATACCCGGGATCGCTATTTAAAATTCCTGGAGCTTGGTGCCGATGTCGTTGTGGCTCATCACCCGCATGTCCCGGAGAATTATGAGCTCTTTGATAACGGAAAGGCCGTCTTCTACTCCCTCGGCAATTTCATCTTCGACACCGATTACCAGCGCGTTCATTCCTATACCGACACCGGAGTCCTTCTGAAGCTGATCTTCACAGAAGCCAAACTGGATTTTGAAGCCCTGGGAATTCAGATCGTGCGCGGCAGCGAGCGCATTGCTGCTGCGCCGCTTCCTGCCATATTTGCCGATATCCCGCAAAAGGACTATGCGCTTCTTGCCCCGCTTGCAGCTGCAGCTCTTGTCCGGGAGGAAAAGCGCAAAATGCTCTACCTGGAGCCCAAGCGCTTTACCGGCGCATCGGAAGATGTTTGGAATTCTTACTTTTTCAGTGAGGAACCGGACGGGTATTTTGAAGGGGCTCACATGGATTTTCACCTTCTGGTACCGCTCGCAGACCGTGCCCGGAGTGGGGACTGGAAGAAGAGCCCTCTAAAGGATGTAATTCAATACATTCTGAAGCTTATGTAGATTGTCAACTTCCTCTTATTTTGCACCTTAAAAGTCCTGGTTTGTGCAACTTGCAT
>CAVFRZ010000017.1:0-19137 GCA_963624875.1 Anaerovibrio sp.
GGAACCACTACAAAGGTGGAAACGGACGATGCCAGCAAGGACGGACTCGTTATTTCACAGAGTATCAAGGCGGATACCTATGTGGATGCGGATACCAAGGTGGATCTTTCTATTGGTACAGTGACTCAGGCACAGCCGTCCACCTATTCCTACTCAACAGAGATTACCGCTCCGACAGCAGAGGAAGCGCCGGATTACACGGCGGGGATGCAGGTTTACGTCGTCATCATAACGGGTGACGGGCAGACACTCTTAAATACTACAACAACGGCGTTCCCGATTCCGGCCAGCTTTACCGGGATCACCAGCGCGACAGGAACTCTTCAGATGAGCTATTCCTCGCAGGCGGCGGATGCTGTGGGCGGTCAGAGAGTGGTTACCAGACAGCTGACATTTACGCCGGAATCATAAGGCTTACAGGGACGGACGCAACAAGAGCTGCGGCCTGCGTATTTGCGGCAGGCCACAGCTTTTCTTATGTCATTACTGATGTGTCCCCAGATCGGAAAACTCCGCCAGGACCCGTTACTGAGCGGTGGTCATGCAGCAGCTCATGTGCGCCGAAGACGGCGGAAAGGAAAAGTAGATGCCAAAGGGCAAGATCATAAAGAGCATAGCCGGGTTTTACGAGGTGTACAGCGATGGCACCATCTACCGGTGCCGTGCGAAGGGCGTATTCCGCGCACTGAGGCAGAAGCCGCTGGTGGGAGATGACGTTATTTTTGATGTGACAGATACCGTAAGCGATCCGAAGGAGGGGAATGTCAAAGAGCTGCTGCAAAGACGCAGCGAGCTGGTGCGCCCGAATGTCGCGAATGTGGACCAGGCGCTTTTGCTGTTCGCGGTCACAAGTCCTGCACCGAGCTACAACATGCTGGATCGTTTTCTGATTTCGATGCAGAGGAGAAATGTGCCGATTGTTTTGTGTTTTAACAAAACGGACCTGGCTGGAGAGGAGATGCTCTCGGAATTGAAGAGCATCTATGGCCAGTGCGGGTGCCGCCTTTTGTTCATCAGTACAAAGGCGCCGGAGACCATGGGGGAACTTCGCGGCGTTTTAAACGACAGGACGACGGTGGTGACAGGGCCTTCCGGTGCCGGAAAGTCCTCTCTAATCAACACACTCTGTCCGGAGGCCCGCATGGAGACCGGTGAGCTCTCCAGAAAGATTGCAAGAGGCAAGAATACCACACGGCACGTAGAGCTATTGCAGGCTGGAAGGAATACATTTCTTGTGGATACACCGGGCTTTACGTCACTGTATCTTCTGGATGTAGCACCGGAGGAGCTAAAGGGTTTTTATCCGGAATTTGCTCCCTATCAGGACAAGTGCCGCTTTCAGGGGTGCAATCACCTAATGGAGCCGGACTGTGCGGTCAAAAAGGCCGTAAAAAAGGGCGCCATCAGCAAGGTTCGATACACCAGCTACACAGAAATTTACGAGGAGCTCAAGGATAGGAAGCAATATTAGAGAAACGTTAATTTCATAGTACCTTGATTCCGGCACAGATGTCTTTATAATAATCGTGGCGCGGAAAGATTGCGCGGATGAATAAGAAAAAAGAGAGGTAACGGACAGATGGATTTTGTGAAAAAGAACGGAAGCGGCATATTGGTGTGCCTTGCGATTGCAATACCGTCGTGGCTTTTGGGAAAGACATTTCCGGTGGTCGGCGGCGCAGTCATTGCGATTCTGGCCGGAATGGTGATTACAATGTTCTGGAACAACAAGGGCGGGGCAGCAGCCGGCATTAAATGGACGTCTAAGATTATCCTGCAGGCAGCGGTCGTCCTGCTGGGCTTTGGAATGAATCTGGGGGTCATCTTTGAGACGGGCAGGCAGTCGCTTCCCATCATCCTCTGCACGATTACAACATCTCTTGTGATCGCGTGGCTTCTTCAGAAAGCACTCAAGGTTCCGTCCAATACATCGATATTGGTGGGTGTCGGATCGTCCATCTGCGGAGGCTCTGCAATTGCAGCTACAGCTCCGGTTATTGGTGCCGACGATGATGAGATTGCACAGTCCATTGCAGTTATATTCTTCTTTAATGTGCTGGCAGCCATCTTTTTCCCGATTCTGGGAAAGGCCATCGGATTTGATACGGTGCATGGGGATGCATTCGGTATTTTCGCCGGAACGGCCATCAATGATACATCGTCTGTAACGGCAGCGGCGTCAACCTGGGACAGCATGTGGAATCTTGGAAGTGAGACACTGAATAAGGCAGTGACGGTGAAGCTTACGAGAACGCTTGCCATTATCCCGATTACGCTGGTCCTGTCATTGATTCAGGCCAGAAAGAGTGCCGGTGAGGGCAAGCAGGCGGAGGGCTTCAGCCTAAAGAAGTCATTTCCGATGTTCATCCTGTACTTTGTCATCGCAGCCGTTATTACGACCGTTTGCGTGCGTATGGGTGTGGATTCATCTGTGTTCTCGCCGCTCAAGGAGCTCTCGAAGTTTATGATCATCATGGCCATGGCGGCCATCGGCTTGAACAGCAATGTGATTCAGCTGATCAAAACCGGCGGAAAGCCGATTGCAGTCGGTGCATCCTGCTGGTGCGGAATCACGATTGTGAGCCTTCTCATGCAGCATGTCATGAAGATCTGGTAATGTGGTTGCAAAGGATTTCCGATGAAAGGGTCAGTCTCCAATGTGCGGAGGCTGGCCCTATTTCTTATCTTAATTCTTTTGTCGAATTTCGAGTTTCATCAGATATAACTTATAAATTTACAATTCCGCCATTAAGATTCACCTGTAAGTGTGTTATATTATGCTCAGCCACGGAAAGGGGGCAAGGACATATGATCAAACGCGAACTGTATATGAGCCGCATCCGCCCGTTTATCGGAACAGAGCTGATCAAGATCATGACCGGTATTCGTCGCTGTGGAAAGTCGGTCATGCTGGAGCTGATCCAGCAGGAACTCACGGAGTCCGGCGTCAACCCTGCACAGTTTATCTCCATCAACTTTGAAGATATGAGCTATTCCCACCTGCAAACCGCACAGGCTCTGCATGATGAGATCACTGCAAGAGCCGCAGAAATAGGGGGCATGGCCTATTTGTTCTTTGATGAAATACAGGAGGTAAAGGATTGGGAGAAGTGTATCAACTCGCTCCGTGTTTCACTGGATTGCGACATCTATATCACCGGCTCCAATGCAAAGCTGCTGTCCGGTGAACTTGCGACCTATTTGGGTGGTCGTTATGTGGAGTTTGTGATTTATCCGTTCTCTTTCGCAGAGTTCATGGAATTGTATCGTTCGATTGCTCCCGATACGCCCATCCAGCAGTGTTTCCAAAAGTACCTGCTTACCGGAGGTATGCCCTATCTCGCAAACCTTCGCTATGCGGATGCTCCGTCCAGGCAATACCTTCATGATCTGTTCAACTCTGTCCAACTCAAGGACATCGTGAAGCGGAATAAAATCCGAGATGTTGATTTGCTGGAACGGATCATTGCCTATGTGATCGCCAATGTGGGAACGACCTTCTCTGCAACCTCGCTTGCAAAGTTCTTGAAAAACGAACAGCGTACCGTCGCCCCGGAAACGATCCTGAACTATATCAAATACTGCTGCGAAGCATACCTGTTCTATCAGGTGAAGCGGGAGGATTTGCGGGGAAAACAGATTCTTGCCTCCAATGAAAAGTATTATATTGCCGATCACGGCATTCGTGAGGCTGTTTTTGGCGGCAATATGCGGGACATCAATCTCATTTTGGAGAATATCGTGTATCTGGAATTGCTGCGCCGAGACTACGAAGTGACCGTCGGCAGAACAGGCGATAAGGAAATTGATTTTGTATGCGACAGGCGCGGCGAGAAGCTGTATGTCCAGGTCACTTATCTGCTGGCATCGGAAGAAACGGTCAATCGTGAGTTTGGCGCATATGATAATATCCGCGACAACTTCCCGAAGTACGTTGTTTCTCTTGATGAGTTCGATATGAGTCGAAACGGAATTAAGCACCGGAACATCCGAGATTTTCTGTTGGAAGAGGAATGGAATTAAAAATCCACCAACCAAAAGAAAAAGCACCTATCAGAAGTGATAGGTGCTTTTTGAATTAGTGAAGGATGCATGCGTTGCGGTTTGGACAAACTATACAAAACAAGCCTTTCGTAGTGTAAAATAATCGGGAATCGGCACTTAAATCTGTTTATCCAAATTTACTCATCTCGATTAGGACGATGCATGAATTCTTCTTATCAGGGGGATAGCTGTGCTCATTTTAAGTCGGATTGTGGAATTGTATCTGTTCAGCACCTGCCACATTTCAACGTGAATCCTCTGATTGCAGGTATTTTCGAGTATCAAAATCGAGATGGGGACTGAATAGTTACAGCGAATTATCTATAGTGACGGAAAGAAGGAGAGTATGGAAATAAAAGATATAGAGAAAGCATTATCAGAAGCGCTGCAAGCTCCGGAGGATGAGGAGGCTAGAAACAAATACCGTACCGCCATAGAAGATTATTTAAAAGGAAAGAATTCTTCTGAGGAGATTGTTTCAATTGTGATACGCGGAATAGAACTTGATCGCGCGGCAGATTATTTTGACTTTCTGGCAGGAGCATCAGAGAAAGAGCTTGAGAGCATATGGAAGAAACAAATCCATCAGAGAAAGGTGTTGAAGGAAGGAAAGAAAACTCATTTACTGATGTTCTTTAGCGGCATGTTGAGAATGGCCTTTATGAAGGAAGGACATATGGAAATCCTTTGTGGAAGCATTATAACCGCAATGGTTGAAATGATCTCTGAAAAGAAAAGTCCTCTACCTGTAAAGACATATGAACCGATTATTTGCGATTTCTTTTTGGATGATCTCGATCCAAAGAGCACGCTCCCGGGGTGGGAAACAATAAAGACAACAGATAAAAATAGCCAGCATTTTGCAAGGATACTGCTTGGTACAACTGAAGGAAAAAAAGCAGAACAATATAACAAAGTCCGCATATGGGCAACTATGGGACTTCGTTATACAGAAAAGCGGATTAAAGAGAAAGAAATTGAAGCGAAGATACCCAAGAGCAGAATCGAGGATCTAACAGCAATCGTAGACCACTACAAAGCGGTTGAAAAACAGCTTCGTGATGGAGCGTATGAGAAAGCAAGGCTACAGGATGTCATAGAAGGGCTCCATCAGGATATTGATGCATTGCAGGGAGAAAAAAGAGCCCTGGAAGATCAAATCCGGATGCTTACTGCGGATATGGCAGAGAAACAGCAGCAGCTAGATAAAGCTGTAAAGGAGGCTGGAGAGAGAGCCGCAATTAATGAAGCCTTTGGAGCTTTAAAAAAGAATGATGAAAGTGCATTGCTCCAGGATATTGCGAATGAACTTAAGGCAGAGTATCAGGACTTTGTTGATTCTATATCGGATCAAATGGATAAGGATCTTGGAGAAATTTATAGAGAAAAGCTAAAGAATATCTTTAGAATCCTGGACAAAAAAGGCATAAAGATGGGGTGACGATATGGCAAACTATTTCGGAATTGACTTTGGAACTACGAACAGCGCAGTTGTTGCCATAGCGTCTTTTGATGGGAAACGGATAGGTGACGCGCAGAAGATCGGTGAGGATGAAAGACATCCCTTGCCGTCTTTTGTGGCAATCAATAAGACAAGCGGTGAAGTAAAAACCGGTCTGGCTGCCAAAAGAAGCATTTCTGAATCGGAGGAGTATCAGGTGTTCTCTTCCATAAAGACGGTAATTGATGAAGATCAGAACTGGGAGATTGCAGGGAAAACCTGGACACACATTGATATTGCTGCAGAGCTGTTTAAAGCAC
The DNA here is from genome assembly GCA_963624875.1 of Anaerovibrio sp. Classification (GTDB taxonomy): domain Bacteria; phylum Bacillota; class Clostridia; order Lachnospirales; family Lachnospiraceae; genus CAG-791. The sequence goes on from CAVFRZ010000017.1 coordinate 5,806, forward strand.
TGAAACAGAATGTGCGTGAGAAGACAGGTGGCGTCATGAATATGAACGAGGCTGTTGTAGCCGTGCCGGTTGGATTTTCTGCAAAAAAGAAAAGCAATGTCCGCCAGGCTGCAAAAAAGGCGGGAATTAAGGTTTCCATGTTCATAAGTGAACCAACATCCGCATACTGTAGCCGTTTGGATCAGATGAAGAAGTATAAGAATGTTGCGGTATTCGACTGGGGGGGCGGAACACTCGATGTGGCCGTACTGCGTATTGAAGGCAATAGAATTAGTGAGCTTGCGACAGCAGGAATGACTCTTGCGGGAAATGATATTGATAGAAAAATCGCTGAAAAAATATGTCTGAAGGTTGCAAGAAACACAAATCAGAATTTCAGTTTTGATGATCTGGCACCGGAATTCAAATTGCGCCTTCTGGATCTGTGCGAGCAGGCAAAATGCAATCTGGCCGACGAAGATGTAGTTTCAGTTTCTGTCGCTAAACTGGATAAATACGGTCGTGCATTAGAAAAACTGGATTATGATTTTTTTGCACTACTGATCGAGAATGAAGTTGAAAAGGCTGTAGACTGCCTGCTGACGGCATTATCGGACGCAGGCATGAACAGAGAATCCATTGACTGCATTATCTGTGAAGGCGGATCCAGCAGATTAAGGCCTTTGCAGTCGAAACTGTTGGAGTATTTTGATCGAGAGAAGCTTCTCTTCCCGAGAACCGCCATGTGGGATATAGGCTCTGGTGCTGCAGAAATTGCATTTCTTCCCGGAAGTTATACGTTGAATAGCCCCATCGGTATCATTCAGTCAAACAAACGATTTTATCCGCTCTTAAAAATTGGTCAGCGCGTTCCTACAGAGGAGAAGGTGATAAAATTCGGCGTTGTTGAGAATACGGATGAAGCAAGGTTTGTTTTATCAGATGGAGAAACGGCGGATAGCCAGACATTCACAGAGTATTTTCCGGTAAAGCTCCGGGGATTTAGTGATGAGGTGCTGACAGTTTCGTGTTATATAGATGCGGACATGGTATTCCGGATGAAGGTGCGGTCAAACCGAATGCCGGATGATGTTTTCAGAGTATGGACATACTCGAATCTCAAGATTTCCTATAAGATTGATCCGCCTGATCCGAAAGAACAAGTAATCCGGGGAGGTGGCACATATGATGAATAGTAATATTGTCGCCGGAAGTAATGTATTTCTGAGCAGAGAGGATGATCCATGTCATGATCCTGACTTCGTTGCACAAATCTACGATTATGACCGGATTAAGGGCATTGCTGAGCGACGCAATGTAGATTATAGAATTCCTGCATTATCTAAGTCACAGACGGAAATATTAAAAACGGAACTGCGCTGTGTATATGCTAAGAATGATCCTTGCTGGGGCTATGTGAAAAGCTGTAGCAGGGTTGTCAGCATGTGCATCAATGGTCTATGTCCGAGAATCATGCAGTGTAATCCGAATTATTCTTCTACGGAAGCAAAAACCTGGAAATTTTCAGATGCGGATAACAGAGCATATAGAGATCCCAAAACATTGCGCAGGTATTATCTCGTCGACATGGTTTCTGACGAGGAAATGCTGCGATATGATTCCGATCTGATGAACGAGGGATTTGAATATACAATCCCTAAAAATTCTGTATTGCCAAACACACAGGACGGGAAACCAAAGGAAGAGGGCTATAAAATTGATCCGAAAACCGGAAGGAAAATGGTTGTCATAGGTCACAAATGGATTATCACTGATAACGCGTCATATGAAAGTGATGAACTGATTCCAATCTGGGGGTATGTTGAGGAAGTTAAGCAAAAGCAGAAGGAAGCGTATGTCGCTCGGAAAAAAGCAAAACGGATAGAGAAGAAAACAGGTACTCCTCAGAAAAAGATCCGAAAGATCGTTGAAACTGTTTTGGATTCGGATTTTAGCCGAAAGAATGAATTTGAAGCGACTGTTGCAGCTGCAATCACTGACGAATTGAGGCTCACAGATGTGGGGCCGGAGAACATCAGTAATGAATTTGATACGGTTGTTTTGCTGGATAACCCGGCAGAGTTGGCATTTGTATCTGGAACGTTTCTTGTTAGTGGAATTGAGCATGGGATTACAACGGAGCAATCGGTGCGGCTTGCGCTGATTGATGAATATCCAAGCTTTGCTGACAGGAAAGTAGTATTGCTTTCCAATTCTGCCTTAAAAAGGGGCTGTAAGGAATCCAATGTTAAGGCGTGGAAATCATTATCAGAAAGGCCTGCTATTACGCTGCTTAATGTGGCAGAAAGGGATTTTTATCAGTTCACATACGGCAACCAGAACAGACGCTGGACATGCAGAAATATGTATGGAGTGACACATGTCTGCATCGAACAGTCTGATATTAGTGAAATGGACATTCTTCCCGACGGTGTTTACCCGGCATCGCTGGTGGATGATGGGGAAACATATATGGTCCTTGGAAAGAATGGAGAGTTGCTCGGACGTTTGGGGAATACATTTATAGAATTGCTTGGTGCTTTAAGAGGCTCCGGGGAAATCTCCAGTTTGCCTGAAACAATCAATGGTATTTCGCTTCAAATACAGAATGGAAAGGCAGAATTCCTTGGAATGGGTCATTTGAGGTTTACCGAATATTAACACAAGGGACGTGTTTCTTATGCATGTTTGGATAAATATGGCGTTCCGGCAGTAGCAATAGACATGGTCGATACAAGTTGCATAAGCAGATGGAAGGACGACCGCTGTTGCAGGTGGCGTTTGATTATAACGGGGCGGAGTACCGGATTACGGGAAAACCATAGGAGGGAAGATGCTGGTATGCTTCATCCAGTTACGAATGAACAAATTGAATTGACAAAGGAGCAACAGAACTGCGTTGATTATGTCGGCGATAAGCGGAAGGATCTTGTGATACGATCTGCAGCCGGCGGTGGAAAAAGTTTGGTGTTGCTTCAGAGAGCCATGAATTATCTAAAAGAGGCAAAGGCACAGGGAAGGAAGAATGCAGTTGCTGTATTCACATATAACCACGTGTTAGCCAATTATTTGAAGGAATGGATGAGACTGACTCCCGAGGATGAAGCGTATATTATGGTTGGAACCTTGCATGAATACCTGAACTCGATCTATGCCAAAATCTCAGGTTTCAAGCTGGGAAACCCTGTTTATCCGAGAGTGAAAGAAAATTGTTTAAACGAAACCCTCAATGAGTATGCACAAAAGGTTCGGAATGACAAATATAAGATGTGGGGAGCGAAATTCTGGTCAGAGGAATTTGTTTGGATGCGGAACATGAATATTTTCGATCGACAAGACCAAACCATTTATTACAGCATGGCGAGGGAAGGACGCGGACATACGCATCCAATGACAAGAGTGGACAGAGCGGCTGCTTTTGAAATGTTCTGCATGTATCAGGAAAAGCTTCGCGCGAAGAAGGGTTTTGACGCGGGCCCGTCCGGAGATGAGAGAGTTCTTTACCTTACACACAATGCAAATATGATTCCGGATCGGCTGAAATTCGCCCATGTGTTAATTGATGAGGCACAAGATCAGACATTGGCAAAGATCATTGCTTTAAGAAGTATAGCCGGATTGGACGTTACGATTTGCATGGATGCAAACCAGCGAATATACGAAGGGCGTTGGCGCTTTTCCCAAGTTGGAATAGAGCCAACGGCCAAGAGATTATCATATCCATTCAGATGTACTGGTCAGATTGATGCCTTGGCAGAGTCTTTAAAAGCGTATAATCAGACGGAAACAGCGGAGGAGGATAGGGTGGAGCATGTTGCGCCAACTGCAATTGGTCAGCTCCCGGAAATTGTTCATTGTAAAAGTGAGGATGAAGAAAAAAGATTTGTAATTGCTCTCCTTCAAAAATGGATGCGAGAGGATCCGATTCATACGATTGGCATCATGTGCTACAAAAACAGTGCGGTTGAAAAAGTTGGCGGATGGCTTTTGCAGGCGCATATAGCATTTCAAGTCATCCGAAATGATAAGGATGCCAGATATTCGATAAAAGAACCAGGGGTCAAGCTATGCACCATGCATACGTCAAAAGGCCTGGAATTTATGCGGGTTATTTTGCCGCAATTTTACCAAGGTATGATCCCGCAGAGCTGGGCGATGAACAATGAGGAAGCTATGGCACAGCAGAGAAATGTGGCATATGTGGGAATGACGAGAGCCATGCATCAGCTGATGATTGTTTACAATGGGCGCAAATCACAATTTATAGAAGAAATGGATGCAAGCTTGTATAGTTCCAGAGAATTCGCAGAAGCAGTGGAGCTTTCATTAAAAGAGCCGATATCACCATATAAAAAGCGAGAACTTCCTATGGGAGAGCAGAAAGAAAAAACAGACCATAGTGAGAGAAAAAGACGATGGTCATTCTAAAAGGAAGGTAGAGATTCGGTATGAAGCCACGTTATTCGGTTTTGTTTTTTAAGGAAAATCTGACGGATCAGAAAGAAAAAATGATCGGAAGCCTTTTAAGGGAGGGGAAAAAGGTATTCTGGTTTGGCACACAGGATGAAGCGGAAGTTCTGCGCAGAAAATATGAGTCATTTGCGGCAGCCTTTTTCCTGCAGGTATTTGATATTGCGGAAGTCCGCGGGCAGGAAAAATATGCTATAACCACCATTCAGGACGGAGTGGGAATCAATGACGCATATGCCGTTTTGTTTGACTGGGTGGAAGAAAATGTTCCTGCCTTTAATGCAGCGCAATATAGAGTTGAGCACTGTCAGGAAGATGCAAATATCGTGGTGAAGGCGTCTGCTGGAACCGGAAAAACAACCGTTATGGTGGACCGTATTCTATATCTGATGCACATGGTGCCGGACTTGAATATGTCAGAAATCTATATGATTACCTTCACCAATGAGGCCACCAATCAGATGAATGACAGACTGCAGGAGATGCTGCTGAAAAAGTACCAGCTGACAAAAAATCAAAAGTATCTCACCTGGCTGGAACAACAGTCTCAGATGCATATTTCCACGATTGACAGTCTGGCCTATGATCTTTTTCGCAAATTCGGAACCAGCGTGGGATTCGGACGTGATTTGGATATTCAGCAGTTGGAGAAGGAAAGAAAAGATCTGATCAGGGACCTGTTATCAGACCAGCTCAATGCACAGAAGTCGATCTATGCTCAGATTGGGATGACGTACGCGGAAGCAGTGAGTTTAATTGATAATTATTGGAGGGAGCTCACCAGAAAGGGATATACCATTTCGGAAATTTTGAACAAGGACTGGGGAAATGCAGATGAACAGCCGGTTGTCTCTGGTTTCCAGATGGTTCTGAAAAACGTATTGCGGGAATTTGAAGGAAAGTACAGACAGCTTAAACTGGATGAAAACGCCATTTCCATCAATGATCTTTTCTTTGACTTCGGTCATTTTCTATTAGACGGAAAACTGAATTGCGACGGTCTGAACATGCGGTATCTGTTTGTGGATGAATTTCAGGACACGGATGCAACACAGATCAGGACTTTTGCAAGCCTGGTTCAGACCGTAGGTGCGAGACTGTTCGCGGTAGGTGACATTAAGCAGAGTATCTACGCTTTTAAAGGGGCAACGGATGAGGCCTTTGATATCCTTGAAGAGGAATTGAAGGGGAAGCTTCAGTATTTCAGTTTGAGGAATAACTACAGAACCTGTGCCAATCTTATGAAAAATATGGAGAAATATTTCTTTGCTTGGGCACAGGAAGGACTGCTTGATTACGAGGAGCCTGTCAGACCATTTAAAAAAGAAAAGGGTTCTATATCAATGGAGTTCATCGAGAGTAAGTATACCATTCTTGACCAAACGATGAACGCCATAGATGATGCACTGCGTGATCTTGAGGTGGAAGTTCGATCAGGCAGGAAGAAAGTCTCTGACAAGACAAGAGTGGCTGTACTCGTTCGGAGTAATGCAAAGGCCGCGCAAATCGCAGAGCTTTGCCGTAAAAGCGGTAAAACGGTGGTGCTGAGTTCTGACAGACCGTTTTTTCTATCAAGAGCCGTTCGGGATTTTTACGCACTCATCTGTTCTTATATTTTTGCGGACACACCAACGTATACCTATAATTTCCTGCTGACACCATACGCTGCGTTTGCCGGTACGATTTCAATTTCAGAAATGGAAAAGAGAGGAAATACGAAAGACGGAGTACAGACCTATCTGAAAGAGTTTGTATCTCAGACACAGTGGCAAAAATTCCAGAGAGAATTCAGGCTCAGGCCGGTGCTCTCCGTTGTGAAAGACATCATTGAGGAAACAGCGGTTGTTGAAAAATTTATAGAGATTGATAAGGCCGGCATGAATAGCGGGGAATGGACAGAAGCCAGAAGAAACAAACAGGCCTTGATTGATGCTAAGCTGTACCAAAAAAATCTCGATAAACTAATGGAAATGCTGCAGCAGAGAATGGAGGGAGAATTTGCGACACTGTATGACCTTTATGTTTATTTGACATTGATGATCAGTACGAATCGGGAGGAAATGGAACCTGACATCGATATGACAGATGATTATAGCAGCGTGTATATCATGACTGTTCATAGATCAAAAGGTCTGGAGTTCGATACGGTGATCATGCCGGCTATGAATGGTCCTTTAATTCAGCAGGAAAGCACCATCATTATGGCAAATCGATCAAGGATTGCCTGGTGCTATAAGCGCGGCAACAATGATTTCATGAGAAGCGCATGGTATAAGGTTCTCCGGGAGGAAGCGGTTCAGAAGGGAATAAAAGAAGAAACCAGAATGCTTTATGTTGCCATGACAAGAGCCGTGAGCAAGTTGGTCCTCCTGGTCAATAAATGGGATTATGAGAGTTGGTCGTCACTGATCAGAAGGGTAGGGATGATCAATGAGAAATAGAGTTTATACATACAGTTGCATAACAGAATTGCAGCAGGCACCCTATTTTGCAGAGATTGCCGCGCTGCCTCAGATTACGATGTCGCGGGAAATGGCAACCAATATGGCACGTAGTATGAGAATCTTCAAGGGGAACATCCTGGGGTTTTCGAATTTTGCCATGAGATTGTTTCCGGGATGGAATACAAGCGGACAGAAGTTTGCTTATGCGGCAGCTTTGAATCAGCTCTTGCGTGAAAAAATAGCCCATGCGAAAGATAAGGCGGAAAGGGAGTGGCTGTTTGGGTGCAAAAAGAATCTATATGCAGCCATCAATAATATTATTCGTCTTGAAGAATCTGAAATCAGGCCAGAGGATCTGCAGGAGACGGACAGAGATATGCTGCTTTTCATCGAAATGTGGCAGCATCTGGAAAAGGCGGATGGGAGCATCGCGGCTTTCAGAAAAAGAAGAGAGGATTTTCGGAATTCTGCTCGCTTTGACCGGGAAATCAGCAGTATTTTTCACTTTCATGGCAGCAAAAAAATAGTATGGCATGGCTTCCAGTTCCTGACACCTATGCAGCAGTATGTTTATGATGCATTCTGTCGTGCAGGGTATGAGATATATGCGCTGATTCAGGATGATGTGCGCTATCCATGCGCCAACGAAATCTGGGGACATTTATATAATTCCGGGAATGGATATCCGGATAAAGAAAACTGGATTCGTCAGAATTATCAGCCGGAACAAAACCCGCTGGGCGATATTTTTGAGACAGGAGAAAGAACGTCGGCTCCAAATGTAAAAATAGTGAGATATCGCAATACCGTGGAATTTGTATCAGACATTCCGAGAATGAAGGAAGAGGGCTTTTATCTGTACTGTTCCGACGATCGCTTTGCCAACACAATGCTGAAAGATTATTTTCCGGAAAGATACGAAGTGCGAAATCTGCTGTCATATCCGATTGGACAGTTTATCTATACACTCCACAAAATGTGGGATGAAAACCGGCAATGCATTGTTCTGGATCAGAACGGATTGAGAAAATGCTTTGCATCCGGATGGCTCTCCGCACATGGAAAGAGCAGCATGAATTATACGGAGGACTTAGAACGGCTGCTTCCGTATTTTGAAGGCTGCTATACCGTGGATGAGTGGAACCAACGCCTGCAGACCTTCACTGATGCGTATGATGAGGCCATCGATATCTTTGCACAAAAAGGAACAGGGAATCCTTTGGAGGATAGAAAGCAGGAAGCTCTTGGAAACCCGTTTTCATATTTGGGCGTTTTCTCTGTGAAGGAAAAACGTATCAGTGATGTCATTGATGTCATCGGTCAGCTAATCAAGATGGCACAGGCTTTATTCGGTGCCAATGAACCGATTTCCATCCAGCAGCATATGAGCAAACTTGATGCGATGCTGTATATGAATGACGGTATGCCGCAGGAGCTCTACCTGGAGGAACGTAAAAAAGTTCAGCAGATCTTTAAGGCTTTGGAAAGTGACCGCATTAAGGATTTTCTGTGTTATCCGGGAGATTTGGCCGCTGCGCTGTTGTCGCTTATGGGTGGTCAGATGGAAGATGAGGCAGAGAATAATAAAGGGCTGAAAACATTGGTGTTTAATATCTTTCAGGTAGAATCCGCTGCGATCGCTGCAAACGGAAAGGTACATATCTGCATGGCTGATATTACAAGGATGCCTGGAACAGCTTCGGATTACGGGTGGCCGCTGGATGAAGACGTACTTCAGAACATATGCAATGACAAAAAAGAATCCTATGCTCACAATTGGATCGAAAACAGCAGGCTTACTGCTTTGTCGAACCGCTACTATATGTATGCTGCGTTGAAGAACAAGCAGGTGGAAATATCCTGGATTCAGCAACAAGGCGAGAAATTGTACGCACCATCTCCTTATATCACGTTGCTGGATAAATTTTCTGATGCGGCGATTCAAAGTGCAGAGGTGAGAAAGCTGGATTTACAGTCCGTTTTGCAAATTGCACCGCATAAGCATGTGGAAGAAACGTTTGATATAAGGCAGGAAGCGCAGCTGCATAATTATGATGGCGAGTTGGAATATTCCTTATGTCCTATGAGGTTTGTATACAGCTATGTTCTTGGCGATGGTGAAGCCTACCGAAATGAATATCAGCAAAATCGTGCGATTGTACGTTTTATACAGGTCTTGAAGGAACTTCTGGGGAATAAGTACAGTGTGGAGCAGGTGGCAGAGCAGGTATTTGAGTTGTTTCCGTATATCCGAAAGGCAGAGAGAAGGCAGATGATCGATGATGCCTGCAAGTGGTCGCTCCCGGGGAATGAAGGAGAGTTTACTACCTTTGAGAATAATAACTATACAAACAGAAGATTCAATTTGACATTTCTTGACTCGGATATTTACAAAAGTGCAAAAAAGCAGGCGGCCATGCTGATGAGCCAGGAGGGACGAAAGGGAATATCCTATGAAAGAGGAAGCAAAGAGCAGCGAAATTGTGAGCTTTGCCCGCATTGTAATTATTGCAGGGAGTCCCGATTCGGCATTGACTATATTAAAGGAAAGTGACGATGATTGATACGGCATTTTGGAAAGAGGTAAGGGATGCCTGGATTGTAAAGGCGCCTCCACGAATAGAAGATGTCAAAGTAACATCCGGCGGTGCGATTGATTCAAGCCTCTTAAAAGACCCATGGGACCTAGGTGAAATTCCATTTGATATGGTCGACTTTGACCATGTGACAGAGGATATTTTAAACGGCGCAGATATTCCTCTGAAGGACAGTGCATCGCGGGAGACGGCTTTTTCAGAGAAACAGGAACCGGAGAACCCCCAACTTGATGCGGACAAATTTGAGACGCTACTGAGCCAACAGACAATTTCGGATTATATAGAGGCTTGCCGACTGTTAAGGGAATGTGCGCTTCCGGAGAACATGGATGGCCTGTATGAAGAACTGATTGACCGCATGAGAGGACTGTCGGATGCGATGAATCGATTCAAAGAAGTATATCAGACAGATCTGACGCAATTCTATGAGTATTATATACCGGAGGCCCTGCAGCTTACAGCAAGCTATCTGGAATATAGGAACATTGGAATAAGCGATGAAATCCTGCATCAGACGGGGCAAGAGGTTATGGATGCAGCGGAGAAATTACTGACTGCGCTTAGTGATACAACAGACCAGATTTTTCGATTCGCTACGATTGAAATCAAGGCAAAGGCGAAGGCATTGGAAAGCATGATGAGCCAGGATGGCTATGTGAGCCCGGAGTATAAGATAAGCTGATTTTTGGGGGGAAGAGGGTAATGAATGAAAAAGAACTAAATGCAGCAGAAATGACAGAAGAAGCAGCAAAGGTAAAGACACCAACATTGACCTTGGATCCGGATGAGAAAAAGTATGATATGTCATTTATGGAGCCTTCTCTTGGAAAGGCAGTGCTTGAACCGATGACAGACACGTCAAATGCCAGCGCCGGTGCAGTAGATGAATCGATGCTTTCCGAAGAGGAAAAAACACAGGTTGCGGAGTTTGTAAAGCAGATTGATGTGGCGAATGTTAAAATGATGAACTCTTATGGCGCAAGTGCGCAGAAAGGGATATCTACGTTTTCATCTTCCATTACAGGAACAGTGAAAACAAAGGAGTTCGGAGAAGTTGGAGATAGCCTGCGGGAACTGCGCGTTGCAATCAACAGCACAATTGCTCCGGAGAAAAAGGGAATACTTGGCATTTTTCAAAAGGGAAAGAGAAAAGTTACGTATCTGATATCAAACTATGAAAGCGCAGAGACCAATATCAAGAGGATCGAAAAGGATCTGCGCAGACATCAGCAGGTTCTTACGAAAGATGTTTATGTTTTTGATCAGATGTACGACATGAACATTGAATTTTATAAAGAGCTGACCATGTACATCATTGCCGGGAAAAAGGCTCTCGAAAATGCCAGAAATACAAAGCTTATTGAATTACAGGAGAAGGCTTCGCGGACACAGGATCAATTGGATGTGCAGATGTACAGAGATTATGACGACGCCTGCAAGCGCTTTGAAAAACGTATTTTTGATCTTGAAACCACGAGATTAGTCTCCATTCAGATGGCTCCGCAGATTCGTTTACTGCAGAATGCGGATCAGGAGGTTGTGGACAAGCTTCGCTCGGATGTAATTAATACGATACCGCTGTGGAGAAACCAGATGGTGCTGGCACTCGGTATTGAGCATACGACAAGGGCATTGAATGCGCAGAGTGCCGTGGACGAGATGACCAATGAAATGTTCCAGCGAAATGCTGAAACACTAAAGCAGGGCGCCATAGATGCAGCGGCAGCTTCCGAAAGATCCATCGTAGATGTGGAGACACTGCGGAAGGTCAATGCAGATATTATCAGCTCTATCAATGAGGTTGTCAAAATTCACGAAGAAGGTTCTAAGAAGCGTGCAGAAGCTCAGGAAGAGCTTGCGAAGATTGAGGATGAGCTGAAGCAGGCGCTGTTGGAAGCCGGTGCAAAATAAGAGATGAGAGAAAAGAAATTCAGAATTACCTTTAATGCACCGGTGGTGCTGAGTATGGTGGCAGTAAGTTTTGTGGCTACGCTTCTAAATTATGTAACGGCAGGAGTTTCCGGCAGGGCTTTATTTATGACCTATCATTCGCCGCTTCTATCGCCTATGACCTGGGTCAGAGCATTTACTCACATTTTTGGTCACGTGGACTGGGAGCACCTGATCGGAAACATGAGTTACCTGCTGCTACTTGGACCGATGCTGGAGGAAAAGTATTCTTCGCAGACACTGCTGGCTGTTATTGCCATCACAGCACTGGGAACAAGTCTGGTCAATTATATTTTCTTTCCTTTTGTTGCTTTATGCGGAGCAAGCGGCGTTGTATTTGCTTTTATTTTGCTTTCCTCATTTACCGATTTCAAAGAAGGCGAGATACCGCTTACGTTTATACTGGTGGCAGTGTTTTTTATCGGCCAACAGGTATGGGAAGGTGTCACAGTTCGGGACAATATTTCGAATATGGCACATATTGTGGGCGGTATCATAGGAGGAACTCTGGGCTATGGGCTTAATGTGAGATCTGGATTTGATAGATTTAGGAAATGATTTTTGAGGGAGTAAAATACAGACGTAAAGAGTAGGCATGCTGAGAAACCAGACGGCATGACATTTCAGAATTCATGGAGTAATATGTTAACTGCTGTTTAGCATCCGCATCTCGATTTTCCTACGGAAAACCTCGATGTGGCTGGACATAATAATCAAGGCCTTTGAGGAGGAGTATATAAGCTATGAAATTAGGTATCGTCGGACTTCCCAATGTTGGAAAGAGTACATTGTTTAATTCGCTGACAAAGGCAGGAGCGGATGTTGCCAATTATCCCTTCTGTACGATTGATCCCAATGTCGGCGTGGTTCCTGTTCCGGACGAGCGAATCCGGAAGCTGGGCGAGATGTACCATTCCAAAAAGGTCACGCCGGCAGTCATTGAGTTCGTTGATATTGCAGGTCTTGTAAGAGGTGCCTCCAAGGGCGAAGGCCTTGGCAATCAGTTCCTTGCGAACATCCGTGAATGTGATGCGATTGTGCATGTGGTGCGCTGCTTTGAGGATCCGAATGTGACGCATGTGGATGGCTCGGTGGATCCGGTGCGTGACATCGAGACCATCAATATGGAGCTGATCTTTGCGGATCTGGAGGTACTGGAGCGCCGGATTTCCAAGGTTGCCAAGACGGCCCGGATGGACAAGGAAGCAGCTAAGGAGCTGGAGTATCTGCAGAGCATCAAGACGCATCTGGAGGCAGGAGAGCCGATCCTGACGATGGAGGAGCCTTCGGAGGAGGAAGCAAAGCTTCTGAAGGAGTACAGTCTTCTGACGTCCAAGCCGGTGATCTATGCCTGCAACGTATCGGAGGAGGACATCGCTGATGACGGAGCGTCGAATTCCTTCGTGCAGGCAGTAAGAGGCTATGCGGAGAAGACATCCAGTGAGGTGTTCGCTCTCTGCGCCAAGATGGAAGCAGAGATTTCGGAGCTGGACGATGAGGAACGTCAGATCTTCCTGGAGGATCTGGGCTTAAAGGAATCCGGCCTGGATAAGCTGATCAAGGCCAGCTACCACACGCTGGGCCTTATGAGTTTCCTGACGGCGGGCGAGGATGAGACCAGAGCCTGGACCATTCGGATCGGGACCAAGGCTCCGCAGGCAGCCGGCAAGATCCATTCGGACTTTGAGCGCGGCTTTATCAAGGCAGAGGTTGTGAACTGGGAAGTTCTGCTGCAGGAGGGAAGCCTTGCAGCGGCCAGAGAAAAGGGTAAGGTCGGAATGGAAGGCAAGGAATACGTTGTCAAGGACGGAGATGTTATCTTGTTCCGATTCAACGTGTAGAAATTTGTAACTATTCAGAGCCAAGCAAAATTTCATAAATCAGACGTGAAA
>CAVFRZ010000018.1:0-18230 GCA_963624875.1 Anaerovibrio sp.
TTCTTTCGTAAATGCCGCGGATCGAAACTCCGTCCTCCTCCAGAACCTGAACCAAACTTGCCAAAAGGAGCGTCTTGAGCTTCTCCGTTCCAAGAGCCAGTGACTCCACCACCAGTACGTCTTCATACTTGTCCACGGTCAGTCCCGGAAGGAAATCCGCCTCGCCGAAAATCACGCGGCAGGATGACGTATCCGACACGGCCTTCCGATACTTCCAGGCACTGCGGACCCTGGCCTTTAAAAAGGCCGGTGTAATCACGTTCTGTTCTTTCCTGGCCAGCATTCGAATCCGAATGGTTGATTTACGGTTGATGAACCCGTACCCCAGGAAAAATCCGTCGAAATCCTCCACCTTTATAATGTCGCCGTCCTCGAAATCCCCGCGGACCGATTCAATTTCATTGTCATAAATCCAGGCGCCGCCGGCCTTGTATTCTCTTGCCTCCCGGCGGCGGATAACCGCCGCGGTATTTACCACAAGGCTCTGCGTTCCTTCCGTCTGATAGTCTCTGTAATCCTGAATCGTCATGCATTGTCCCTTTCATCGATTGCCGCACGCACCGGTGCCATCCGCCCGGTCGCTGCGAAGCCTCTTATCTTCTCCTGCGGCTTTCTTGCTTGCATCCAGAATAAGCCATTTCTTGTCAAATCTCGAGTCATTTCTTGGAAATCCGCATGAAAAGCCCTTTTTCAGCCTCGGCTGCTATTACCATTCCACCGCCTTCGTAGTACACTTGGGCACGTTATTCTTATGAAATGGTAACTGTTCAGAGCCCATCTCGATTTTCCTTCGGAAAACCTCGATGTGGCTGGCCAGAGGCGCTTCGCGCCTTGGCCGCCTGCCAATTTCAATCGTGAATATGCCTGCAAGCAGTCAATTCACGTTGAAATATGGCAGGTGCTGAACAGATACATGAAATGAAAGGACTTCTTTTATGAAATACGTCTATCAATGCGCTCGAATCCTGGCCTTCTGCTGCGTAGGAGAGCTTTTGCACACGTTTCTCCCGCTGCCGATTCCGGCCAGCGTCTATGGCCTGGTTCTGCTGCTCCTGGCTCTGTGCGCCGGCATTGTCACGCTTGACCAGGTGCGGGAGTCCGCCCTGTTCCTGACCGGTATATTCCCGCTTCTGTTCGTACCCGCAGCGGCCGGTGTCATGGAGCTTTGGGATGAGCTGGCAGATCTTCTGATCCCCGCCGTCATCACCATTCTTCCGATCACGCTTCTTGTTTTCGCTGCGGCCGGGCGAACCACACAGTCCATGATACGCAGAAAGGCCAAAAAGGAGGCACGCAAAGCCAATGAATGCATTTCTTGAGTTTATTGAGGATTCCGCTGTATGGGGCGTTCTGCTGACGCTGGCCGCCTTTGCCCTGGGTGCTTTGATCAACCGCAAAACCGGCAAGGCGATTTTCAATCCGCTCCTCCTGGGCAGCATCTTTGTCATCATCTTCCTCAGTCTGCTGAAGATCCCTTATGCGGATTATAAAGAGAGTGCAGCGCCGATTAATTATCTGCTGCTCCCCGCCACCGTCAGCCTCGCTGTTCCGCTTTATGAAAAGCTTGAGCTCCTGAAGAAGAACATGACCGCCATCATCGCCGGCATCACCGCCGGCACTCTTGTGAGCCTTGTCAGTGTCCTGATTCTGTCCCTGGTGCTGCGGCTCGAGCACGAGCAGTACATCACTATGCTGCCCAAATCGGTCACCACCGCCATCAGTATGGACGTCTCCTCGGAGCTGGGCGGCATTGCGGCCCTCACCGGAGCCATTGTGATTCTGACCGGCATCTGCGGCAACCTTTTAGCCGTCAGTGCCTGCAAATGGTTCCACATCACAGAGCCCATCGCCAGGGGCATCGCCATCGGCACGTCCTCGCACGCCGTCGGCACCAGCAAGGCGCTGGAAATGGGCGATGTGGAGGGTGCCATGAGCGGATTGTCCATTGCGGTGGCCGGTGTCCTGACCGCTGTCCTCTGCCCTGTGTTCTCGCAGCTCATTCCCTGAGTAAAAGGAAAGCTGCACGGCAAAGCTCCGCCGGGAAGAGCCTTTTCTTCGCGCTCTTCCCGGCGGAGCTTTTTATTTATCTGTATGTGTTCAGCACCTGCCACATTTCAACGTGAACCCTCTGCTTGCAGGCATCACTGTTTCAGCCTTCCTTGTGTCCGGCTCTTACCTGATCCACATGGTGGCAGGCGACATATCTTCCTTCCACGTATTTAAGCTCCGGCCGCTCCTTTGAGCACAGCTCGGTGGCATAGGGACACCGCGTGTGGAAGCAGCATCCGGACGGCGGATTGACCGGGCTTGGAATCTCGCCCGTGAGCACCTTGCGATGCTCGCCTTTCCTGTGCGGATCCGCCTGCGGGATCGCATCCATCAGAAATTCCGTATAGGGATGAAAGGGCTCCCGATACAGATCGTCCTTGGAGGCCACCTCACACACATTCCCCAGGAACATAACGCACACTCTGTCAGCGATGAAGTTGATAACAGAGAGATCATGTCCGATAAAAAGATATGTAAGGCCGTACTGCTCCTGCAGGTCCTTCAGCAGATTCAGCACCTGGCTCTGTACCGATACATCCAGCGCCGATACCGGCTCGTCGCATACGATCAGCTCCGGCTGGAGAGCGATGGCTCTTGCGATGCCGATGCGCTGACGCTGGCCGCCGGAGAACTGGTGCGGATACCGGTTTTGAAATTCCGCCGGCACGCCCACCGCCTTCATCAGTTCCAGGACCCTTTGCGTTGTCTCGGCACGGTTTTTACAGACATGATAGGTCTCCAGCGGTTCCGCAATGATATCCCGCACGGTCATGCGCGGATCCAGACTGGCGTACGGATCCTGGAACACCATCTGGAGCCTTGGCCGCAGCGGCCGGAAGCTCTTCTCATCCATTGATGAGATTTCCTGTCCTTTGAAGGTCACTACGCCGTCCGTGACGGGCAGCATGTGAATGAGCGTCCTCCCCAGCGTTGACTTGCCGCAGCCGCTCTCTCCGACCAGTGCCAGCGTCTCGCCCTTATAGATTGTAAGATTCACGCCGTTAACAGCATGCACCTTCTGTCCCTTTTTCGCTGTTGGGAACTCCTTATATACACCCTCTGCCTGCAGAAGGATTTCCCTGTTCTCACCCATGATTTCCTCTCTTGGCCGCAAACGTCTGCGGCATTTTCAGATTTCACTTTTTGCGCCGCCCGGCTTGTGTGAATACCGGTCCGTACCGCGCCCGGCGGAGATATTCCGTCAAAGCACGCCTCCCGAATGGCAACTGACGTTCACTCAGCGAAGACACGATACCCAGTGCTCATCTCCTACCTTCTCCAGCTGCGGACGCTCCTTCTGACAGCGTTCCTCATGACATTCGCAGCGGCTGCAGAAAGCACACCCTTCCGGCAGATGCAGCAGATTGGGCACAACGCCCGGAATGGTATGCAGGCGCTCCGGATTATTCCCAATGCGCGGAATCGAAGCCATGAGGCCCTTTGTATACGGGTGCGATGCATGATCGAAGAGCTCACAGGTGGGTGCCTGCTCTACTATTTTGCCTGCATACATAACATAGACGTAGTCGCAGATTTCCGCTACAACGCCCAGATTGTGCGTGATGATCAGGACGCTTGTGCCTGTCTCGTCCCGCAGCTGCTTCATCAGCCGCAGAATCTGCGCTTCAATGGTTACGTCCAGAGCCGTTGTCGGCTCATCGGC
Source organism: Anaerovibrio sp. (assembly GCA_963624875.1). Lineage (GTDB taxonomy): Bacteria > Bacillota > Clostridia > Lachnospirales > Lachnospiraceae > CAG-791. The sequence goes on from CAVFRZ010000018.1 coordinate 3,713, forward strand.
AATCAGAAGGTGCGGCCTGCAGATCATTGCCATTGCAATCATTACGCGCTGGCGAAGACCGCCGGAAAGCTCATGCGGATAGCTGTCATAGCGCTTGGCCGCCTCCGGAATTCCCACCTTCTCGAACATTTCAATGACTCTCGCCTTGGCTTCCTGCTTGCTGATGCCCCTGTTGTGCACCAGCAGCGTCTCACGCACCTGACGCCCCACCTTCAGCACCGGGTTCAGGCTCGTCATTGGCTCCTGGAAAATCATGGAAATGTCATTGCCGCAGATTTCCCGCAGCTGCTTCTCCGTAAGCTTGGTTAAATCCATCCCTTCGTACAGAATGCTGCCGCCGGCTATGCGTCCCGGATACTTCAAAAGTCCCATAATGGAGCGCGCCGTCATGCTCTTTCCGCAGCCGCTCTCACCGACAAGACCGATAATCTTGCCCTTCGGAATGGTGATATCCACTCCGTCCACGGCCTTCGCCACACCCTTTTCCGTGAAAAAATAGGACTGCAGCCCCTTTATCTCAAGTATGTTTTTCTGTTCATCCATTGTCTGCTTCTTCCTCCCGGCATTTTTTGAAGCTGCATCTTTCTGCGATTCCGTTCACACACTGCCTGGTACATCGATTTTTAAATAACCGGCCTAATTAACCGGCCTTTTTCCTGATTGCATGTGTCCGTCTTTTCGCATGCAGCTTCTCTTATCAACTGTTCTTCATGTACGGATCCAGTACATCCCGAAGGCCATCCCCCAGGAAGTTGAAGGCCAGCACCACCACCATGATGGAAATGCACGGTGCCAGGCACAGCCAGGGCTGGGTGAAAAGGAACTGTTTAGACTGATTTACCATAAGTCCCCAGGAGGCCGACGGCGGCTGTACGCCGATGCCAAGGAAGCTGAGAGAGCTTTCGGACAGGATGGAGGAAGGAACCTCTAGCGTGAACAGAACGATCAGGCTCGGAATACAGTTCGGCAGGATGTGCCGCAGCATAATCCGGCCGCCGGAGACACCGATGGATCTGGACGCCTCCACGTACTCGCTCTCCTTCAGCGACAGCGTCTGAGAGCGAACCACTCTTGCTACGCTTGCCCAGTTGATCATGGACAGCGCAATGAACAGGTTGATGGTCGTGCTGCCCAGGGTATACATGATAACCATCGCCAAAAGGAGCGAGGGAATGGACAGCATGATGTCTGCGATCCGCATGATGATGACATCCGTTTTACCGCCGATGTAGCCCGCCAGAAGTCCCAGCACAATTCCGATTGCCAGCGAAAGTACGCTCGGCAGAATACCGATGACAAGAGAAACGCGGGAGCCGTACAGAATTCGCGAAAATACATCGCGTCCCAGCTCATCCGTTCCGAACAAATGGGCAAGGCTTGGTGCCTGCAGACGGTTGATAACATCCTGCTCCGCTTCCCCGTAGGGTGCAATCAGCGGTGCAAAAACAGACGCCAGAATAATCACTGCGATCACCACGGCCGAAATCGCCGCCAGCTTGTTCTGCCGGCACATGCGCAGGAGCTTTTCACGAATGCCGTCCTTCTCTCCCACCTGTGACAAAAGCTCCCGGGACTGCTCGCCCTTCTCCGGTGTAGCCGAAGCCGCCTGCCCGGATTCCGCAGCGGATGCCGGCGCTGTTTTCTTCCAGGTGCCCTGTTCCAGCTCCTGAATGATTTGCTTTTTCTGATTATGCGTCATGCTCCTCACGCTCCTTTCCGGATTCTCGGATCCAGGACGGAATACAGTACATCCGCCAACAGGTTTCCGGCTATAACGATCACCGTCGTGAAGATGACAGTACCCTGCAGAACCGGCATATCACGATTGGAAATCGCCGTCGTTGCAAGACGTCCGATTCCGGGAATGGCAAAAATGCTTTCCGTAATAACCGCACCGGAGAGCATAGAGGACAGCTGCAGTGCCATCATGGTGATAACCGGCAGCATGGAATTCTTCAGAGCATGCAGCAGAATGACCTTTCCGCCCATAAGTCCCTTGGCCCGCGCTGTATCGATGTAATCCGCCTGCATGGCTTCCAGAAGACTGGACCTGGTGATGCGGGCAACGCTGCCGGCGCTGTTCCAGCCGAGTGCAATGGCCGGGAGTATCATCGAAAGAACCGTTCCGTCCGAGGTGAGCGGCAATATTTTCCATTTAAAAGCGAACACATACTGCAAGAGGAGCGATGTCATGAAGATCGGCATCGATACACCGAACAGCGCAAAGCCCATGAACAGATGGTCCAGCATGTGATTCTGCCGAATAGCAGCAATTACACCCAGAATCATTCCCATAACCCAGGCAAAAACAGCGGCCATCACCGCCAGCTGCAGCGTGTAGGGAAACGCTTCCATAATCATGGAGGTAACCGTGCGGTTATACTTGTAGCTTTGTCCCATATCGCCCCTTAAAAGTCCTCCAAGATAGGAGAAGAACTGTTCCATCATAGGCTTATCCAGGTTCATCGACTTGGTCAGTCGATCAATGGTCTCCTGATTGACATGCTCGCCAAGGAGCGTTGTTACTGCATCTCCCGGTACCACCCGGAGCATGATGAAGATCAGGAGAATAACACCGATCAAGACCGGTATGGTTCCCAAAATTCGCTTTACGATCTGTTTCATGTCGCTCTCTCTAAACTTTCCGGCAGCCGCGATGTCCACCGCTGCACGCCTTTGCTCTGCTCATATAGCGGTCTGGCCTAATAACCAGTAAATGCTGGCCACAGGCTTCCTGCGGCCAGCACATTCCATTGTTGCTTCATGTGTATCTGTTCGGTACACGGCGGGTTCAACACGTGTTGGCCACCTATACCGGGCGAAGCAGTCTGTTGATTACTCTGCCAGTGTAACTCCAACTACATTGAAATCACTGTAGCCGGCCCAGTGAGGAACAAACTTAGCAACACGGTCGCTTACTACGAACAGGTGTGTTCTGCCGAAGAGCGGAACCCATGCCGCGTCATCCTCTACAATCTTCTTCTCCAGTGCGTCGTACTCAGCAAGTCTTTCGTCCTCGTCGGTGATTGCACGAGCTGCCTCTACGCGCTCCATGGTCTCTGTATCCTGGTAGTTGATGCTGCGGATCTTGGACTTCTCTGCGTTGCCGAAGAAGGTGTAGATGAAGTTATCAGGATCGTTGAAGTCCGCTGTCCAGGTTGCAACGAAGGAATTCATCTCGCCGGACTTGCGAAGTGCCAGCCAGCTTGCTTCGTCATAGGAAACGATCGATGCGTCGATGCCGATTGCCTGCAGGTTGGCCTGTACCATCTGCAGTACCAGGGATACGCTGGAGGAGGCGGAGCTGTCGGACGCAAGCTCCATCTTAATCTCGCCATCCGCGTAGCCGGCATCCTCGAGAAGCTTCTTGGCCGCATCCGGATCATACTTCAGCCAGCCCTGGTTCTCTTCGCTGTAGCCGATCAGGCCCTTCGGGTAAATACCGTCGCACAAAGCTCCGTCGCCGCTGTAAACCGTATCCAGAATGCTCTGACGGTCAATTGCCAGCTGAACGGCCTTACGGACATTGACATCGCTGAGGTACTGATCATTCTCATTCATGATGAGATACGTGGTTGCCAGGCGGTTTGCAGATACAATCTGATCTGCGTAGGTCGTCTTATACGTAGACTCTACAACAGAGGAATCCAGATCATCGCAGTCCAGAATATCGATCTCTCCGTTCTGGAACATCATGTTGATGGTCGACGCATCCGGAACGATCTGAATGTCCACGTTCTTAACACTCGGCTCCTCGCCCCAGTAGTTCTCATTCAGCGCCAGCGTCAGGCTGCTGTCTCTGGTCCAGCCGGTAATGACGTAGGGGCCGGATCCGATAGCGGCTGTGTAATCGTTGCCGTAGTCATCGCCGGCAGCCTCTACCGCGGCTCTGGAATAAATACATCCTGCCGGTGTTGCCAGCTCATACAAAAAGCCCGCGAAAGGATATGCCAGTGTCACCGTCAGATGCGTATCGTCGGTAACCTCGATTCCCTCTACCTTGTCATCGTAGCTGTAGCCCTCCTGCTCGATCAGCTCATCGGCGCCGAGGATGCAGGAAGCAAAGTCTGTATTAACGCTGGTGTCCAGTGCCAGAAGGCGGACCAGCGTGAACTCCACATCACTCGCCGTCAGGGTTGTTCCGTCAGAGAACTTCACGTCATCCCGCAGCGTGAACTGATAGGTCAGTCCATCATCGCTGACGGTATATTCCTTTACAAGGCTCGGAACCAGTTCCGTCGATCCGTCGTCATTGAGCTGAATCTCAAACAGGCGATCAAATACGTTCATCGGAATCATGTAGTTCGCGCTGGTGGTCTGTACATCCAGTGTCTGAATGTCCGAGGTCCATGCCAGGCGCAAAGTTCCGGCATCTGCAGATGTTGAGGTCGAGGACGCTGTCGCCTCGCTGCCGGCCGCATCCGCTGCCTGCGTATCCGTTCCGGATGCCGATGAATCCTGGCTGCCGGAAGTGGAAGTAGATGATGCGCCGCACCCGGCCAGCATTGCTGCTGCCAGTGCAACACTTACTGCCGCACTCCATTTTCTTCTCATAATAGTTCCTCCTCTTTGTGCCTTTCGCCAGCTCTATCGTTCGATATCCGAACAAAAAAGGTGCCGTTTTTCTCCCTTCTCAGTGAGAAAAACGACACCCTTGTCGCTGCTATTCCTAATGCAATTATAATCCAGTGAAGCCACCGGTTGCACGTGTTCCAAGTCGCTCTTTCGATTGTATACACGTATTCATCTGTCGATGTGGACTGTTATATCATTCCGGTCCCTTCTCGTCAAGCGTTTTTTACGCGCCGGACAAGCGACAAAGGCAGCATCGGATCGCACTCTATACAGCAGGGTAGACCACATTGCTGATGACATACTCTCCGTCGTTGACAAAGATCTCCACCAGATTCCGCTCGATAAAGATCTCCAGCCGACAGTGATCGCCCACCTCCGGTGTGCGGCATCTCGTGTGCCATACCGCTCCCTTCGGAAGACAGCCCGTCCGGTCCGTGCAGACACAGCCGTCCTTTAATCGGACACGGATTCCTCCTGCCAGGAGGCCTTCCCCTTCCTCCAGAGATGCCACCATTCTGCCGCGGCCTTCCTTCTCCCACAGGTCGACCTTTTCCTGCGTCTTCCGGTAGGCTGCATCCGCAAAAAACATTCGCACACTCGGGTGTACCGGTGTCACCAGCTCTCCGCTTCGCCACTTTACCTCTCGCGGCAGGCACATCATACCGTTCCAGCGCTTTCCTCCGGAGGCCTCATTATCCTCTGCCTGCTGCGGAGCCGGCATCCGAACCCACGCAATGACCGTTCGTCTTCCTTCTGCGTCCAGGTTCGTCTGCGGCGCATAAAGATCAAAGCCATAGTCCAGGAATTTCTCCCTGCCGCCGAGCAAAACCGTTCCCGTTGACGGATTAAATTCCACCGGTTGCATCGTACTCTGACTCTCCGGATACTCCGTATCCTTCATATTCCCCATTGGAGAACAGATCAGCACATATTGTCCGTCCAGTTCGAACAGGTCCGGACACTCCAGGCATCTTCCCAGCCGCTTATCCTGCAGGCGATTCTGGTATTCCCAGTTCAGACTGTCGCTGCTCTTGTACAGCAGCAGCACACCTTCCTGCTGCAGATGTGTGCTCGCAAGACACATATGGTAACCCTCTTTGTCCCGCCATACCTTGGGATCCCGGCAGTCCCGGGGATCCCCAATGGCGGTGTCGCAATAGGAGGGGATGATCGGCATTTTGCCGTGTAAATTGTCGAAGGTAAAACCATCCTCCGAGATGATCATGGCCTGGGACTGCGTATTTTTGCCATCCTTGGCCACATGTATGTTCTCCGGATCCTCTTCGTCATATCGTACTGCCGTGTAGTACAGCTGCATCCTGCCATCCTTTTCAATGGCGCTTCCGGAGAAAACACCGTTGGCGTCGAAGCTCCGGGTGGGGTAGAGTGCGACGCCAAGATGCTTCCAGTGAATTAAATCCGCACTGACGGCATGCCCCCAGTGCATGGTCCCCCACTGTGGTTCATAGGGGAAATATTGATAAAACAGATGATACCGCCCTTTGTAATAGATAAAGCCGTTGGGATCATTGATCCATCCGCCGGGCGCTTTCAGGTGCAATGTATTCTGCATAGTTGTCCTTCCGACTGCTAATTCTCTTTTGTATCCTCATGAATCGCCCAGACATATTCATAGGGTTTGAGTGTCAGGGCCACCGGCTTTTCCCTCGTATCCTTGCTCAGATAATCCCTATAACCGTCGGCGAATTCTACAATCCACACATCCTGTGCCTGCTCCGAAAAGTTAAACAGGCCGGCCACTCTCTTATTCCCTTTGATGCGAATCATTCCCAGCACGGACCCGTTGTGCGTTTCAATGGTGTATACATTGGCATCACCGTCAAAAATATCGTCTCTCCGGCGCGCTTTTTCCAGTGCGCACAATCCCCGGTGCATCCGCCCCTCTGTCGAAGTCTCATCCGAAATCCGCTTTGCTGCCTCCCAGTTGAATTTCCCGCGATGGATGTAGCGGGAATCCTCTGCCTTCAGCGGATCCTGATGATAGGTCCAGTCATTCACCGCCGCGATCTCATCGCCGCTGTAGATGACAGGAATTCCTGACTGGAACAGAAGAAACGCATGCAGCATCAGATCCAATTGAATGCCGGTCGCGATCTTCTCCGGATTATTCTCGAAGCCTCCGCGCTCAATACCGCACATAGACGCCGTGGTCCCGCAGAATCTTGCATCGCCGGTCACGGGGTCCTCATTGTAGAGCTCTCCGGTACTGGTGCTGAACTCATATTTACCCAGGAAATAATCGTTCAGGAAGCGCTTGTGGGCCACCTCCTTCATTCCCTTCTGTTCCAGGAATTTAAAATCCAGTCCCCAGCCAATATCATCGTGGCAGCGAATGTAGTTCAAAAAGCCGTAGGTCTTCGGAAGCCCGACGACCTGATCCGTCTGATAGCGCAAAAGCGATACGTCTCTTGTAGCCACCGTGTGCCACAGTGTACACATCGTTGTTGCATTGTAGAGCATGTGGCATTCCGGCTTCTGCGGCGTTCCAAAATACGGAGCCAGCTCCTTGGGCTCCATCACTACCTCGCCCAGGAGAAGTACGCCGGGGCACACGATCTCTGTAATCAGACGAATCATACGCACAATGGTATGAACCTGCGGAAGATTCCGGCAGTTGGTCCCCAGCTGCTTCCAGATATAGGGAACCGCATCGATTCGAATAATGTCGATTCCGCGATTGGCAAGATACAGAAGGTTCCCTGCCATTTCATTGAAAACCACCGGATTCCAGTAGTTCAGATCCCACTGATAGGGATAGAACGAGGTCATCACGTATTTGCCAAGCTCCGGAAGATAGGTGAAATTCCCCGGTGCCGTCTTCGGGAAGACCTCCGGCACGGTACGTTCAAACTGTGCCGGCAGGCCGTAATCATCATAGAAGAAATAGCGGTCCTGATACTCTCTTTCGCCCGCCCGGGCACGCCTTGCCCATTCGTGCTCCTCGGACGTGTGATTCATAACATAGTCCAGACAGACACAGATTCCCCGATCGTGGCAATCCTGTGTCAGTGCCGACAGATCCTCCATCGTCCCCAGACTCGGTAGCACCTTCCGGAAATCTGCCACAGCATATCCGCCGTCGCTTCTGCCCTCCGGTGTGTCCAGAAGGGGCATCAGATGCAGGTAATTGATTCCGCTCTTCTCCAGATAGTCCAGGTGTCTGCGCACTCCCTGGAGGTTTCCCGCAAAGTTTTCGGTGTAGAGCATCATCCCGACAAGATCGTTTTGCAGGTACCAGGAAGGCTTTGCCTCCCGCTGCAGATCCGAGGCCCTCAGGGCCTCGCTGCGTTCGTTGTAGAACGTCTCCATGGATCTGCAAAGGTTATAATAATTTTCTGTCTGTCCATGGTATAGTTCCATGTACAGCCATTTCAGTTCATCGCTGCGGGCAGCCAGCCGCCGCTGAAAATCAGTCTGCCCCGATTGTTCCTGTATGCCGCTTTTCATTTGCTGCCTGCCTTTCGTATACAACTATCCTTACTTCACAGCACCAGCTGTCACGCCTTCTACGATGTAGCGCTGCAGGAACAGATACAGGATCAGAATCGGCAGCATTGCCAGCAGCAGGGCTGCCATAATCAGACCGATATCCGTGGAGAAGGTTCCGTAGAATACCTGCGTTGCTATGGGAAGCGTGTACAGCTCTTTTCTGCCGAGGATCAGACTCGGAAGGAGGTAATCGTTCCAGAATGCCATTGCGTCAATGATCGCCACGGTTGCAATGGTAGGCTTGAGCATCGGGAATACAATCTTCCAGTAAATCTGCCAGCTGGAGCATCCGTCAATGGTTCCGGCCTCCTCCAGCGCAATCGGCACGTTGGTGTGAATGGCACCGTGGAACATAAATGTTGCCATGGACAACGAAAAGCCTACGTGCATGAAGATCAGTGTCAGCCGGTGATTCAGAATTCCCAGCATACCGCCGTAGATGGATACCAGCGGAATCATCAGAACCTGGAACGGAATGACCATGGAAGCAATCATCATGGCAAACAAAAGATTGGTTACCTTCCACTTCCGGCGAACCATAATCCATGCCGTCATCGAGGACAACAGAATGGTGAACACCGTGGATGCTACCGTAATGATGAAGGAATTTCCGAAGGCAGTGTAGAAGTTCATCTTCTTAACCGCCGAGGGGAAGTTCTTCAGTGTAAATCCGTGCGCTCCGACAAGAGCCAGAGGGTTGCTGGTAATGTCTGCCTTGGTCTTAAAGACATTGATGATGACCATAAAGAACGGGAATACAAAGATCACCAGCATCAGGATCAATACCACAAATTTCAGGACGCGCCATACGCTTTTCTGGGCAGCCGCTTTTTCGTTCTGATTCATGCCTGTACCTCCCCCTTCTTACCGATGTAAACCTGCAGTCCGCCGATCACCGCACAGACAACAAAGAGTACCAGGGCCTCTGCCTGACCGGTTCCGTAATTCTTATACTTGAAGGCCTGATTGTACACGTGCATTGCTGCCAGCACCGAGCTGTTGAACGGTTCGCCGTTGGTCAGTGAAAGGTTGACATCGTAGACCATGAAGCACCGCGTAATCGTCAGGAACAGACACTGTACAAAGGAGGACACCATCAGCGGAACCGAAATGCTGACCAGTCTCTGGAAGCCGTTGCAGCCGTCGATGGAGGCTGCTTCAATTACATCCTCGGAAACGCTCATAAAGCCTGCAATGTAAATCAGCATCATGTATCCTGCATACTGCCATACCGAAACGATAATCAGGCACAGCAGCGCTCCGTTTGTCGTTGCAAGCCATGAGGTAGACAAGGCCCCGATGGAAAGGGATTCGCCAAGCTTAACGAAGGCACGGTTGAACACGAATTTCCACACATATCCAAGAACAATTCCGCCGATCAGATTCGGGATGAAAAAGCCTGCCCGGAAGAAATTCTGGCCCTTAACGCCACTGGTCAGCATATACGCTAAGAGAAACGCAATGACGTTTACCAGAATTACCGAGATGGCTGAATATACAAAGGTTCTGCCCAGTGCCTGCCAATAAGCGGTGTCCTGGAAGGTTGCAATATAGTTGGCAAACCCTACGAAGGGCTTTTCTTTGGAAACACCGTCCCAGCTGGTAAAGGTCAGATAAAGGCCATACAGGAACGGAACGATGACGACCGCACAGAATACGAAGGTTGTGATCCCGGCGAACATCAGGAACTCTTTTACTTTGTAAGACGTTGACTTCGTTCTCATTGTCTTCCCTCTTCTTGCAAGGCCCGGCGGAGCGACCCCTGCTCCTTCTCCGCCAGGCTGATACATCCGATCAAATCCCCTTGTCAGTACCGGTTATCCGGTACTTTATTCATAAAGCTGCTGTGCAGCCTCCATTTCGTTTATGAAGCAGTATCATCAGTTCTGCTCTGCAAGGGCTGCACCGTTGTACGTCTTTCTCAGTGTGCTACAACCGTAGCGCCTGCCCAGTAATTCTCGAGCTCTGTGGCAAAGGCTGCTCTGTCCTCTTCGCCTGCCAGGTACTTCTGCATGATGCCGCCGGCCACTGTGATGTGATCATCCGGAAGGTAGTTGTAGTTGGCAATCAGAGCACCTGCATCTGCGTACTTCTTAACCGACTGAGACAGCGGATCCAGGGCGGAGCAGTCAATGTTGCTGTAAGCCGGAACCAGTGCGCACTTCTCAGTAAGGAAGGCATTTCCTTCTTCATCGCTTACCAGCCAGTTCAGGAAATCCTTAGCTGCCTGTCTCTGCTCCTCGGAGGTGTTGTCAGAAGAATCGATGAAGAAATATTTGGAACCGCCGCCGACGAGCTTCTCATTGGATCCGTCGCTTGTGTTCTGCGGAACCGGCATCATTCCCATGTTCTCGCTGTACTCATAGGCATTGATCATGGTCCAGTCCCAGTTACCGCCGAACATGAAGGCAATTTCACCCTCTGCCAGCTTCTGCTCGGATACCTCACGCTCCGCTGCTACCGGAGAGCCGGCTGCGTAGTTGTATGTGCGGAGGACATCAAAGGTATCCATCAGAGACTCGAACTTGTCATTGCCGGAGAGCTTCTCTGTTCCTGCTGCCAGACCGTTTACATAGGCATCCGGATCCGGCTGCTGCTCATAAACCTCTGCGAGGTAATGTGCTGCCAGAGACCAGTCTTCCTTCATGATGCCGGTAGGAGACTCCATTCCGCCGGCTACGAGCTTGTCGCACAGCTCCTTGAAGGCATCCAGCGTCTTGTAATCATCCGGGTTGAAGGTCTCTCCGGTAATCGCTTCAATCGCATCCGCGTTGTACATGATGCCTCTGGCCTCAATGCAGAGCGGGAATCCAACGACCTTACCGTCTACCGAGATGGCGTATTCAGTCTTATCCACCCAGTCCTCACCGCTGAGATCGGTTGCATACTCACCGGCCAGTGTGTAGATATCCTTCGCGTCAACCATTGCCATGGTGTAAGGATCGCCCGATGCGTACTTCGTCGCGATGTGAGATGCTACCGTGTCGCTGTTGTAGTAAACCTCAACGTTTACGCCCTTCTTCTCACTGTACTCGGCAGCCATCTCCTCGAACTGCTCCTGCACCTCCATCTTGGAGTTGAAGATGGTGATGGAAACCGCCCCGTCTCCCGATGCTGCAGAAGCAGTAGAGCTTCCGCTGTCGGAGCTGCTGTCGTTGCTGCCGGAATCCGCGCATGCGCTCATAGACAGGCACATTGCCGCCGCCAATACCATTGCCATTACTCTTTTCTTCATTTTGCCCTCCTGTTGTTGAATCCCCTTGGAATTCTATTGGTAGATCACACAAAGAATTCTGTTCTTTGCCCGTTCTGTTGTTTATGTTGTTACCTTATGCCCTTTTCACAAATATGTCAATCGGTTGACATATATTTTGCCGTTTGTAACAAATCGCTATGTCTCATTTTGTTGAAAATAGCCGATAATCCGCTGTTTTTATGTGTGTCAATCATTTGACACAACCGGTTGCGCACTTTTTGCACAAAGAAAAAGAGTACAGACGATTTCCTTCATCCGTACTCTTTTAAATCCTTTCATATGCATTTTGCCATGCAGGTAATTGCCGTCTACGACGATCCGGTTCGGAATGCCTGCACCGTCTTGCTCCTTATCCTATTCCTGCGCCTCCACCGTTCCGCGTTCAATCAGCCGCACCGGCAGTACGAGGCGTTTGGCCACCACCTTTTCCTCCGAGGCATCCTTTAACAGACGGACCGCCTGCTCGGCCATCTCCTTGATCGGCTGATGAATGGTCGTGAGCTGCGGCGTTGTCAGTGTCGCAACCAGCGAATCATCAAAGCCAATGACCTTCATCTGCTCCGGAACGGAGATCCCCAGCTTTCTGCAAACCTGCAGCGTCTGCGCACCGATGACGTCACTGCTGGCAAAAACGCCGTCCGTCTCCGGATGCTCCTTCAGAGCGGTCTCCAGAAGGTCCGTGTACTCCAGATTCTCGTACTCCTTCAGTCTGGGATCAATCTCGTAATAGGCAACGTTCTTTTTCTCGCATACAGACCGGAAGCCAATGGACCGGTTGTCCGCCGGCAGCTCCAGATTGGCCGTCGTGCTGCCGACCATGAGAAGATGCTTACAGCCAGCCTCAATGAGTCGCTCTGCGGCCATTTCCCCGCCGGAGCGGTTGTCACATTCCACGGAGGCAGTGCCGTTGCCAAGGATACGCTCCATGGCAATCACCGGCACATTCATCTTTACGAAGGGTTCTTCCGAAAGTGACCCGCTGAACAGGATAACTCCCGCTACGCGGTTGCTGGTGCAGATATCCAGATATTCCTTCTCGTTTTCTTCCTTGCCCTTGGTGTTGCACAGAAAAATGCGATAGCCCTGCTTGTACGCTTCGTTCTCGATGTTGCTGATCATCTCCGCAAAATAGGGATGACAGATGTGCGGCACAATCAGGCCGATCGCATTGGTTGTCTTCTTATGCAGCGATCTGGCCACCTCATTGGGTCTGTAGTTAAGCTTTTGCATAGCGGCGTACACCTTGCTGCGGGCGTCGTCGCTGATGTATCCTCTGTTGTTCAAAACGCGCGACACCGTCGTCACTGTCAGTCCCGCTTCTTTTGCAACGTCCTTGATGGTTGCCACTCGTATACTCCTTATAGATTCCCCCACCCAATCTCACGGCCCCACGCTGCAGCTCGGCAATGCGGAATACCGCTTCTGTCTGTCGCTTTCTGCCGCACATCAGCGCCGTATGTCAATCGGTTATTATACGGTCCATCTTATTACATTTTTTATTCGATGTTCAAGCCCCCGACGCGCTCAGATTTTCTTCGCACGGCGCCGCGAAGGATGGTATACTTCCGAATTCCAAACAATGATATGCCATAGCATTCTTACGTTCCTTTCGCTATACTGATGCACAGGCTGTAGCGTAGCCTTCCTTTTGCTCACGCGGTGTTCGCACCTCTCACTGCAGACAGAATTATGGTCAGTAAAGTGCGCACCTAACACGCACCCTCTGAAAAAAGTTTTGCGTTATTAGGCCAGTTATTTTTCAAACGATGTACCGGCAAGGATATGGCAGCATGAACTGCACTATGGATCAAACACTCGCCGGAAACGGGTCCCGGCGAAGTTTTGTGCTACAGCCAGACATCCGACTCAATGGAGGCAGTTATGACAATTCGAGAATATGGATATACCGTGGGAATCGGGACTCCCGGTCCCTGCAATAAGATTACAGACGTTCCCGGTGTTCGTGTGGGGCATTGTACCTTGGATCACGAATCCATTCATACCGGTGTTACCGTTATTTTCCCCTGTGAAGGCTCTGTCTACGAAGAGAAACCGGTCGCAGCGACCTATGTTCTGAACGGATACGGCAAAACAGCCGGTACCATACAGGTGGATGAGCTCGGCTGCATTGAAGCGCCCATCGCTCTCACCAATACACTCAATGTCGGCAAGGTTCTTGATGCCATGACCGGTTATGTTGTACGCATAGAGGCTGGGCGCGGTAAAACCGTCCGCAGCGTCAATGTAGTGGTCGGCGAGACCAACGATTCACAGATCAACGATATTGCAGCCCGCGCCGTCGGCGAGCAGGAGGTACTGGCCGCCATTGCCGACGCAGAGCGCGGTGATCCGAATTTTGCCCAGGGCGCGGTCGGTGCCGGAAGAGGCACCATCTGCTGCGACCTAAAGGGCGGTATCGGCTCCGCCTCCCGGATTGTTCGCTTCCATGGACATGACTACACGATCGGTGTCCTGGTACAGTCCAACTTCGGAAGTCTGGAAAACCTGACGGTATGCGGCCGCCCCCTCGGGCAGGACATTCTGGCGCAGCTGCGCACCGCCTCCACGCCCGACGTCGGCTCTATTATGATTGTCCTAGGGACCGATCTTCCTCTCTCAGCAAGGCAGCTGCGCCGCGTTCTCAAACGGGCTGCAGTCGGCCTAATCCGCACCGGTTCCTGCATGGGGACAGGCTCCGGCGACGTGTTCCTGGGCTTTTCCAACGGAAATTTGCTGGGAGACGGATGCGGCAGAGACTTCACGACACTCCGCATATTCCCGGAGGAGCGAATCAACCGCGTCTTCACAGCTGCCGCAGAGGCTACCGAGGAGGCCATTTTGAATTCCATGCTCTGTGCCGATCCTTGCGTCAAGCGAAACGGCGAAACTGTTCATTCACTGCGGGAGTTCCTGCCCAAGGCCGGGACATGATTATTCGTATCTGTTCAGCACCTGCCACATTTCAACGTGAATTGACTGCTTGCAGGCATATTCACGATTGAAATTGGCAGGCGGCCAAGGCGCAAAGCGCCTCTGGCCAGCCACATCGAGGTTTTCCGAATGCAAGGAGAAATTCGCGTATGCGATTTCTCCGACGCACGGAGTGTGTTGTCAGCAATGCTGACAATCACTCCAAGATAGGAGAAAATGCCATCGGGCATTTTCGAGTATCAAAAT
>CAVFRZ010000019.1:0-17800 GCA_963624875.1 Anaerovibrio sp.
GTGTGTCAGTCAGAGTAACAATGGTGTTGTTGAAGGAGGCCTGGATATGTGCCTGGCCACGCTCAACGTTCTTCTTTACGCGCTTCTTGGAAGCGGAAGATTTCTTAGCTGCTGCCATAATCTTTTCCTTTCATCTTCATACCGCCGGATCACATCTGTGCCGCGGTAAGCACTGCATTCGCAGCGCGACAAAATTACTGTTTCTTGTTAGCGATGGTCTTGCGAGGGCCCTTGCGGGTACGAGCATTGTTCTTCGTATGCTGACCGCGAACCGGAAGGCCTCTTCTGTGACGGGTTCCGCGATAAGAACCGATCTCAGTCAGCATCTTGATGTTCATCGCGATATCACGACGAAGATCACCCTCTACCATATAGTTGTTGGCAATTTCTTCTGCCAGCTTCTTAACATCGTCGTCTGTTAGATCTCTGCAGCGAGTATCAGGATCAACACCTGTCGCCTTCAGAATCTTGTCTGCGGAGGTGCGGCCGATTCCGTAGATTGCGGTCAGGCCGATCTCAACGCGCTTGTCTCTGGGTAAATCAACACCTGCAATACGAGCCATTTTAATCTCCTTAAATTCTGTGCAAAGCCCCTCTCCGTAATCAGGGTAAAAAGAGAGCTTCGCATGTTGTCCGGCTTCCGATTCTTTACATGCGGAAGCAATTTGTTTTGATGGAGGCGAACCTGCGTATGATCCATACCGCCTGGTATGTTCACTCTGCGATGCAGGCCACAGCACACTTGGTGCTATTCCACGCCCAGCCGGGCATATGCCGGCCTTTCCACTTCATCTGACAACCTTCGCTGTCAGATACTCAGCGGTATCAAAGCATAATGGCTCTGATCAACCCTGTCTCTGTTTGTGCTTCGGATTCTCGCAGATAACCCGGATAACCCCTTTGCGCTTAACAACCTTGCACTTCTCGCACATGGGCTTCACCGATGCTCTAACCTTCACGATGCGTTCTCCTTTCTTATAATATACGTAACCAAACTTTCCCATCTTGGCTCTTTTGAAAAGCCTCGATGTGGCTTTCGAAAGTGCATAGTAACCCTATGATTCTTTCAAACGCCGTTATATTATAGCGCCGCTTCTTTTCACAAGCAATAGGAAATTTAAAAAAATCCCTCTGCGCAATAGCAAAGGGATTTCTGTCTATTCTGCTGCATGCGTGAGCAGACATGTACAACTTACTTGTCACGCCAGATGATGCGGCCTTTGGTCAAATCGTACGTCGACATCTCCAGTGTTACCTTGTCGCCGGGCAGAATTCGGATGAAATTCTGGCGGAGCTTTCCGCTGATGTGTGCCAGAATGATCGCACCGTTCTCCAGCTTCACACGGAACATCGTGTTCGGAAGCTTCTCTACAACTACACCTTCCAGTTCAATAACATCTGCTTTGGACATAATTACCTCTCTGATTTCATCATCGGAAAGAATCAGCCCAGGATGGCGACAATGTCATCAAAGACATCCTTCCGGTCCTTTGTTCCATCTACTGTCTTAAGAACGCCAGCCTTCTCATAATAGTCAATAAGAGGCTGGGTCTGCTCATGATACACCGAAAGACGATTCTGCACGGTTGCCGGCTTGTCGTCCTCTCTCTGAATCAGCGCTGCCCCGCAGGAATCGCAGACGCCCTCTGCCTTCGGCGGAATATACTCGATATGGTAGGATGCGCCGCACTTGGGGCAGCTGCGCCGTCCGCTCATGCGGTGAACGATATTCTCGTCCGGTACATCAACATTAATAGCAAAGTCAACCTTCTCTCCCGTCTTGGCAAGAGCCTCTGTCAGAACCTCCGCCTGCGGAATGGTTCTCGGAAATCCGTCCAGAACATAACCGTCGGCACAGTCTTCCTTCGCTACACGATCGAGCAAAAGTTCAATCGTAAGCTCATCCGGAACGAGCTTTCCATCGTCCATAAACGCCTTTGCCTTCTTTCCAAGCTCGGTTCCGTTTTTAATGTTCGAACGGAAAATATCACCGGTGGAAATATGAGGAATGTTGTATTTTTCACAAATCATGGCTGCCTGTGTACCTTTTCCGGCACCAGGCGCTCCCAGCATAACAATTTTCATAAATTCCTTTCCGCGCCCGCTCAGCACCCGCCAATAAAAATGTGTGCTGGGCAGTAACCGATTCTACAACAAAAGATCGGCAGTCAGACCCTTTCTGCAGGTCCTTCTGCCGATCCATTCCACTTCATTTTAATTCGACAGGAATGTCGTGTAGTTTCTCTGCATCATCATGGACTCAATCTGCTTGATGGTCTCCAGAATAACACTGACAACAATGATCAGGCTTGTACCGCCGAAATCCACACTCGCATTGAATACGCCGCGGAAAATAAACGGAATAACGCCAACAATGGTCAGTCCGACTGCACCAATCAGGATGATGTAATTGAGAAGCTTATTCAGATAATCACTGGTAGGTTTACCCGGACGAATACCCGGAATAAAACCGCCACCCTTCTTCAGATTATCCGCAACCTCAATCGGATTAAAGGTAATCGAGGTGTAGAAATAAGCAAAAAAGATCAGCATTGCAATATAAACAACAAGACCAATCGAATACTTCGGTGCAGAAGGATTGCACCAATAGGAAGAGCTCAGATAACGAAGCACTTCTGACCAGACTCCCGTTCCGCTGTAGCCGGCAAGTGATGAAATAATCACCGGAAACTCCATAATGGAAGAAGCGAAGATAATCGGCATAACACCTGCCGTGTTCACCTTTAGCGGAATACTGGAGGTCGAAGAGCCGTATTGACTCCTGCCGCGCAGCATTCTTGCATATTGAACCGGAATACGACGCTCTGCATCATTTAACAGAATGACCAGAACAACCATTCCGATTATAATTGCTGCAATGATGCACGCTGCCAGAATCGCCTTAGCAATGGTCTGACCGCTGACAAACTGCGTGAACAGTCCGGTAATATCCTGAGGCATTCTGGAAACAATGTTAATGGTCAGGACAATGGAAATACCATTTCCTACACCTTTGTCCGTAATCTGCTCACCAATCCACATAAGGAAAGCAGAACCAGCCGTCAGAGTTGCCATAACCATGATGACGTTCACTGCATTGTACTCCTGCAGAAGACCTCTCCTGCCGAAGCCGATCGCCATGGCACCGCTCTCAAAAATCGCAAGACCAACCGTAAGATACCGGGTAATGGAAACCAGCATCTTCCGCCCCTCTTCTCCTTCCTTTTGTATCTCCTCCAGCTTCGGAATCGCTATGGTCAGAAGCTGAATGATAATGGAAGAGGTAATATAGGGCGTAATGTTGAGTGCCAGAACAGACATGTTCAGGAAGGATCCGCCGGTAAAGGCATCTACCAACGAGAACGCGCTGCTGGAATGCTGGGAAAACCATGTGGAGAAATACGTTCTGTCCACACCAGGCACTGGAAGCTGAGATCCGAAGCGGATGATCGCCAGCATCACAAGCGTAAAGAAGATCCTGTGACGGATCTCCTTTACCTTGAATGCGTTTTTAACGGATTCAAACATAACAATTTACCATGCCTTTCAATCAGGTACAGCCGGAATGATTACGCATTAACCTCGCAGGTTCCGCCTGCGTTCTCAATCTTTTCCTTTGCTGCTGCGCTGAATGCATCGGCCTTAATGGTGAGCTTCTTGGTCAGCTCGAACTTAGCATCGCCCTTATCGCCGGAGAGAACCTTCACGCCGTCACCAACGTTCTTGATAATCTTCTTATCAAGAAGAGCCTGTACATCAACCTCAGCTCCATCCTCAAAGCAATCAGCGATGCGGGCAAGGCTTACAGTCACAATGTTCTTGTGATTGTAGTTGTTGAAGCCGCGCTTCGGAATACGACGATACAGAGGCATCTGACCGCCCTCGAAGCCTGCTCTGGGTCTTCCGGAACGAGCCTTCTGTCCCTTATGACCAAAGCCTGCTGTCTTTCCGTTTCCGGAAGCATGACCGCGGCCTCTTCTGAAGTTATTCTGTGTAGAACCTGCAGCAGGTCTTAAATTAGATAATTCCATCTGTCAGTCCCTCCTTATTCTGCATCCTCAACCTTGACATAAGGAGCGATCAATCTGATCTGTCCTCTCGTTGCATCATTATCCGGAAGGATAACGCTGCTGTTCAGTTTGTGGAATCCCATGGACTTGATGATTGCCTTGTTCTTCGGAACTGCAGCAATTGTAGACTTTACAAGTGTAATCTTAAGCTTCTTTGTATCCGCCATTTTATACTCCTTTCGTTCTACCGAAGATCCAAAGGGCTCAGCCCTTCAGATCCTCAACAGACTTGCCGCGTCTTGCAGCAACCTCTTCCGGAGCCTTCAGGCTGGAAAGACCGGAAAGAGTAGCCAGAACGACATTCTGCTTGTTGTTAGAACCAAGAGACTTGGTACGGATGTTCTTGATTCCTGCCAGCTCGCAAACTGTACGAGCGGGACCGCCTGCGATGATACCGGTACCATCCGGGCTCTTCTTCAGAAGAACCTCTGCAGAGCCATACTTACCAATGTAGTCATGAGAAATGGAACCAACCTCATCCAGAGCAACCGTGATCAGATGCTTTGCGGCATCCTCCTTGCCCTTGCGGATTGCTTCCGGAATCTCTGCAGACTTGCCAAGGCCAACACCTACGTGACCATTGCTGTCACCAACTACAACAAGTGCGGAAAATCTCATCGTACGTCCGCCCTTTACAACCTTTGTGACACGCTTGATCGTAACGACCTTCTCGGTGAGCTCAATCTGACTTGCATCAATATTAGAACGCTTCATCTAGTCTCTCCTCCCTTAGAATTCCAGGCCGGCCTTACGTGCCGCATCTGCAAGTGCTGCTACCTTGCCCTGATAAATAAAGCCGCCTCTGTCGAATACGACCTTAGATACGCCCTTCTCGATGGCTCTCTTCGCAACAAGATCGCCGATATACTCTGCTGCTGCAATATCATCGGTATGAGCAAGGGCAGCCTTTGCTTCCTTCTCTACCGTGCCGGCTGCAGCAATCGTTGTGCCGGTCTCATCGTTGATGACCTGCGCATAGATGTGATTGTTGCTTCTGTAAACGGAAAGGCGCGGTCTCTCAGCGGTTCCGCTGAAACGGTTGCGAACCTTCAGATGTTTCTTTTCGCGGATTAACTTTCTATTTTCCTTCTTAACCATTGTACACGCTCCTTATCCGATTACTTCTTACCAGTCTTGCCGACCTTACGACGAATTGTCTCGTAATCGTACTTGATACCCTTGCCCTTATACGGCTCCGGCTTTCTCTTCTCTCTGATATCAGCTGCCCACTGTCCAACAAGCTCCTTGTCAATACCCTTAACGAGGATCTTATTGCCCTCTACAACTGTCTCGATTCCTTCCGGATCTTCCATCTCGACATTGTGGGAATATCCTAAATGCAGCTCCAGGACCTTGCCCTTCTTCTGAGCTCTGTAGCCAACACCATTGATTTCCAGTGTCTTCGTGTAGCCATCAGTTACGCCGACAACCATGTTGTTAACCAGTGCTCTGGTCAGGCCGTGAAGTGCCTTTTCTTTCTTCTGATCATTGGGTCTTACGATTTTGAGCTCACCGTTCTCCTGCTCGATCTTCATCTCTGCAGGCAGAGTTCTTACCAGTGTTCCCTTAGGCCCCTTAACCGTCACTGTGTTATTTTCTGCTACATCAACAGTAACGCCTGCCGGTATAGCGATTGGCATTAAACCGATACGTGACATGCCCGTTCCTCCTAGTTTCTCTCGATCTTTTTGTTTCTTTAACAGTTGATTTGCGAAAATCAGGAAAGTCTCACCCATCCCGTGAGACATTTTCCCGATGTCGCCGTCCTCTTGCTGCAGGCTTTCGTTTGCGTTGCCTGCATCATTTCCGGATTAAAATTACCAGATAAATGCCAGAACCTCACCGCCGACCTGAAGCTCTCTGGCCTTCTTGTCGGTAATTACGCCCTGGTTCGTGGAAAGAATTGCCGTTCCCAGTCCGTCCAGAACCTTCGGAACATTGTCCTTGCCGGCGTAAACACGCATGCCAGGCTTGGAAATTCTCTGAAGACCGGTAAGAATGCGGTCATTGCGGTCAGAGCCGTACTTCAGGGTAATGCGAATATCCTTGAAGCTGCCGTTATCTACCAGATCAATTCTGGAAATGTAGCCCTCGTCCAGAAGAATGTTGGCAATTGCCATCTTAATCTTGGAGTTCGGAACATCAACTGTGTCATGCTTTGCTGTGTTGGCATTACGAATTCTCGTAAGCATATCAGCGATCGGATCACTCATAGACATAATAAAACTCTCCTTTTCTGTGCGATATCCATTGATTGCGTTGTATAAACAACGATCTATAACATGCAGCCCGGCAGAATTACCAGGAAGCTTTCTTAACACCCGGGATCTCGCCCTTGTATGCGAGTTCACGGAAGCAGATTCTGCAAATACCGTACTTCTTCAGTACAGAATGCGGACGGCCGCAGATTTTGCAGCGTGTATATGCACGCGTGGAAAACTTAGGCTCCTTCTGCTGCTTGATCTTCATCGAAGTCTTTGCCATGTCAATCTCCTTTGATTACTTTGCAAAAGGCATGTTGAACAGTCTCAACAGCTCACGGGCCTCCTCATCGGTGTTCGCCGTGGTTGTGAAGATGATGTCCATTCCTCTGACCTTGTCAATCTTATCATACTCGATTTCAGGGAAGATCAGCTGCTCCTTGATTCCAAGAGCATAATTGCCTCTTCCGTCAAAGGAGTTGGGATTGACACCGCGGAAGTCACGCACGCGAGGCAGTGCCAGGTTCACGAGACGATCCAGGAACTCATACATCTGATCACCGCGAAGGGTAACCTTGCAGCCAATCGGCATGCCCTCACGAATCTTGAAGTTCGCAATGGACTTCTTAGCCTTGGTGTAAACCGGATGCTGACCGGTAATGGTCTCCAGATCCTTTGCAGCGGTCTCCAGAAGCTTCTCGTTTTCCTTTGCCTCACCGACAGCCATATTGACAACAATCTTGTCAAGCTTCGGGATCTGCATCGGATTGCTGTATCCGAACTTCTTAACCATTGCCTCACGGATCTCTGTATTGTAAAGATCTTTCAGTCTGCTGCTCATCGTTTCTCCTCCTTTCTTCCTTATTTGATTTCCTTGCCGGTCTTCTTGGCAACGCGAACCTTCTTGCCATCCACTACCTTAAAGCCGACTCTTGTAGCTGTTCCGTCAACAACCAGCATAACATTGGAGATATCCAGAGCCGCTTCCTTCTCTGCAATACCACCTTCCTGATTCTGAACAGAAGGCTTGTTGTGCTTGGTTACCTTGTTCACTCCCTCAACGACAACCTTGTGGTTCTCGCGGTCAACAGCAGTAACCTTTCCCTCTTTGCCGAGGTCCTTACCGGCAATAACCTTAACGGTATCGCCAACCTTGATCTTGCTTGCTGCCATTTCTTTCCTCCTTACAGTACTTCCGGAGCAAGGGACAGGATCTTCATGAACTGCTTATCACGAAGCTCTCTTGCTACGGGTCCGAAAATACGAGTTCCGGTAGGTGTCAGATCATCCTTGATGATAACCGCTGCGTTCTCATCGAAACGGATGTAAGAACCGTCTTTTCTGCGTGTCTCGCGAACGGTACGAACAACAACTGCCTTAACAACGTCGCCCTTCTTTACCATACCGCCGGGAGCTGCTTCCTTTACAGAAGCTACAATTGTATCGCCAATTCTGGCATATCTTCTGGTGGATCCGCCGCACACACGGATGCAGAGAAGCTCTCTGGCACCGGTGTTATCAGCGACCTTCAGTCTTGTTTCCTGCTGAACCATGTCTTCGTCCTTTCTGACTCTGAACAACCTTTGATTGAGAAGTGATTATCTAGCCTTCTCAACGATGGTAACCACTCTCCATCTCTTGGTCTTAGACAGCGGTCTGGTCTCCATAACCTTCACCGTGTCGCCGATGCCGCACTCGTTGTTCTCATCGTGTGCCTTCAGTGTATAGGTCTTCTTCACAATCTTTCCGATTACCGGATGCTTAACGTGGTTCTCGATCGCAACAGTGACTGTCTTGTCCATCTTGTTGCTGACAACCTTACCGATACGGACTTTTCTAAGATTTCTTTCCACGGTATTAACTCCTTTCCGGTAACAGATTAGTTAGCAGCCTTTGCAGTGATAACCGTCTGAATCCGGGCGATGTTCTTGCGAACCTCTGTGATTCTGGCTGTGTTCTGCAGCTGATTGGTTGCGCTCTGGAATCTGAGGTTGAAGAGCTCCTTCTTTGCGCTCTCAAGGTCTTCCTTGAGCTCGTCGATGGTCTTGTCCTGCAGTTCCTTCATGTATTCAGTAGACTTCATTCTGCACCGCCTTCCAGATCTGCCTTGGAAACGATCTTGGTCTTAACAGGAAGCTTGGTTCCAGCAAGACGAAGTGCCTCTCTTGCAGTTTCTTCAGGTACTCCGGAGATTTCAAACATAACTCTGCCGGGTTTTACAACTGCTACCCAGTACTCAACAGAACCCTTTCCGGATCCCATTCGAACTCCCAGGGGCTTGCCGGTAACAGGCTTGTCCGGGAAAATCTTAATCCAAACCTGACCGCCACGCTTGATGTAACGTGTCAGAGCAACACGGGCTGCCTCAATCTGGTTGGAACGAACCCATTTTGCCTCGGTTGCAACAAGACCATACTCACCGTATGCCAGCTTGTTGCCGCGGGTAGCTTTACCACGACGGTCGCCGCGGAAAACAGCACGATACTTAACTCTCTTCGGCATTAACATTAGTTGTCACCTCCCTTGGACTCATCAGAGGCAGTGACTGCCTGCTCATTCTTCTTCTTGGGAAGAATCTCGCCCTTGTAGATCCAAACCTTAACGCCTACCTTGCCGTAGGTGGTGTCTGCTTCTGCAAAGCCGTAATCAATGTCTGCACGCAGAGTCTGAAGCGGAATGGTTCCGTCAGAATAGGTCTCTGTACGAGCGATATCAGCACCGCCGAGACGGCCGCCGCAGGAAGCCTTTACCCCAAGTGCTCCGGACTTCATGGTGCGGTTCATAGCGGACTTCATAGCTCTGCGGAAGGAAACACGATTCTCAAGCTGCTGAGCAATGTTCTCAGCGACAAGCTGCGCATCCTTGTCCGGTCTCTTGATTTCCTTAATCTCAAGAACAACCTTGTCAGCTGTCAGCTTCTGCAGCTGCTTCTTGGTGTTCTCGATCTCAGCACCGCCCTTACCGATTACAACGCCGGGCTTTGCGGAATATACAGTAACCTTTACTCTTCCGGAAGCTCTCTCGATTTCAATCTTGGAGATGCCTGCCTGCTCGAGCTTCTTCTTGAGGAACTCTCTGATCTTGTGATCTTCTACCAGCATGTCAGAAAAGTTCTTGTCATCAGCATACCATCTGGAATCCCAGTCCTTGATGATGCCGACTCTCATGCCATGAGGATTAACTTTCTGTCCCATATGGACTCCTTTCCATCACCTGAATTACTTGGTCTCTGCTGCATCAGCAGGCTGCTCTGCCTTCTTCTCATCAAGAGTGATGTAGAGATTGCTCATTCTCTTGAAGATCCGATATGCTCTGCCCTGTGCACGAGGCTGAATTCTCTTCATGATCGGGCCATTGGAAGCATTGCACTCTGCAATATAGAGATCATCGGCATTCATACCAAGGTTATTCTCTGCATTTGCAATGGCAGACTTCAGTAACTTCAGGATCACACCCGAAGCATATCTCGGGCTATACTCAAGAATTCCAATTGCTGTCGTAACATCCTTACCTCTGATGGCGTCCATTACGAAGCAGGCCTTCTGAACCGGAATTCTTGCATTCGTGAGCTTTGCATGAGGTCTTGTATCCTTGACCGCATTTCTGGCTCTCTTAACTTGTGTTCTATGTCCGTTAGCCATAGATCTGAACTCCTTTCAATATAGCGCGGGTGCGCGGATTACCTACCCGAGCTGGACTCTTTGTTGTTTCCGTTGTGACCGCGGAAGGTTCTGGTCTGAACAAACTCACCGAGCTTGTGACCAACCATGTCCTCAGTGATGTAAACCGGGACATGCTTTCTGCCGTCATGAACCGCAATGGTATGTCCAACGAAGGACGGGAAAATCGTGGAACGGCGGGACCAGGTCTTGATAACCTGCTTGTCACCGGATGCGTTCATTGCGTCTACCTTCTTCAAAAGGCTTTCATCAGCGAAAGGTCCTTTTTTCAGTGATCTAGCCATTTCGTACCTCCTTATTTAAGTCCCTTTCCGTTTCTTCTTCTCACAATGAGCTTGTCAGAAGATTTCTTCTTGCGAGTCTTGTAACCAAGAGCGGGCTTGCCCCAAGGGGTTACAGGGCCGGGACGTCCGACAGGCGCCTTACCTTCACCACCACCGTGCGGGTGATCGTTCGGGTTCATAACAGAACCGCGGACATGAGGACGAATACCCATGTGACGAATGCGTCCAGCCTTACCGTAATGGATCAGGTTGTGATCTGCATTTCCAACAACACCAATGGTAGCGCGGCAAGCCAGCGGAACCATTCTCATCTCGCCGGAAGGAAGACGAAGTGTTGCATATCCATTCTCTTTAGCCATCAGCTGAGCCGATGCGCCGGCAGTTCTTGCCATCTGGCCGCCCTTGCCTGCATAAAGCTCAACGTTGTGTACCAGAGTACCTACCGGAATCTCGGAAAGAGGAAGGCAATTGCCGACGCGGATTTCCGCTTTCGGTCCGTTCATAACCTTCATGCCGTCGGTCAGGCCCTGAGGAGCCAGGATGTAGCTCTTCTCGCCGTCTGCATAGCAGATCAGTGCGATGTTGGCCGTACGGTTCGGATCGTACTCAATGCCGATAACTGTTGCCGGAACGTCATCCTTAAGTCTCCGGAAATCAACGTTTCTGTATTTCTGTCTGTTGCCGCCGCCTCTATGACGAACAGTGATCTTACCCTGGTTGTTTCTGCCGGCATTTTCACGCTTGGAAACGATCAGACTCTTCTCGGGAGTAGTCTTGGTCACTTCTGCGAAATCGGAGCCGGACATGTTACGTCTGGACGGGGTATAAGCGGTATACTTTCTAATTCCCATTTTATAACTCCTTCTTTCTTATTAACTGCACCGCGCCCGAAGCAATGCACGCCTGGGATGGCCTATCTGCTCCGGGACTTTTCCGGATTCCGGATTAAAGTCCGGCGTAAAGCTCGATGTCCTTACTATCCTCTGTCAGGAAAACAACAGCCTTCTTGCCCTTTGCTGTCTTTCCAACAGTCATTCCTCTTCTCTTGGTCTTGGCTCTGCAGGTAATGGTATTAACCTTTGCAACCTTTGTACCCTCGAAAAGCTTCTCTACCGCATCCTTGATCTGAATCTTGTTCGCATCCGGATGTACGTAGAATGTGTACTTTTTCTCAGCTGTAAGGTTCATGCTCTTCTCAGTAAGAACCGGCTTTAAGATGACATCATAATATCCAAGTGCTGCCATTATGCGTACACCTCCTCAATCTTAGCAACCGCATCCTTTGTAAGGATAACAGTCTGTGCATTCATCAGATCGTAAACGTTGATGGTGTTTACAGTAGAGGTCTTAGCATCCGGAACATTACCGGAAGCGCGAAGAACGTTTGCATCATCTGCTGCAAGAACAACCAGAGACTTGCCGGCTGCCTTCAGGTTCTCCATAACCTTTACAAAATTCTTTGTCTTGGGCTCCTCAAAGCTGATCTCATCAACAACAATCAGCTTGCCGCCGGCCAGACGATCCGACAGAGCAGACTTCAGAGCAGTTCTCTTCTCCTTCTTGTTAAGCTTGAAGGAATAATCGCGCGGTACCGGAGCGAAAACAACGCCGCCGTGTCTCCACTGAGGAGAACGAGTGGATCCCTGTCTTGCATGACCGGTTCCCTTCTGTCTCCAAGGCTTAGCAGTGCTGCCGGAAACCTCAGAACGTGTCTTAGCCTTCTGTGTTCCCTGACGGTTGTTAGCCAGCTGCTGAACAACTGCGAGGTGAAGCAGGTTCTCATTGGGCTCAATGCCAAAGATTGCATCGGAAAGATCGATCTTGCCGACCTCTTTTCCTTCCATATTGAAAACTGATACGTTAGCCATTTTTTAATGGTCCTCCTTTCATCCGGGCAGCTGTTATACTTCTACCTTTGTTGTGTCCTTGATCGTGACCAGGCCCTTCTTAGGTCCGGGAACCGCACCCTTTACCAGGATGATGTTCTTCTCAGGATCAACCTTAACAATCTCAAGGTTTCTGACAGTTACCTGAACGCTTCCCACATGGCCAGGCATCACCTTACCGGGGAATACGCGGCTGGGCGTAGAAGAAGTACCGTTAGAACCTGCATGGCGGTGGAACTTGGAGCCATGTCCCATAGGTCCTCTGTGCTGACCCTTCTGAATTGCCGAACGGAAGCCCTTTCCTTTGCTGACAGCAGTCACATCAATGTGATCACCCTCTGCAAAGATGTCAGCCTTGATTTCAGCGCCGAGGGTATACTCAGCAGCATTCTCAAGACGCAGCTCGCGAACGAACTTCTTGCTGGATACACCAGCCTTCTCGAAGTGGCCCTTCTGTGCCTTGTTCACGCCGTGGCGATGAGCAACTTCTACTTTTCCGCTCTTGTCAACATTCTTGGCACGATCTACAGCATCCACATAACCGACCTGAACTGCTTCATAGCCGTCATTCTCTGCTGTCTTGATCTGGGTTACCACGTTCGGGCCTGCCTCCAGAACCGTAACAGGAACCAATGTGCCGTCCTCTGCGAAGATCTGTGTCATACCAATCTTCGTTGCAAGAATTGCCTTTTTCATATCTTTTACCTCTTTCTGCCGCATTGCGGCGTTGTAACACCGGTTGGTGTTAATCCCTACAGCGGACATCGGCATAGATGGAAGGTGTGACTTCCGTTTCACAAGTGAACATGGTCTGCTGTCTGACCTGCGGTGACCTGAACCGCCGTCCCTTATGTCTGTACTGCTCTCTTTCTTGCAGTTCACAGGTTCTGCTCAAAAGAGGATGTCATACTAAGTAGAGGTTATTGTCACGCCCAGGTGCAAGACCTTCGTCATGCATCTATGTATATGGCGCAACCTGCATTTTCATCGGGTTTCCCCGGCCGTCTCTCCGGCTGTCATTGTCTCTGACTCTTTCGAGTTACTTTGTCACCATCTTGACGTTGATGTAAACGCCAGCAGGCATCTCCAGACGCTGAAGAGCATCTACCGTCTTCTGTGTAGGAGCGATGACATCGATCAGTCTCTTATGAGTTCTCTGCTCAAACTGCTCACGGCTGTCCTTGTACTTGTGAACAGCGCGAAGGATGGTTACAACCTCCTTCTTAGTAGGAAGCGGAACCGGTCCGCTCACCTGTGAGCCGCTCTTCCTTACTGTCTCAATGATCTTGCGGGCAGAAGCATCGATAAGCTCATGATCATATGCCTTCAATGTGATTCTCATTACCTGATTTGCCATAAAAAAAGTCGCCTCCTTATTCGCACTTTTTATGAAGTACGACAAGCGGTGACTGTACACATTCCCGTGCGTGTCCTGTCCTTTTCAAAAGAAAATCAACGGCAAAACCGTTGACAGAACGCTTATCACGTCGTTTCTGCTCTGGGCAGACGGTTCTTCGGTACAGTGACTTGTCGTCAGATTCTTGGGCATGTCTGTCAGGTCGTGCAGACGCCCCAGACATTCGCTCCACGGAGTAACCCGGACCAATTCCTTTTCTCTCGAACCGAAATCAAAAGAATCCATGCCCGACAATCTCTCGCTTCATCGCTATCATGTCACAGCGAGATTCATTGTACACGAAGACTGTTTTTATTGCAAGATTTATTTTCTGCCTTTTTTACAAACTTTTCGATTGATTTTTGTGCAAAAAGTAACCCGCAGGCATGACAGTGTCTCGCCTGCGGGTTACTCAGAGAACCACTGGTAACCAGTCAGCATCCATCACGATTTACCTTCCGAAAATCTCGATATGGTGCAGCAAATCCCTTTGCGAATCCATGTGCCCGTCTACAGCTGCTGCACCTCCTCGTAGCATCTTATGATCTCCTCTTCCGGCTTCGGCGTAGCAAGGGACACTATTACATTTACCAGAATGGCCGTGAGGAAAGCCGGCAGCAGCTCGTAAATGCCCCAGATACCTCCAATGGGACGAATTGCAAATTTCCAGATAAAGACCATCACGCCGCCGGTCAGCATCCCCGCCAACGCGCCATATCGGTTGGATCTCTTCCAGAACAGTGCCAGAAGGACCACCGGTCCGAAAGAAGCTCCAAATCCCGCCCAGGCAAAGCTGACAATGCCAAATACCGAGCTATCCGGATCCCAGGCAAGGAAAATTCCAATTACAGCAATTGCTATCAGGCTGATTCTGGATAAAAGAAGCGCCTGTTCCTTCTTAATATTAAGATGAAATACCTTCACCAGAATATCATTGCTGACCGACGAGGAGGCCGCCAAAAGCTGTGAATCCGCCGTGGACATCGTGCTGGCAAGTATACCCGACAAAACAACTCCGGCTACCAGAGCCGCCGCAATACCGTGTCTGGACAGAAGATCTGCAATGCGCACAATGATGGTTTCCGATGCCGAACCGGGCAGTACCTCAATTTTGCCACCACACGTCATGCCCAGCCCCACCATTCCGATCAGGACTGCGACCGCCATAGAGATAACAACCCAGACAGATGCAACACGCCGCGACAATGTTAACTTGTCCACATCCTCAATTGCCATAAAGCGAAGCAGAATATGTGGCATTCCAAAATATCCCAGTCCCCACGCCAGTGTGGAACAGATCGTAAGAAAACCATACGGCACTGCCGTTCCCGAGGTCGGGTCATAGGACTGCGTCAGTGACAGGTATCCCGGCAATGATCTCGCATTATCAAAAACAGCAGCAACGCCGCCAGCCTGTGTAAAGCCGAAAATCAAAATCGCAGCCAGGGCCGCAGTCATGATAATGCTCTGGATAAAGTCCGTCATAGATGCCGCCAGAAATCCGCCCATTGCTGTATAGAAAATGATAACAATTGCGCTGACAATCATAGCCGCGTGATAATCTACGCCGAACAGGGACCGAAACAGTTTGCCGCATGCTGCAAAGCCGGATGCTGTATACGGCACAAAGAAAACAATAATCCAAATCGCAGCCAGAAATGTAAGAATGTGTTTTTTATCCCCCCAGCGATCCGAAAAGAACTCCGGAAGTGTAATAGAGCCGGTATGACCGGTATAGCTTCGAAGACGTTTTGCGACAATAAGCCAGTTCAGATAGGTTCCTACTGCAAGGCCGATCACCGTCCATCCAACATCCGCCGTCCCGGAAAGATACGCAAGTCCCGGAAGTCCCATCAGAAGATAGCTGGACATATCCGATGCTTCCGCACTCATCGCTGTAACCAGAGGCCCCAGCTGTCGTCCGCCCAGGTAGAAATCGCCCATTGTTTCATTTTTTTCCGAAAGCTTGATGCCGACGCCAACCATAGCAAACAAATAAGCCGCCATCGTCGCCAGCATAGTGATCTGTGATGCTGTCATAGTTCCTCCCTCATTGTATACAAGAATACATGTTTATCATTGTACGTGATACCTTTCCTCTCGTCAATCCGGTGTGGTAGACTAGAGAAATGCTGATTTAAGGGTGACTATTTAAGAATGGAGCAGAATCATGTGGCTTGCAGATCAATGGCAGGATTATGAAGTAGTAGACACTTCTCGCGGAGAAAAGCTGGAACGCTGGGGCGAGTATAGACTGATTCGTCCGGACCCGCAGGTTATCTGGGACAGTCCGCGCGATAAGGAATGGAAGAATCCCAATGCGCATTATCATCGCAGTAAGAGCGGCGGCGGCAGCTGGGAGTTTTTCTCCCTTCCGGAAGAATGGATGATTTCCTATACCGGTGCCGGAGCAAAGCGCAGCTTCATGCTGAAGCCCTTCAGCTTTAAGCACACCGGCCTTTTCCCTGAACAGGCCGTCAACTGGGACTGGTTCACTCCCTTAATTAAGAATCGTGTTGATAACAAAGAGAATGTCCGCGTTCTTAATTTATTTGCATACACCGGCGGCGCAACGCTTGCCGCAGCCGCAGCCGGCGCAAGCGTCACTCACGTAGATGCTTCCAAGGGGATGGTAACGTGGGCCAAGGAGAACGCGCAGATCTCCGGTCTTGGCGAAGCGCCCATTCGATGGCTTGTTGATGACTGTGTCAAATTTGCAGAACGGGAAATTCGCCGCGGAAGCCGCTATGATGCCATCATCATGGACCCCCCTTCCTACGGACGCGGTCCTAAGGGTGAGATCTGGAAAATGGAGGAAAGTATTTATCCGTTTCTCCTTCTGTGCCGGAAGCTGATTTCCGACCGTCCCTTATTTATACTGCTGAATTCTTATACAACCGGACTCCAGCCGGCTGTACTCTCCTACATGCTGCACACCGCTTTTGCAGAGCAGCTGGGCGGACAAGTTACCGCCGACGAAGTAGGTCTTCCCGTTTCCAAAAACGGTCTTGTACTCCCTTGCGGAGCATCCGGCCGTTGGACCGCTTGACACGTATTTTGCAATATACACAGCCGCCTGCAGATGTCCTCTCTTTACCAAGAGAACGCCTGCAGGCGGCTATTTTTGTACCCAAAGGGAATCAACCAGCTTTTTTCCCGAACAGCCAAGGCATAATTTGCACGAGTAGATGCTCCGCCCAAAGGCAAAGTGCGACAACAATCACCGCTCTAATGCCGTCCAGCACAATCTCCCACGCAAGCAGCTGACCGGAGTTCAAGCCAGACAATCCCCAAATATCTAAAAGATTTATCCCCATTTTGGAGGAAAGAACCCGTTCCGTCATTATCACAAACTTGTGCATCACAAGAATTGCCATTGTCCGTTGTCCAACATACGCAGCTATCTTTCCAAATTTCGTATCACCGTAAAAGGCGATCAATCCGGCAAATGAGACTACAGCCGATACCCCCAGCATTGCCTCCGGGTAAAAAAGCCATGGATTGGTAAAACGATCCGCTCGAAAGTCCGCATCCTCCACGCCCAGCAATAATGCCCAAAGAACCGCTGCGCAGATTGCTGCGGAAAAAAATAATTTCACTCGTTGTTTACAATCCGATCGGTCAGCCTGTCTGGTCATCCACGCACGAGCAAATCTGCCCAGGCCAAAAAAAGGCAACACGCAAAATGTCGTTTCTGTCTCCCATGGAAGACACAACTGAATTCCATGAAGATTTGAATAAAAAAACCATCCCGCAGAGCCCAGGCAAAGCGCAGCAATCACCATATACGGAACCTCCGGCGCTTCTTCATGATTTGATAGAATTCGCAGGATGGCGTACCAGAATAATTCTGTGATCACAAGGCAGGTCAAAAACCATAAAGGACGATTCCATTCCATGTATCCGCTTCCGGAGTTTCCATACAGCATGCCTGCAAGATTACCAATAAAGGAAAAATGGCTGTGATCTGATTGAAGGATTCCAACTGCAGCTGCACCGAATATTTGATAAATTGCTATGCTGATTAAAGACCAGGCTACATACGGCACCACAATTCCGTGAAAAAGTCCCTGTAAAAACCTCCGGAACGGGCGACGGTCAAAATATAGGAAAGAGTTTTCTTCCAAGCAGAAGGTCATCCCGGAGAGAAAGAAGAAAACAGCGACTCCTGCAAACATGGAAAAATGCAGAAGAATGCGGTCGGCGCCGTTTTTATCCGCACAGTGCCCGCATACGATGAGGAAAATGGCAAGGCCTTTTGCGATATCAATCCATAGAATTCG
>CAVFRZ010000020.1:0-17686 GCA_963624875.1 Anaerovibrio sp.
GTCCGCATCGGATGCCAGAAGTGCATTGTACTCCGCCGCCGTCTGGTTGCTCAGATCCACCACATCATCCTGCACCGAAACCTCGCGGATGTATGAGGACACCTCTGCCGGCTGTGATTCCTCATTGTTGATGTAGAGGGTTCCGTCGTCCCTTGTGCATACATACATTGTCTGCAGCCCCGGGATCTCCCACTCATGATCCTTGAGCTTGAGCTTCGTATATACATACGCCACGTAAGAGCCGTCCGCCGGTCCTGTCTTGGTATACACATCCACCGTCGTGTAGCTGTCAATGTAAACTGCCAGCTCCTGTACGCGGATCTTCTCCTCATCCGAAAGAGCCGAGCTCATCGACTGAATGGTGTCCGCATCTCCTGCTGCAACCGCATTGTAATACTCTATAAGGAGCGAATTCACATCATTATATGCGTTCTTCTCCAGCTCCAGCTCCGATGCCGATGTCTGCGTCACCGCCTCTGCCGCCGTCTCCTCCTGCGCCTGTCTGGAATGACGGCGCAGCGTAAATGCAAGGCTCACAGTAATCAGTACACATAAAAAAAGGAAAGCCGGCATCACAATCTTTTTGTTCTTGCCGACAAAGTCTCTGGTATCGTAGTAAAAATCAAGTAATCTGTCTCTAATCATGTTCCTGTCTAAGCTCGTTCCTTCAGCTGTTTTTACGTCTCAAAGTCTACCATTTTTCTGTAGCTATGTCACGAATACGCAGAAAATGTTGCTGTAGACGACGGGACAGTCGAAAGGATGGTCCTGGTTCTTACTCTCACTTGCCCCATGAGTTCCGCGGTGGTATATTTTATTTGTTAAGCATATATAAAGATCAGCATTAATCAGTCTATATATATGTGCACTATGTTGATAATCGGAGGGTATTATTATGTCAAACAGAATTGTACTTAACACCGTTTCCTACCATGGCAAGGGTGCCATTCAGGAAATCCCCGGCATTGCACAAAGAGAGGGCTTTCAGAAGGTTTTCGTATGTTCCGATCCGGATCTTGTCAAGTTCGGCGTTACCGGCAAGGTAACCGCGCTTCTGGACGAGGCAGAAATTCCTTACACACTGTATTCCGAGATCAAGCCGAATCCGACAATTGAAAACGTTCAGACCGGCGTGCAGGCCTTTAAGGATGCCGGTGCCGACTCCATCATCGCCGTGGGCGGCGGATCCTCGATGGACACTGCAAAGGCCATCGGTATCATCATCAAGAATCCGGAGTTCGCGGATGTTCGCTCGCTGGAGGGCGTCGCACTGACTAAAAACCATGCGGTAACCACCATTGCCGTTCCGACAACCGCAGGAACCGCCGCAGAGGTTACCATCAATTACGTCATCACGGATCCGGAGAAGGTTCGCAAGTTTGTCTGCGTTGATGAGCACGACATTCCTGCCTATGCTGTCATCGATCCTGAAATGATGTCCTCGATGCCCAAGGGCCTTACCGCTGCCACCGGCATGGATGCTCTGACGCACGCCATTGAGGGTTATACCACCAAGGCCGCCTGGGAGCTGACCGATATGTTCCACTATGAGGCCATCAAGCTGATCTCTGAGAACCTTCGTGCTGCTGTCAACAATGATCCGGCCAGCCGTGAAGGCATGGCCCTTGGTCAGTACATTGCCGGCATGGGCTTCTCCAATGTAGGCCTTGGCATTGACCACGCAATGGCACATACACTTTCCGCGCACTATGATACACCGCACGGCGTAGCCTGCGCTATGTTCCTGCCTATCTCCATGGAATTCAACAAGGAGTATACCGGTGAGCGTCTGCGCGAGGTAGCAAGAGCCATGGGTGTAAAGGGTGTCGATGAGATGTCTCAGGACGAGTATCGTCAGGCGGCCATTGATGCTGTTAAGAAGCTTTCCAAGGATGTCGGTATTCCGGAGACACTGGACAAGATCGTAGAAGAGGATCTCGATCAACTGGCTACCGATGCGCTCAATGATGCATGCTATCCCGGAAATCCCAGAGAGGCCACCAAGGAACAGGTGATCGAGATGTTCCGCATGCTGATGGTCAAGTAATCGGCATCTGTGGGAGTCACATCTGCTAAGATCGCAATTGCGCCAGAGGAATTTCCCTCCGGCCAAAAAGAAAGAGGAGCTGCTATGCAGCTCCTCTTTCTTTGTCTTAGTTACTGTAAAAATCCCGGTCAGCGACTGCGAGGGGTCGCAGACACGAAGCAACTGATTTTTATTCGTGAAGATGCCTGCTTAGGCAGGAGCCACCTACGCAGAAGCTCTTTAGTTCTGCCAGTGAATCTGCTGTCCCTGTATCAACGGAAAGCGGCGCAGCGTGTTCCCGTCCAGATCCTCATGACACATGTCCACCGCCGAGATCTGATGGTTGTCATATGTGGTGTAATAATAGATGCCCTTGTTCAGGTTGCAGCAGGACGTATACAGAGAAATCTCATAATGTCCCTCCTTCACCTCACAACATCCTCTTTGCTGGTCCACACTTCCCAGAATATGGAAGAATTGGCTAATGCTCTCTCCTTCCGATTCTCCGGAAAGAGAATGGGCCCGCACAAAGGCGGCTCTTGCAAAGCGCGATGTCGAGGACAGGTCCCCGGGAAGGCCCAAGGCTCCCATGCCGCGGCTAAAGGTCGTAAGCGGAATCTCCGGCCCAAAGGTATTCTCCGGCTGCTTCTCCGACAATCCCATATACTGGTTCAGAAGGAACATCTGCTGCTCAAACGGCGGATTATTGGTCATAACTCCCGCCGGATTGTCATACACATGCATGCCGTCCGCCATAGCCTCCACCACAAGGCTCCCCGTAGCATCCGCCAGCATCCAATGCAGTGGGCTGACCGGCAGCTGCGGACTAAACGGCGTATCCGTAATCACCAGGTTTTCCAGTGCAGCCCTTGCCTCACAGAGCGTTGCACAATTTCCCAGAATCCAGGGAATGAGCTCGAACTGCGTTATATTCTCCGCGCCCTCCTGCGGTTTTTGATAGAAGGCATTTCCCACAAAGTTAAGACCTGCCATTCCAAGTCCCTTCTCGTTAACCGCATCGTAGAACAGCGGATACTCTCCTGCCGCATGTGCCATGCCAAGGATCGCGTAATGCTCCTTCATCGGCGCCCGATGCCGCATAGAAAGCTCCTGCCTGCGTGGAAACAGGACAATCTCCTCTCCGTACGAGAACTCATAATCCAGCGTACGGCCAAAATAGGTATCCTTTGTTGTATAGACTGCTGCTGTGCACATAGAAGCCTCTCCTTTCTACATCTTTGTTATTAACACACGTTACCGGAAAAATCCGTTTCCTCTCCCCGTTTCCGGAATACCTCCTGCAGCGTTCACACCGCCACTCCCGTCATATAGAAGCAGTAAAGGTGTGCCTGCCGCCAAGCGGATACAAAACCACTTATAGGATCCCCTTGTTCGCCTGTGAGTATGCGTAGTAGGTGATAAAAAAAGATCGCGAAATCCACGATTTCGCGATCCAAAGCTGCGGCCGACAGGAATCGAACCTGCATTAAAGGCGTCGGAGGCCTCCGTTCTATCCATTAGACTACGGCCGCGCATCCGGCAGGAACCCATAAAAGAGTTCCTGCGCATCAACAACTCCGTGATTATATCACGGTTATTCTTCTTCCGCAATAGAGTCGATCAAATCCAGACTGTGCTCCTCCACCATACGGTCGCACATATCCAGGAATTCATCCAGAGGAACATTGTTCATCTGCTTGTTGCCGCGGATGTTCACCGAAACGGTATTCTCTGCTGCCTCTTTATCTCCCAGTACCAGAATATACGGATCCTTGTAGGTCTTGAAGCCCTTGATCTTGGTCTTCATATTGTTGTCCGAATAATCTGCCTCTACACGCAGACCGTTTTTGCGGCAGAGCTGTGCCACCTTCTTTGCATACTCGTTGTGCTCCGGACGAATTGGAACAATACCGATCTGATACGGCGACATCCAGAACGGGAAGCTTCCCTTAAAGTTCTCGGTAATAATGCCGATGAAGCGCTCCATCGAGCCGAAAATCGCGCGGTGAATCATTACCGGCTGCTTCTGTGTTCCGTCTGCAGCGGTATACTTCATGCCGAAATTCAGCGGCAGCTGGAAGTCCAGCTGTATGGTTCCCATCTGCCATTCCCGGCCGAGTGCATCCTTCATCTTCAGATCAATCTTCGGTCCATAGAAGGCGCCGTCGCCCTCATTGATTTCAAAGCCGCCCTCGCCGTATTTATCCATTAGGATTTTCTTAAGATCCGCTTCCGCCTGATTCCAGGTGTTGATATCGCCCATATAGTCATTCGGGCGTGTGGACAGCTCGGCGCCGTAGGTCAAGCCAAAGGTTCCGTAAATCTGCGTTGCAATATCCATGATGTCATTGATCTCTGCGCCGATCTGGTCCTCTGTCACCAGAATGTGTGCATCGTCCTGACGAAACTGCTGTACACGGAACAGGCCGTTGAGCTCACCGCTCTTCTCCTTGCGGTGAATAACATCCACCTGATTAATTCGAAGCGGCAGATCCTTGTAAGAACGGGGCTTTGTCTGATAAATCTTGATGGCATTGGGGCAGTTCATCGGCTTTAATGCAAAGGTATCCTCTTCACTCTCGCCCTCTGCCGGCGGAATGATGAACATACCGTCCTTGTAGTGTGCCCAGTGACCTGACGTCTCCCACAACTCCTTTTTAGACAGAACGGGACCGGAGATCTCCTGGTAGCCGTGCTCCTCGTGAATTCCTCTCCAGAAGCCCAAAAGCGCGTTGAACAGCTTCCAGCCGCGCGGCATCCAGTACGGCATGCCCGGTGCCGTCGGGTCAAAATAAAACAGCTCCTGCTGCCTGCCAATGATCTTGTGATCGCGCTCCTTGGCCTCCCGGATGAAATCCTTGTGGGCCTTCAGGCCTGCCTTATCCGGGAATGCGTACGCATACACGCGTGTCATCTGATCGCGGTGCTCGTCGCCTCTCCAATACGCGCCGGAGACACTGCGCAGCTCAAACGCGGCCGAAAGAAGATCTTGCGAATTCTCCACATGCGGTCCGCGGCACAAATCCACATAATCGTCTCCGGTGTAGTAGACAGTAATGGTCTCATCCTCTGGAAGGTCCTCAATCAGCTCCGTCTTGAAGCGCTGCCCTGCGAACAGATCCAGCGCCTCCTTCTTGGAGACCTCCTTACGCGTCCAGCTCTCCTTGCGCTTCATAATCTCGCGCATCTTATCTTCGATCTGTTTGAAATCCGCTTCCTGAATGGTTTTCCCCTCCGGAAGAACGAAATCATAGTAAAAGCCGTCATCAATCTGCGGTCCGATGGCATACTGTGTCTCCGGTCCATACAGCTCGATGACTGCCTTTGCGAGAATATGTGCCAGAGAATGGCGATACACTTCCAGATACTGTTCTTTTTCCATGATGTTCACTTTCCTTTCCCGGGCCAAACGACCCTCATACCACATAAAAGCCCCTGACACTGCATAGCGCAGCATCAGGGGCGTATAGGCTTTCTGCATGAATACGCGGTTCCACCCTGTTTTTCACTTCATTCATGATGGTTACGGAATCACCGGGCCGGATTGGGGCCGCTCAGAGCTGGTCTTCAAACTGCGTCCCGCCGGCATTCTCACAGCATTCCGTCTGCTCGTCGCTTATACGCGCAGCCCGGAAGAATGCTTCTCTGGTGACGATCGTGCAATCCTACTGGTCTCTTCATCGCTTTCAGTGAGCATCATACCCTTGTAGGCAGAAATTGTAAAGTCCCTGTTGGGCTGCAAAACATTCGTCTGCGGCAGAGTCAGGTAGTCCTACACAACTCGCTCGAGCTCACCAACCCGGCGACGGAACTGGTACAGTGAATTCGACAAGACCTCTCCCGGCAGAACGACCTCCCGGTTCACACTACAGATGATCTCCTTCAGCTTCCATGGTTCATCCGCCTCTTCCTTTCGAAAGAACAGCACCTCATGAACGGAGCTGGGAATAATGTATAGATCCCCTCCAAAGCTTTCTGCAATTGCTGCCAGGACTCCAGGATAGAAAATGGTCGCCGCTCCGTATCTGTAGTCTCTGCAGCTCATGGTGTAAAGCTTCGGTCCGGCGCAGTATTCCTCCGGAATATTCAGAATTTCTCTTATTGAGCTAAGAACCGGAGGGTGAAGTCGGCAGCTCGCCAGTGCTGCATTGCGGAAAGCTGTATAAACATCCACGTTCCACTCATTCAGATCCCTCTGGTCAAGTATAACCCGCCCCGTTTCCGATTCGCGGTCTTCCTGCAGTTTCTCTCCTTCCTGCTCTTCATAAATGAAAAGAATAGCCAGATCCTCCCAGCGAAGATACGCCAAGTTTCTAAGCTGTGTCCTCCAATGCTCGTAATTCACCACATGAAGGCAAAGTCGTTCCTTGGCCTCCTCATAGGTTTTCCTGCTTGACAAAAAGCCGCTGCGCTTTCTCACATCCGACTCTCTTTCACCTGCCACTCTCGGATTTGATTCATTTTGTGATCGATTATGCATACCCCTCCATACAGACCCTCACAGGTCCTCTTAGTGATGCTCTGCTATTCCCGCAAAGGCGACAGATCATTTTCTTAGCCCGCGGGACCTTTTGCAAATGGGCTCTGA
This sequence comes from Anaerovibrio sp., assembly GCA_963624875.1. Classification (GTDB taxonomy): domain Bacteria; phylum Bacillota; class Clostridia; order Lachnospirales; family Lachnospiraceae; genus CAG-791. Next base: position 6,615 of record CAVFRZ010000020.1, read on the forward strand.
ATAGTTACGCCTATCTTTAAGACAACAAAAGGCAATGGAACACCCTTTCGGTTTCCATTGCCTTCGTTCACTCATGATCATCCGCCGGGTCACACAGGCCCGGAACACAGCCGATACTTATGCTCTGGAGAGATACTCGCCAGTTCTGGTATCGATCTTAATCTTGTCGCCAATGTTGCAGAAAAGCGGCACTGCAACCTGAGCACCCGTCTCTACGATCGCCGGCTTGGTGGCGCCGGTTGCGGTATTGCCCTTGAAGCCAGGCTCAGTCTCTGTGATCTCAAGCTCAACAAACATCGGAGGCTCAATAGCAAATGCGTTTCCGTTGTAGGAATCCACCTTGATCATGTCATTCTCTTTTACGAACTTCATGTCATTGCCGCATACATCAGCACCAAGGCTGATCTGCTCATAAGTCTCTGTATCCATGAAGGACCACATATCGCCATCCTTGTACAGATACTGGAAATCCTTGCGGTCGATACGAACCTGCGGGAATTTCTCTGTAGGACGGAAGGTTGTCTCCGTCACACCGCCATTGATGATGTCCTTAAGCTTGGTTCTAACGAAAGCTGCGCCTTTTCCGGGCTTTACATGCTGGAACTCGATAATCTCATATACATTGCCATCCTTCTCGATGGTAACGCCGTTTCTGAAGTCACTGGCTGTGATCATGTAGGTAGTCCTCCTGGAAATATTAAGTCACAATTACTTCATAATGATACCTTGAATGTCAGGCATTTTCAAGATCATTTTCCTGCTGCTCCCGACACAATCCAGTCCATCGCCTCCAGATACCCGGCAAGGCCATGGCCTACTATCTGGTGATCGCAGGCAGGTGCTGTTACTGATGTCTTGCGGAATTCCTCCCTGGCATTGATATCACTGATGTGAATCTCCACCTTCGGAATGAACACACTGCGAAGTGCATCGTGAATGGCATAACTGTAATGCGTATACGCCCCCGGATTAATGACCACGCCAATGAGGTCTTTGTCATAATAGGCCTCCTGCAGACGGTCGATGATGGCTCCCTCATGATTGGACTGCCAGCATACAGCCTCCACGCCGATCTCCTTGGCATGCCCTTGCAGCATATCCAGAAGGGCATCATAGTTCTGTGTTCCGTAAATGGTCTTTTCCCGTATACCCAGAAAGTTCAGATTGGGTCCATTGATAATCAATATCTTCTGCATGGTCTATCGTCTCCTCATTCCGTTTTCACAAACCACAGAGCGTGCTCGCACAGGTACCGCATAGCAGCTCATCCGTTCTGCTCCCGAATAAAGGCGTGCAGCTTCCCGCGAACCTCTTCAGTCAATGCCCCGTCCGGATGAATCCCTGTCCAGTATTCGAATGCGAGTATCCCCTGCCACAGGAGCATATCAATTCCGTTCTGCGCAGGCTTTCCTGCCGCCCGCGCCAGCCGCAGGAACTTCGTCTCCTCCGGATTGTACACACAGTCATAGGCAACATCAATCATTTCAAAAAACGCAGGCTCCTCTACCGGCGATGATGCAACATCCGGGGACATGCCAACATTGGTACCCTGAATGGCCAGGGTTTTCATCGCACCGTTACCGTTGACAGCCGTGCTGCTCTCCACTGTTTTCAACCGTTTAAGCTCACTGACCGCATCAACCAGCAGACCGACATGTACCCTCATAGAAGGGAATTGCCCGCACAGCTCATTGGCAAAGAGCTGAGCCTTCGGTAATGTCCGGTTCAATATCAAAAGCTCCGACACACCAGCCTCTCCGCACATAAAGCCAACCGCCCGCGCCGCACCGCCGGCACCGATTAGAACCACGCGCATTCCCGCCAGCACCAGACCTGTCTCCTCCAAAGATTTGCGCAAGCCGCGGTAATCCGTATTGTAGCCCTTGTAACCGTTCGGTGTCCGAACCAGTGTATTCACTGCACCGATGGACTCCGCAATCGGATCAATCTCTGAAAGGAACGGGATCACCCTGCTCTTATACGGAACCGTCACATTCATTCCCTGAATGCCCAGTGCATATGCACCCTTTACAGCCTCTCCCACCCGATCTTCCTCTGCCACCGGAAATGTCGTATAGACAAGATTCTCCCGCAGGCCTTCCGCCAGTGTGTTATGAATGAGCGGCGAAAATGAATGTGCCACCGGATTTCCGATTAATCCATACACTGCTGTCTTTCCGTCAATGATCTGTTCCATGTCTCCCTTTCTGTGCCGCAGCACTCGTGTCCGCCCCGATACGCCATCTTCCGGCAACTGCTCAGTGCCTATTCCGGCCTCATTTTCTTCAATGTATGTCGCTCAAGTACACGTTTCCAACGGATCCAGAATTCCTCCTGATCCGTCAGCGGGACTGTGAGAATGGACGTAATTCCCGCATTATTCGCTCCCCAGATGTCTGTATAGAGCTGATCACCGATGAAAACAGTTGATGTCTTGTCGGTTCCAAGCACCTTCATAGCCTCTTTATATTTATACGGCAGAGGCTTCATGGCTCTTGTCACCACAGAGCTTCCCACCTCATCTGCAAAGGACGCGGCCCGTTTTCCCGTATTGTTCGATAAAATCACTGTCTCAAAACCCATGATTCGCAGCTGACGGAACAGTTCCTTCGCGCGTCCGTCTGCCGGAGCATTTGGATATACCAATGTATTGTCAATGTCAAAAATAATGCCCCGGACTCCGGCTGCATATAAAGCCTGATAATCCAGAGCATAGGCAGACCTTACCCAACGGTCCGGAATAACCCCTCTTCCCATCGCACGTTTCCTTCCGTCGTATTGCCAAGGGTTTCCTTCGGCATCAAACTATCTGGCATTTAGTGCCTTCTTGCTGTTTTCCTTTTTAAGAACCTTTTCCAACTCGTCCATAAATGTCTCTACATCCTTGAACTCGCGGTACACAGATGCAAACCGGACATAAGCCACCGGATCCAGATCATGCACCTGTTCCATGACCAGCTCGCCGATCTCCTGGCTGGAGATTTCCTTCTCTTCCCGGTCAAAGATCTCCGCCTCGATCTCGTCCACGCTATGCTTAATCTGGTTCATCGACACCGGTCGCTTGTGACATGCACGAAGAATGCCACCCTCAATCTTGGAGCGATCATACGGTTCCCGGTTATTATCCTTTTTAATCACGACCAAAGGGATCGTCTCTACCTTTTCATAGGTTGTGAACCGGCGGCCGCAGCCATCGCAAATGCGGCGCCTGCGAATGGAATTATTGTCCTCAACCGGCCGCGAATCAATTACACGATTATCTTCTTTTCCGCAAAACGGGCAATGCATAGAACACCGTCTCCTTCTTGATATTTCTGTTCATCATCTTCCGTATTCAGCACTGCCCTCTTTTGCAGGCAAATTCACAACAGAAAATGATAAGGATTGAGCGATACACTCACGGTTTTGAGTGTATCACATCCCTATGAAAACCAAAAGGACCTGCTTCTTATCGAAGCAGGTCCCTGTAAGTTTGAGATCGTTGGCGTAAAGCCCTATCTTGATTCTGACACATCGAGAGCCCACATGCGCAGATCGCTCGCTGCACTCAGCAATTTCCGATTAGCGATCCTTCCACTTCCACTCAGCAACCTCCGGAAGATCCAGGCCGTACTCATGGATGTACTGCTTGTGCTCTACCAGCTTGTTGCTCATCTTCTGATACAGGTATGCGCCCTTGTTGCCCAGCTGCGGCAGGTTCTGCAGAGCAGTCTGTACCAGGTGGAAACGATCTACGTCGTTCTGTACACGTACATCGAACGGAGTGGTAATGGTACCCTCCTCCTTGTAGCCGCGTACATGAATGAGACGGTTGTTGTGACGGCGATAGGTCAGCTCATGGATCAGGCCGGCATAGCCGTGGAAGTTGAAGATAACCGGCTTATCCTTGGTGAAGAGCATATCGTACTCCTCATCGGTCAGACCGTGCGGGTGCTCATTGGACGGCTGCAGCTTGAACAGGTCGACAACGTTGATGAAGCGAACCTTCAGGTCCGGAAGCTCCTCGTTCAGGATGCTGACAGCTGCCAGTGCCTCAAGGGTAGGTGTCTCACCAGCGCAGGCGAAGACGATATCCGGATCCTGACCCTGGTCATTGGAAGCCCACTCCCAGATGCCGATACCCTGTGTGCAGTGCTTAACAGCCTCCGGCATAGACAGCCACTGCGGACGGGGATGCTTGGAAGCTACGATCACGTTCACATAATTCTTGGAACGCAGGCAGTGATCCATCGTCGACAGCAGGCAGTTTGCATCCGGCGGGAGATACATGCGGACAACGTCTGCCTTCTTGTTGGCAATGTGATCCAGGAAGCCCGGATCCTGATGTGTGAAGCCGTTGTGATCCTGCTGCCAAACCGTCGAGCACATGATCAGGTTCAAAGAAGCGATCTGCTCTCTCCATGCCAGCTGATTGCAGACCTTCAGCCACTTTGCGTGCTGTGCGGCCATGGAATCAATGATGCGGGCGAAGGACTCATAGGTAGCAAAGAAGCCATGACGTCCGGTCAGAAGGTATCCCTCCAGCCAGCCCTCGCACATATGCTCAGACAGCATGGAATCCATAACGCGGCCGTAAGGAGACAGGTTGTCATCGGTATCCTGGTGCTCTGCATTCCAGTCTCTGTTCTCCACCTCGAATACGGCATTCAGACGGTTGGAGTTGGTCTCATCGGGTCCGAAAATGCGGAAGTTCTTGGAATCCTCGTTCAGCTTGAATACGTCGCGGATGAACTTGCCGACCTCGGTCATATCCTGGCCGTCCTTGCTACCGTGAACCTCGCCGATATCAAATGCATAGTCACGGAAATCAGGCATGCGAAGATCGCGCAGAAGCTTGCCGCCGTTGCCGTGCGGGTTAGCGCCGATACGAGCGTTTCCAACCGGTGCAAGAGCCTTCAGCTCCGGAATCAGCTTGCCGTCCTCTGTGAAGAGCTCTTCCGGCTTGTAGCTGTGCAGCCAGTCAGAGAGCATCTGCAGGTGCTCCGGCTTGTCCATCATGATCGGCACCTGGTGAGCCAGGTAGTTGCCCTCGATGCGGTTGCCGTCTACTACCTTCGGGCCGGTCCAGCCCTTCGGTGTGCGCAGCACGATCATCGGCCATACCGGACGGGTGGTGTCGTTATTCTCTCTTGCGTTCTTCTGGATTTCCTTGATCTTCTCGATGACGGTGTCCAAGGTCTCAGCCATCTTGCGATGCATCTCCATCGGCTCCTCGCCTTCAACAAAGTAAGGCTCCCAGCCGCAGCCATGGAAGAAGTTCACGATCTCCTCATGAGACATGCGGGCAAAGATGGTCGGGTTTGCAATCTTGTAGCCGTTAAGGTGAAGGATCGGAAGAACCGCACCATCGGTTACCGGATTCAGGAACTTGTTGCTCTGCCAGGAGGTAGCCAGAGGGCCCGTCTCAGCCTCACCATCACCAACGGTTACAGCAGCAATCAGATCCGGGTTATCGAAAACGGCACCAAAGCCATGTGCGATGGAATAGCCCAGCTCACCGCCCTCGTTGATGGAACCGGGGGTCTCCGGTGCACAGTGGGACGGAACACCGCCCGGGAAAGAGAACTGCTTGAACAGCTTCTGAAGTCCAGCCTCATCCTCCGAGATGTTCGGATAGATCTCGCTGTAAGAGCCGTCAAGATAGTCGTTTGCAATATAGAAGTTTCCGCCGTGTCCAGGACCGGACAGCAGAATCAGATCCAGATCATAGCGCTTAATGGCACGATTCAGATGTGCAAAAACAAAGTTCTGTCCCGGAACCGTTCCCCAGTGTCCTACGATCTTCTTCTTAACCATATCTGCAGTAAGCGGCTTCTTCAGAAGCGGGTTATCGAGAAGGTACAGCTGGCAGGCTGAGAGGTAATTGGCAGCGCGCCAATAAGCATTCATTTTAGTAAGAAGCTCATCGGTAATCGGTCCCTTTTCCTCGCAGGAAGCTGCGGTCGTGAGATTATTATCACTCATGTTCAGTCTCCTTATTGTGAAATGTATAACAATGTGTACAAAATCATGATAGCCTAGCCCGGGATATCCAACAAGGGAAAAAACTTACGGATTTCAAGCCGATTTTCTCACTTTCCCTTAGTAATATGACGGATATTGCAGCGGCGCCGCAGCCGCAGCGCAAGAACTGTAAAATCCATCGCAAAAGCTGTAAAAAGCAGTTCACCCAGTCAATACATTGTATGATTCCGCAAATCTCTGAATCCGGACATCAGTACTGCCCGGCACACACATAAAAATCCCCCGCTTCTGTCGTGAAACGCACGGCAAAAGCCATGGATTTCACGACAGAAGCGGGGATCTTCATGCAGCTTATTATATCAGGTTTTTATTTGCGTCTGCGGTAAAGCACATAGCCCACCGCTGCTCCGCCGCCGGTAATGATCATCAATGCGAGCCACAGGAGCAGGTTGCCCTCATCCCCCGTACCTGTGCCGCGTCCCGTCGGATTCTGGTTCTGTGCAGGCGTCGCCGCGGAGGTATCCGTCGGAACGACGGTCTTAGCTTCCGGTGTATGTGTGTTCACGATGACCCACGCATTGATAGCATTCTTTGTAATGCTCTTTGTGTAGCCTTCCGCCACATTCAGCTCATCCACCGTCCAGCTGGACTGTGCATCCAGATAATCCCAACGGTACCACCAGGAATTCTCCTCGCTGAGTGTCACCGGACTGCCATAGGCCTCACCATTGCAATAGAGCTGCACCGTAACACTTGCCGGGCGGATGCCGTCCAAGTTGTCACCATCCTGCCATACCTTGCCGACAGCAACATTCGTCGTATTCACGATGGGCGCTGCCTGTTCGCCGGACTCGCCAGACTCCGTGCCGGTCTGATCAGTCGGCTTCGTCGCAGAATCCGTTGCAGCCATCCGTGTTTTCGCCACATTAGACGGAACGATATAGTCGTACCCGTCAACAGTGATTGTCAGTTTTGCAGAGGCAAGCAGATAGTCACCTGCTTTGAACTCGGAGTTTGGCAGACTATATGTCACCTCGATACTTTCACCATTGAAGCTGCCGGGATTTCCTACAAGGCGGGAATCTTGTGCAATCTCAAGGACATATCCAGCCTTGCCACCCGATCGTTTAATAATGGCTTTCATGCTCTCTGACATAGCATACTTGACGGTATAGGTCACGGAATAGTCGGTGCCGGCTTTATTCTGCTCAATTGTTTCAGGTCCACTTATGGTCAGCGTGCCGTAATCCATTGTAGGCTGAACGATAGCGATTGCATAGCCGTTGCCGGATATGTTCGGAAGAATAAAGCTAACCGTATCTGCTTTGTCCTTTGTCGCCGCACAAACCTGTTCCTTTGCGTCAGCTGCTACCGCGCCGTTCTCATTGACCGGAAGTGCCAGCACATAGACAGGCAGGTTGTCATTCACCGCCAGCCCACCAACAGTCAGCGTCGCCGCGCCGTCACGCTGTGCCCAGAAGGTGGCCAACGGGGTGCCCCAACCCTTAGCCTTTGAAGCCCCTTTCAGGGTCGTCACATTTTCTTCACTCGTATTACCCAGCTTGATATCAAGGCTGTTATCGGCAGGAGTGACGGCCTTGGCACCTGTCTGAAAGTAAACAGCCTTATTGCCGATGGTCATTTCATCGGAGATGAAGAGATAGCGGTTGGCCTTGCCGTAGTCCTTGCCAGTGATAGCCAGATCGTTGGCGTCGCCGCCGGAAACCGTGACCGTGTTCTCACCCGCAATAACGGCGTTCATCAGATTATTTGCGATGGTACCTCCGTTCAGCTCGGCCTTCGGCACCATATTGCCATAATCGCTGGCATCAAAGCAAACACCACCACCAAAGGATGTTGTCGCATTGTTCTTGATTGTGCCGTCATTCATAATGAATTGACCGCCTCTACGGACAAATACGCCGCCGCCAATTCGCTCAGTTTCGCTTTTCGTGCTGTCCATGCCGGAAACGTTATTGGAAATCGTTCCGCCTTTCATCGTGAAGGTTCCCTTGGACACCATCACGCCGCCGCCCGTCTGCTCACAAGAATTGTTGCAGATCTCCGCGCCCGGATACATGTCAGCATTATGGTTGTCGCCGTTGTTGGAAAGAACAACGCCGCCGCCACGATCTGTGCAGATGTTGCCGTTGATTTTTCCGTAAATGTTTAATTGCTCATCCGTACCGTTGATGTAAATAGCACCGTAGTTCGCATGATTATTGAGAATCTGTCCGTTTTCTCCAATTGTCACCGTTGTACCGCCTGCGGTCTGCAGGATATGGAAGCCTGTGGCATACACATTGCTGATTTCGCCGTCGATCACAACGGTACTTTTTTCTGCAAAAATGGCATTGCCGTTCAGCTCATCACAGTTTGTGATTTTAGAACCGTTTTCCATTTTAAAAACGGATTTGGCATCCACACAGTGGATCATGCTGCCACCGCCGGCGATATTCTCAATCCGCGCAGTGGAGGTCAGCGTTCCTTCTGCGCCGTTGCGCAGATGAATCGCTGTACCGTTATCCCCCTGCCACATTGCATCCTTATTCGCAGTGATGCCGATGATGGTGCCGCCAATCTCGACCTTACCGCCGTCTGCATAGATTGCACGGCCATTGATGTTCTGAATCTTCGAGCCTTCCTCCATTACAAGCGTACCGCCCTGAATCCAGACCGCACCTGCAGGACCGTTTGAGCCTTCTGTTCCTCTCGCTCTCTTCAGATCTTCTATGGTGTCCTCAATGACACTGCCGCTTTCCATGACGATTTTTGCCTGGTCGGTAGCACGGACGGCGGACATGCCGCCAAAATTGCGCAGCACTGCGCCATCGCCCAGTGTAATGGTGCATGGCACGGTGGCGTTGGAGGCAATGATGGCATCCTGCACATAAACAATATTACCGTCGCTGCCACCGCTGACAGCCTGTGCGAATACAGATCCTTCATGCCTCCCTGCATCGTCCAGAACAATGTTGGAAAGAGTAAGGCCTACAGAATCCGCCGATGAAGACTGAGCCTCGATCATGGCAGGATTATACCAGCCGCGGGCATCGTCGCTTTGCGTGTTAAAACCAACGCTGCGGGTAATGGTGTAGGGACCGCCTTGTTCACTGGTAATGGTAAGATGCTTGTCATAAAAACGAGCACACTGATTCATGGTCAGATCGCTCAAAACATAAATCGTCGCACCATCGGGCGCAGCGTCAACTGCCTTAGTCAATGTAGCGAAGGGGGAATCCTTTGTGCCAGTGCTGTTATCGTCACCGGCGCTGCTGACATAGATCTTTGTGGCATCATTCGATATTGCCTGATTCACTGTCTTCAGCTTATTTTCACCTTCTGCATTTTGGGACTCATCTGGGTTGTTGTTATTCCGGCTATTGTCATCCTTCTCAGCAGGCTTTACGGAAACGGTGACAGTCAACGTGACACCATCCGCCAGCACATATTCATTCGTGGCCCCACCCGTCAGTGCGGCCCGGAAGGGATAGTCTATGGCGTTATCCGTGGTGTTCTCCGCCTTGTAGGCATCACAGCTCCAGGTTACGGACAAATCTGCAGACTTTTCTTCGTTGCCTTCTCCATCCTCCTTTGTTGCGGTGTACGTTCCTTTTACCGTTGTCGGAAGTTTCTCCACCGCATCCTCCAGGCTCGTTCCGGAATTCACCTCGTACGATGTCTTCTCCAGCTTCTCCAGACCGATAATCGTGATCTTCGGCACCTCATCTGCGTATGACGGAATGACGGTGCTAAGGAACAAAACCATGACCAGCAGCATTCCCAGAATGCCTCTGCCTGCGTTCCTCCTAACACCTTGCCCTTTCATTTTTCATCCTCCCCCTTTCTGTGCATCTGCAACGCTGCCGGCGGCCAGCAAGAATGGCAACCGTAATTCTGCAGTGCTGCTTCGCTATCATAAAATTACTACAAACAATACAAATTCTAGCCGCTCCACCTCCCAAAAACAAGTCTGTATAGGCATCACAGGTAAAAACACGTTTATAAGCCATGGTTGCCCTACACACGTCTGCCAGCGACGAGACTTGGTAAGCAAATGAATATCAGTTTCCTGCCCTTTCCACAAGCGCAGCCTGTACCACGAAATTATTCACATGTCCGGTTGCATAGCAGGTGGACAGTGTCAGAAGATTCGGTCGACTATTCCAGTCAATAGATCCCCCATCATCCTCCCCCGGCTGATAAAGGGAATTGGCCTTTGCATCGGCCACATAAGCATCATATCCATCGTCACCAATAAAATCATTGTACACATCATCCTCCACTGGGATTATGTAATAGGCAAAGATGCGGTAAACCAGTGTCTGTTCCTTCTGATAGATGTAAACATACGGGTCTTGGTCGCAAAGCGTCGCATTCTCCAGGAACCTTTTGAGACTCCCGAACATGGTTTCGTTTTTCATGTTATGCCCAAAGATATAGGTATTCCGGTCCGAAAAGTTCGGGGATGCCACGGTGTCCAGAAAGATACAGCCCGAGGAATTGGATTTACCCTCAAACGTCGTATAAAGATACTTGCTGTTGTCCCCAGTCTGGACTACCGGATATTTAATCCCCAGAACCGGAACGTAAATGACACCGATAAATTCTGAATTCACGGCTGCAAGTGCATCGTAATCAATCCGCAAGCTCGGATAGGATACCGTTTTCGTTTCCTGCCGCAGTTTTTCTTCATCCTGCGGCTGCTCCTCTTCGTCCAGCGGCTCGCACTTTTCCCATAGCGTTTCCCCTGGAGTTACCTCCATATATCTGTCCAGTGCCTGATACTCACTTTCAGCCCGCCGGTAGATCCACAGCTGCCGCAAAAAATTCCCAAGAGACACTACAAAAACCACAAGCAGCGCAGTCGGAATCAAAATGCCCCACCATCGTCTTCCGCGTGAATATGGTGAATATCTTTTTTTCCCATGTGCCATCTTATCTTCCCTCTCTGACATCCTGTCTCGTCGATTGATCACGGTAGTCTGCCTTCCATAACAGCTTGTAACTATTCAGAGCCAAGCAAAATTTCATAAATCAGACGTGAAATGCTCGCATTTCTAAGGCTGATTTTGAAGTATCTGTTCAGCACCTGCCACATTTCAACG
>CAVFRZ010000021.1:0-17553 GCA_963624875.1 Anaerovibrio sp.
GGATGACAATGCATCTGTTTCCGATGAGACCTACCTTTCGGAAAATGACGACGAGAATGCGCTCCGCGTGGACGGCGTAACTGCCACCCTCAGCGGTGTCACCATCGAGAAAACCGCCGGTGAATCCTCCAACACGGAGGACGGCGATTTCTACGGCCAGAATGCCGCATTTCTGGCACTCAACGGAGCTGACGTGACCATCTCCGATGCAACCGTCAACACCTCCGTCACAAACGGCAACGGAATCTTCAGCTACGGCGAGGGTACGACGGTGACCGTCTCCGATTCCACCATCCACACGACCGGCCGCAATTCCGGCGGTATCCAGACAACCGGCGGCGGCACAACCATTGCATCGAACCTGACGATCACGACCGAGGGCGACTCCGCTGCCGCCATCCGCAGTGACCGCGGCGGCGGTACCGTTTCTGTCGACGGCGGAACGTACACCACCAATGGTCTCGGAAGCCCTGCCGTCTACAGCACTGCAGACATCACGGTGAAAAATGCGACCCTGACCGCCAACAATTCCGAGGGCCTTGTCATCGAGGGTAAGAACTCCATCGCGCTGGAGAACTGCACCGTATCCGGCAATATGACCTCCTCTGCCGGCGGTAGCGATAGTGACAATCTGCACGCAGTCATGATTTATCAGAGCATGTCCGGCGACGCCGCCATCGGTCAGTCGAGCTTCTCCTCCGTTGACGGCAGCATTACCTCTTTGTCCGGTGATCTGTTCTATATCACCAATACGAGCTGCACCATCTCGCTCACGAATACAAAGCTTGTCACTGCCAATGACCAGCTGTTCACCATTTCCGGGAACGACAGTAGCCGCGGCTGGGGAACAAGCGGCTCCAACGGAGGAAACGTAACACTCACCACCTCGAAGCAGACAATGGAAGGTAATATCACCGTGGACGATATCTCCACTCTTGATATGACCTTATCCGACAGCAGCTCCTTCACCGGAGCCATCAACACCTCCGGTGCGGCCGGCGAGGTCAATGTCACACTGGATGACACCTCCACCTGGACGCTGACCGGCGACAGCTATGTCACCTCCTTTAACGGTGATCTGTCACAGATTGTCTCCAATGGTTATCAGCTGTACGTAAACGGTTCCGCCGTACTGGAGTAATGCCTGCCCCCTGTTGTCTGTCCTGTTGTTCCTGATAATTTCGGGAGATCGGCAGTATTAGCCGCCAGGGAATACCAATGAACGCAAACAAGAAGTCCCGCCATTAAATCGATGGCGGGACTTCTTAAAAGTAAGGGGAGTTTTTTACCATTTTACACACCAACGCTTCGAGTACTCTCCGGTAATGTTCTGAGTTCTTCCCTCCCCTCTTCCTGCGCTGTTTTCCTGTCTTTTCCGAAGTTCTGCGCGATATATTCCCCCATCCAGTGGAAGTTCCACCCAGTCATGTGTCCAGGCTGAAAGATATGCCGCATTAGCAATTGATAATCCGTAAGCGCCGTCTTCACCCGGAGCAAGAAGCTTTGTACCGTTCCGGATAGCCCTACTGAAATCATTCAATATTCCAAGGTGTCCGCTCTCCTGCACGGTCTGCGAGATTTGCACGGTTTTTATAGCACAATGCGGCATGCATTCCGGAGATGAAGACGTGATCTCACGTATATCCTGCTCCAGAAGCTGAAGTGTCAATACTCCGTTTTCAATCACAGCCTTCCCTCTCGTTCCAGAGAGTTCCAGTCGATTGGTTCCCGGATATTCGCCAGTGGAGGTTAAGAACACCCCTGTTGCTCCATTTGCGTATTCAGCGTAAATCTCTGCTTCATCCTCCACCTCAATGTCGTGGAAATGGGCAGTGCGACAGCTTGCAATCAGTCGTTTCGGCATTCCTGTCATCCATTGCCAGATATCCAGATTGTGCGGGCATTGGTTCATCAATACCCCGCCGCCTTCTCCTGCCCAGCTTGCCCTCCAGGAGCCGGAATCATAATAGGCCTGTGTGCGGTACCAGTTTGTGATTGTCCAGGTAAACCGAATCAATTCTCCAAGCTCTCCACATTGAAAGCGCCTTCGAAGCTCTGCAAAAAGAGGATTGGTTCTCTGATTGTACATGATTCCAAAAACGCAATCTCCCTTTTGTGCTACATGATTAACCGCTTCTGCTGCCGCAATGTCGATTCCTTCCGGCTTCTCTGTCAGTACATGAAGCCCCGCCAGAAGAGCTTCCTTCGCAATAGAAGGATGCAGAGGATGCGGCGTTGCAATAAGCACTGCATCGATATTTCCGGAAGCAATCAGTGCATGATAATCCGAATAGAGACGTGTCCCATTCCCAAACTGCTCCTTCGCCCACTTCATTCTCAGCGGATCTGTATCACAAACCGCTGCCAATTCCATTCCTTCCACTTTATTTTTATAGATCTGCATCGCATGCGCCGAACCCATGCTGCCGATGCCGATCACGCCCATTCTGACTCTGTTCATGATGGCCGCCTACTCTCCACCTGTGTCCGCATTCTGAAGATTCATTAAATACTGATTCGACCGTCAGCTTTTATTTCACTGCTTCGATCTTGATTTCTTCTTCGGAAAGATTCTCCAAAACCTTCCCCTTTTTATAAAAATGAATCGCATTCTTCTGAATTCCGTCTCCGTTGTAATACTCGTCTTCAGACAGAATCGGAAGCTTCACACTCGATTCTGTAAATCCGGCTTTGTAGATCGCGGTGATCATCTCAATCGTACGTTTTCCATCAATACCGGTTATCAAAGGCTTTGTACCGTTTTCCAGTGCAGACAAAACATTATCGATCTCGCCCGTATGACCGGTGTACTCCAGATCCGGAATTGCCTGATATGCTTCCGCCAATTCTTCAAGGAGAGCCTTGTTCCCGCCGTCCTCTGGGAAACCGTTGCCCATAGATATCTCTGCCTTTGGATTCCAGGGCGCCGACAATTTGGCATTTGCGCACTGTACAATGATGCTTTGTTCTTCTCCGTGGTGCACCACTGAACTGGTCACAGAAGCAAGACTTCCGTTCTCATATTTCATGATAGCTTCAGAGAGATCTTCTACTTCCGAATTATCATGCATGACATTTGTCAGCATGCTGACCGTCTTCTCCGGCAGCTCGCCTTCCAACCAGTTCAGAAGATCAATATGATGTACCGCATGATTGAGCGTGGGACCGCCGCATTCTTTTTCCCATGTTCCGCGCCACCACAGATCATAATAGCAGTGTCCTCTCCACCAGTTCGAATTAATCTGAATCGAACACACCCTTCCGGCAAGACCGCTGTCCAGGATTTTTTTCATCTTCCAGTACGGATTTGTAAACCGATTCTGTGCCACTTGCGCCAGCACAACACCATTCTCTTTTTCTGCCCGGAGCATGGCATCACACTCGGCAAGACTTGCTGCCATCGGCTTTTCGCACAGAACATTGCATCCTGCCTCCATCGCATGAACAGAGACTTCCGCATGCGAAAACGGCGGTGTGCAGACATGTACCAGATCAATTGGAAGACCTGCCGATAACATTTCCTGATGATCCTCAAAAACAGCACAGTCCAGATGATACTGCTCCTTCACTTTCTGTGCTTTTCCTGGCACAATATCGCACAACGCCACAATCTTGCAACGTTCCGGAAAGGTCAGAAGCCCCTTGATATGTGCGTGAGAAATCCCCCCGGTTCCGACAATTGCTACGTGAATCATAGATTCCTTTCCTGCCGCGATCCGCGGCAACGGTCATTATTTTTCTCTAAAAGCTTTTCTGTATCCGTATCTGAAACGTATCGTTGAAAATCAGGACAGTCCGTGCACTTTTCGGGCCTGCAGCTCTGCACGCACACACAACTCAGCAGCTTTGAAGCAGTGCTCCTGTGTCATTGCATGTTCCGTGCGGTTCAGGCAGTCCAAAATCAGCTCGCCAAAAAATGGATAGCCGACCTTCCCATCTACTTCAAAATGCTGCTCCCCCTCCTGATTAACCAAGAAAACATGTCCGCCACTTTCCTGTGTCGCAACATTGACATACTTGCGAAGCTCAATGTAGCCTTCTGTCCCTATGATAAAAGTTCTGCCGTCTCCCCAAGTGGAGAGCCCGTCCGGTGTAAACCAGTCCACCCGAAAATGCTGGGTGGATCCGTTGTCTCCAACGAGGACCGCGTCACCAAAGTCCTCCAGTTCCGGATACTGCGGATGATTGTAGTTGCCCACCTCGCTGTATTGCACTTCCGCATCTTTGCATCCACAGTAAAAAAGGAATTGCTCAATCTGATGGCTCCCGATATCGCAGAGAATTCCGCCATACTGCTCCTTTTTCCAGAACCAATCCGGCCGAGACGAGGGATCTCCTATTCTGTGCGGTCCGAAACCATCAATGTGGATCGGCGTTCCAATAGCCCCCTGATTGATTAAGTAGCCCGCATATACTGCAGCCTCCACATGAATGCGTTCGCTGTAGTAGCACATATACTTTCGCCCTGTTCGGAAAACCATTTCCTTCGCCTGTGCCAGTTGTTCCAACGATGTCAATGGAGCCTTATCTGTAAAATAATCCTTCCCGGCTGCCATAACACGAAGGCCTAGTGCACAGCGAAGGCTTGTCACCGCTGCCCCACAGACCAGTTTTACCTCAGGATCGGAAAGTATTTCTTCCTCACTGTTCGCCGCCTTTACCCCCGGATATGTTTGTAAAAACTGCTTCACTTTGGCAGGATCCGGATCATACACCCACTTCAATGTAGCCCCTGCCTCCACCAGTCCATTGCACATTCCATATATGTGCCCATGGTCCAGTGCAATAGCAGCAATCACAAATTCTTGTGGCTTCACTACAGGCTTTGGCTTTCCAACCGGTGCATAATTCATTCCGTCATTGCTTCCCATCTTCTCACCTACCGCTCCCCATCTATATTCCTGTCTTTTTAATTGTGGCCGCCGCATAATGCCGCGGCGGCCCATGAAAATCCAGTAACTATTCAGCGCCCATCTCGATTTTCCTTCGGAAAACCTCGAATTAGTTCGTGATTAATTCACACCGTAGTACGCTGTTCTTTCGTCGATAATCGTCTGGATACCTGCATCCTCCAGCTTGCTCATGTACTCTGCAAATGTTGCATCAAAATCCGAAGGTGCGCAGGTGATGCAATCCACCTGATACTCGTCCTGTACAAGCTTTAGATCCGTGATAAGGCCCGACGTAGACGGAGATGTGTAATAGCTATCCGGCAGCTCTGTTCCGGACAGAGCGTTCTCATAATTGTTGATTACATAATTTTCAAATCCGGGAGCTTCTTTGGATGTGCAGGCATTGAAATCATCCACGGTCATGAAATAGCCCTGGTTTCCGGTCAAAAACAGATCCGTACGAATCCAATCCTTGTCCTTTGCGTTGTAATCAGAATCCTTGACAACCGGAACACCGTCCACCATGTCGTAATGCTCATCTTCAAATCCGTGGTAAAGTACAAAACCTCCATCCTGAGAGCACATCCAGTCGAGATATGTCATGCAGGCTTCTACCGTCTCAGCCGATGCAGTCTTCGGGCAGAACGCAATCAGACCGCCCTCAGAATAGGTTGCGCTGTACTGGTTTCCGTCATTGACATTCTTCAGAGGAGCAAGAGAGACCACATCTGCATCCGGCTGATTTTCTTTCAAGGTTTGCAGAAGTCCGCCGCGCAGAACATCCACATTGCCATTTACGTTGTATTCGCAGAAGCCAAGTGCTCCGGAGCAGAAAAGATTCTTATACATATCTTCATCCAGCGTATAATATTCCGAATGAAGAATGCCATCGTTGTACAGTTCGTTCATAAACTGATAGAACGCTTTCATGCCTTCCTGATCATAGTAGTCCATGATGCAGTCTTCGGTTGCAGCCACCTGCCACTTATTGGCATCCTGTCCAAGAGTTGTGAAGGCTGCCCGCGTATTCCACATCTGCCAGAATATAGCGCCTACTGCATCTTTTCTTCCATCCGGGTTCTCCTTTACAAATTTCGTGAGAACATTCTTCAGTTCATCCGGTGTCGTCGGCGCCTCCAGACCAAGCTTATCCAGCCAGTCCTGCCGAATGAAGAGGTTGCTTTTTGCTGTTGTGGCACGTTTGGCGACAATTCCGTAAAGCTGTCCGTCTGCATTTCTGCCAATATCCAGGCAGGACTCTCCGATATAGGACTTCAAATTCTTTGCCTGGTCCTCTCCGTCAATAAATTCAGAAAGATCCCATATTCCTCCCTGATTGAAGTAATCTTCTGCATAGGCATAGGTGTATGTAATGGTGATATCCGGTGCCGTTTGGCTGGCAACCATTGTCTGCATCTTGGTAATTTCATCACTTCTCGGAACCGGCACAAATTCCACATTAATGCCCACCTTGTTCATTTCCTGATTGACATACTGTGTCCATTTGTTCTCCGTAATTGTTGATCCGCTGGGTGCATTGCTTCGGTCAAACAACTCTACTGTGATCGTAACATTATCAAACTGCTTATCTCCGTAGGTGGTCTGATATCCACTCTCTGCTGCAGCCTCACTCGTACTGCTCTCCGCAGATCCGTTTGACGCATCAGCCTTCTCACTTTCTGTGGAAGACGCACCACATCCTGTCAGAAGCCCCGTCAACATGGCTGCCGACATAGCCCCTGCCAGTAGTCTTCTCTTTACCATCCGTTTCTTCATAGATACCCTCCTTTTCTTTCCCCTCATTGTGGGAATACATTTCCGCCCCCGGCTTTTGCGCACTGGCAGAAAGTGATCTCGTTTATTAGCCTTTGACCGATCCAACCATAACTCCCTTGACAAAGTACTTCTGAAGCCAGGGATACACCACCAGAATCGGGATCGTTGATACCGCAACCGTTGCCATCTTCAGAGACTGTGACATCACCATACTGCCCGCACCCTCCAGATTTGCAGTGCTATTCAGCTCTCCGCCGAAGAGAAGAGAGCGGAGGCGCAGCTGCAGCGTATATTTCTCCGGACTTGTAATATAGAGCAGCGCATTGAAGTAGGAATTCCAGTAATCAACGGCGTAGAATAGCCCGATGGTAGCAATGATCGGGAGCGACAGCGGAAGAATAATGTGAATCAACACTTCCATATAGGATGCCCCATCAATTCGTGCCGCTTCCTCCAATGACACCGGCATGTTCTTGAAAAATGTCCGCATGACAATGAAATTGAATACGTTCACTGCATTCGGAATGAACAGGGCTCCCAACGTGTCATACAGCCCGACCTGCTTAACAACCAGGAATGTCGGTATCATTCCTCCGCCGAAATACATCGTGAACAAAATGAATCCGGTGATTAGTTTTCTTCCCGGAAGATCCCCGCGGGACAGTGCATATGCTGCGAATATTGTCAGAACCAAGCTCAGCATTGTACCGACAAGTGTAACGAAAACCGTGGTGCTCATTGCCTGCCAGATCTGTTTCTTTCCAAGGATTTCCTTATATGCGTCGAAGGTTATATCCTTCGGATAAAATGTGACGCTTCCGGTCAGAACTGCGTTGTAGCCGCTCAATGAATACGCAATAACATTCAAGAACGGATAGAGACAGATAAAAGTCAGTGCCAGCAGAATCACCACGTTGATGATCCGTCCTATTGTCAATTTCTGTTTCACCTTGTTCTTCCTCCTTACAGAATTCCTTCCTCGCCGATTGCCTTAGCAAATCGATCCGCAGCAAAGAGAATGATGATATTTACGAGCGACTGGAACAGACCGATGGCTGTGGACTCGCTGTATTTTGCCTGCTCGATACCAAGGCGGTACGTGTAGGTGCTGATTACTTCTGAAACATCCATGACCTTCTTGTTACCCAGCAGAAGCGGTGCATCCAGTCCGATGGTCATCATCTTAGAAATTTGAAGAATCAGCATAACTACGATGACGGATTTAATGGACGGCAGTGTAATGTAAATAAGACGCTGGAATTTCGTTGCTCCATCCAGATAGGAGGCTTCATACAGTGTTTCATCGACGCCCGTCAGTGCCGCAAGGTAAATGATTGTTCCCCATCCGATTTCCTTCCAAACATTGCTAATCACATAGGTGAATATCCACCAGTGCTTATCAGAAAGAAATGGAACGGAGTTGATCCCCAGTTGATTCAACATCAGATTGATCGTTCCGCCATTCTGTGAGAACAGATTAACCACAATGCTGGCCACTACAACCCAGGAAATGAAATGCGGCAGATACAGGATGGACTGTACAATTTTCTTCAGCCGTGTATGCATCACCTCATTGATCATCAGAGAGACCATGATGGTCAGCGGAAAGCTTACCGCCAACGTCAGAAGATTCAATGAAAAGGTATTGCGAATGCTGTTCCAGAAATTCTTGTTTGCAAAAATCTTCTGAAAAATTTTAAATCCTACCCACGGGCTTCCCGTAATTCCCTTGAAGACGTTGTAATCCTTGAATGCAATAACAATCCCGTACATCGGTATATACTTGAAAACAACGAAGTAAATGATGACCGGCAAAAGCATCAGATAGACCCATTTGTAATTCCACATTTTGCGCAGTGTTTTCTGCATGCCTGATTCCCCCTCTTTGTCATACCTCCAAGAATTTCTTAAATCATGAATCGATTCCCTTTAAGATGACTTGATGGTATCATTGTCGGATCTTTGTCAAATACACATTATCTATCTGTTTTTATTGCGTTTTTAAACTTATGATATGTATAATATGCACATAGAGTTTCTAAAAAAGAGAGGGAACATTGTCTTTCAGCAAGTCAACTTTTCCCACAGAGCATCGATTTCCAGCGCATTTTTGTCGTTTTAGATGAATCGTCAAACTGCACAATAACTAAGTACCGGCTGGCCGGTGGTGCTAGCACCTCGCCCGCCGGGCGATTGCAATCATGAATTTACCCGCAAGCAGCGGGTTCACGTTGAAATGCGGCAGGCGCTGAAACGCCCATACCTGCCTCCGCACCTGTCGCATGCAAGGATGAATGATGAAAGGAAATAAAGAACCGAACTATCACATGGCCTGGGAGACACAGGACAACGATTTTATCTGCTTCTGCAAGAATACGCCGATCCCCGTTTCCTCTGTGCTTCACAATCATGACGGATATGAAATTTACCTGTTCCTATCGGGCGAGATTCGTCTGAACTTTGAGCATGACAGTTGGATCATGGAACGCGGAGACATGGTTTTGATTCCGCCGTATGTGTTTCACTATGCTGTACCGATCGGTGACAGCACATACAGCCGTGTCGTCATCAACATCAAAGAATCGTATATCCAGAAAAAGGGCCCTCTCTACGCGCATTTCACAGACTGCTTCTATCAGACAGAGTCTGCACATCTTAATGTCCTGCACCTGAATGAAGCGCAGATCACCCGCTATTGCGATTATGCACAGTCCCTGGATCAGACCCTTTGTGAACCGCCTTCCGCTTATGGGCATGACTTTCTGGCGGAGGCTCTTCTGACGACCATTCTGGTCTTCATCGGACGGATCTCCGATTCCTCGCAATGCCTGAAATCCAGGCATACGCCGCCGCCCACGATTACAGCCATCTTCCGGTATATTGATGACCACCTGACGGAGAATCTCCTTCTGGCAGACATCGCCGAGCATGTACATCTGAATCCCGTGTATGTGACCCGAATTTTCAAGTCCTATACCGGCATGCCCGTCCAGCAGTACATCATAGAAAAACGCCTTTCTCAGGCGAAACGGCTTCTTCGGGAGGGAAGAACTCCCATTGACGTGTGCTTTATGTGTGGCTTTAATAATTATTCCAACTTCTCCCGGACCTTCTCCAAGCATCTGAAGCTCTCGCCGAAGCAATATCAGATCAGTACGCGCGCATCGTTCCACACGCAGCCTTTTGCAGCGCAAAAGTAAATTTCGTCGGTTCCAAGTGGGGGCTGTTTTCCCTTGGCGCCTCCGGCAGATCGCACGGATTTGCAGGGGAAATTGCGGCCTCGCAGCGCAAATCCGGCGCGGGAAACGCTTTAATCAGCGTTTCTCCCAATTTTGTCTAGCCCGGAATGCCTGCAGGATATAGAATAGCGGTAACTATTCAGCAATCACACTGACAGCTAGGAGGACACCGACATGAAATTATTCATCAGCTCTGATATTGAGGGGACCTGCGGCATCAACCATTGGGACGAGACCGAAATCGGAAGGCCGGGCTACGACCGTTTTGCACTGCAGATGTCACGCGAGGTCGCAGCTGCCTGCAGCGGCGCACTGGATACCGGCAAAGTCGAGGATGTTCTGGTGAAGGATTCTCATGACTCCGCCCGCAACATCATCGGGGATGAGCTTCCCGAGGGCGTGCACCTGATCCGCGGCTGGGTCACCATCCCCTGCAATATGATGGCCGGCGTGCGTAACTGTGATGCAGCGGCCATGACCGGTTACCACTCCGGTGCCTATTCCGTCGGAAACAACCTGTCCCATACCCAGAATCTTCGCAACCAGTACATTGAAGTCAACGGCAAGTATGCAAGTGAATTCATGCTCAATGCCATGTTCGCAGCCTACTACGGCATTCCGACGATTTTCGTCAGCGGTGACAAGGCACTCTGCGAGGAGGCCAAGGAGCTGATCCCGAACATTACTGCAGTTCCTGTCTTCGAGGGCTGGGGCACCTCCACCATCTCCATTCATCCCAAGACGGCCGTTCGTCTGATTCACGACGGAATGATGGAGGCAGTTGCGAAGGATCCGAAGTCCTGCCTGATGACGCTCCCTGAGCATTTCCATGTAGAGATTGAATTCAAGGATGCAGAAAAGGCGCAGCGCGGCTCCTATTATCCCGGCGTTACACGCGTTGCCAGCAAGCGGATTGCCTTTGATTCGGATGATTACTATGAGATCATCCGCACCCTGTACTTCACGCTGTAGGTCGAAGGCTTCTTTTACCCGTAGCTCCGCCCCTTCCGTGAATACGATACGGCAGTATCACGCGCGGTAAACGATAAGGACGCAGGAAGATCGTTTTAACCCTCCTGCGTCCTTATTTATCTCATGCATTCCATTATGATCGATTCACACCGCTCATAACCCAGCTCCGAGCTGTTCAGGCACAGTGTATAATTGCTGGCCTGTCCCCATTTCTGCTCCGTATAGAAGTTGTAATTCGTTCTGCGCCTTTTATCGATGTCCTCTGCCATTTTGACGGCTTCCTGTTCATTTACGTTGTACAGACGGCAGATCCTCTCTATTTTCTCCGGACGGTTGCCGTGAATAAACACATGGAGCACATCGCTTCTCTCTTTCAGAATATAATCTGCATTCCTTCCGATGATCACGCAAGGCTCCTTTTCTGCCAGCTCGAGGATGACTTTTCTCTGTGCCTCATACACCATATCCTCGATGGATTTCCCGGTGATATCGCGCCCCGCAAATGCATAGGCAAACAGCCCCTTCTGCGGTGAGAGCTCTGCACTCTCCTGAATGTATTCCGGCGATAGGCCGGACTTTTCCGCGATCTGATTGATCACCTTTTTATCGTAATATGCAATTCCCAGCTTTTGGGCCGTTTCCTCTCCAATGAACCTTCCGCCGCTTCCAAACTCTCTGCTGATGGTAATGATTTTCTTTGTCATTGTCGTACCCTCCTTACTTCAGAACATCAACCTTGATTCTTTGAACCTTCTTTAAAAACACGTATCCGACCAGACAGGATATCACTTCCGTAATCGGAAATGCCCACCAGATCAGTGTGACACCCATCTGCCCGCTTCTGGCGAATACAGAAAAGATTCCCGCTAACGGCAGAATAATTACCAGCTGCCGTAAAAGCGAAATGATCAGCGATTCCATACCGCTGTCAAGAGCCTGATAGATTCCCTGATAGGCCACGTTGATGCCCGCGAACGAAAAGCTGATCGAAATTATCCGCATTGCCCCGATAAAATATTCCCGCGACTGCCCCGCATTGAATAGCGTTGCAAACGCCCCTGCAAAGCACTCGGTAATTACCATTCCCAGGATCATCAGGGCTCCCGTGTAAATCAGGCCATATCTGCAGCCATCCATTACGCGCTTTTTACTCCGCATGCCGTATGCAAATGCAACAATCGGCGTAATGGCATCCCTCAGTCCAAATGCAAGGAACAGAACAAACTGCTGCACCTTGTAGAACAGCCCGTATGCCGTCTGCGCAGACGGATTAAACTTCAAAATCAGGTTCATCACATACACCATAAAAGACATCAGTGCCTGCGCTATAATTGCCGGGAGACCGATCGTATATATTTCTTTTATGATACCGGCATTCGGCTTTATATATTTTAAATCCCGTTCGAACTCCCTGTTCAGCTTCAGATAGAAGATCAAAAGCAGCGCAGCCGACGCAACCTGCCCGATTACCGTGGCATAAGCCGCTCCTGCCACTCCCATTTCCGGGCACGGTCCCAGCCCGTAAATCATAATGGGATCCAGAACAATATTTACAACTGCTCCCACAACCTGTCCGATCGTGGAATAAAACGACCGGCCGGTGGCCTGCAGCAATTTTTCAAACAGCGAAAAGAAAATAATTCCGAAGGAAAGCACACAGCATATACTCAGGTAATCCGTTCCCATACCAGCCACTTCCGCATCCATTGTCTGCGATGAAATATATGCTCTCACTCCAAAGATACCAAACAATAAGAAAAATACATAGATCAGCACTCCCAAAAACAGGCTGTTCCCTGCCACCTTGGCCGCCTTTTTGCTGTTTCCCCGGCCCAGGGTTCTTGCAAGAAGGGCATTGGTTCCCACGCCGGTTCCGACTCCCACCGCAACCATAAACATCTGAATCGGAAATACCAGTGTCAGCGCATTTAATGCCGCCTCGCTGCCAACCTTCATGTTGCCCACAAACGCACTGTCCACAATGTTGTAGACCGCCTGCAATGCCATAGACAAGACCATAGGAAGGCCCATCCGAACCAACAGCTGATTCACCGGCATACTCTTCATTTTGTTGCTCTCTGCCATTTTATACATCTCCTTTCCTGGCTCTTCTGCACAGTTTCCCCACACAAAAAAGTGTGCGCCTGCTGCATAAGTTAGTTGGACTTACGCTGACAAGCTACACACTTCTTCGGAACAATATGATGTTAGATTGAGATTATATTGATTTTTTTCAAAAAGTCAAAATGTTTTTCTTGCTTTTTTCTCCTGCCTTCGTTTATAAATAGAGCAGATAAATTGGTACCTGTTCATCGTCTGTCTCGGTTTTTCTGTTGAAAGCTGAGATGTGATGGGCGCTGAGCGGGCAAATAGATTGTAACAGAAGCCGGCTTATTAAAGCGTGAAATCCGGAGGATTTGCTTGTCCTCAAGGGTTTCACGCTTTTTTGTATCCGTTCAGCACCTGCCACATTGCGGTTTTCGGAAGGAAAATCAAGATGGAAGCTGAAATCGAAATATGAGCTGAAGTGTTACGTTTTTAATGCCGCAAGGAGGTCTTCTTATGCATTCCGAAAACAAACTGGCACAGCAGCCTGTTCGGCCGCTGCTGTACACAATGGCTGTCCCCTTAATGCTGTCGCTGCTGGTACAGTCTCTTTACAATATCGTCGACAGCATCTTCGTAGCTCGCCTGTCAGAGTCAGCCCTGACGGCCGCCTCTTTGGTCTACTCGATTCAGTTTCTGATGATCGCGGTCGGTGTTGGAACCGCAGTGGGTCTGAATGCGCTGCTCTCCCGAAGAATCGGCGAGCAAAGGGAGGAAGACGCCTGCCAGGCAGCCACAACCGGGCTTTTTCTGATGATCGCTACGTCTCTGATCTTTTCGCTGGCCGGTATCTTCCTGTCCGGGTCGATTTCGGCCAGAATGACAACGGATCCGGAGCTTCAGATGTTGTGTGAGCAATACCTTTCCATCAATCTCGTATATTGCTGGGGGATTTTCCTGCAGACATACGGACAAAGGCTTCTCCAGGCCGTCGGCGATACCGTATTATCTATGCTGTCTCTGATCGTTGGTGCTGTCCTGAACATTATTCTGGATCCCATCATGATATTCGGGCTTCTTGGCTGCCCTGCCATGGGAATCCGCGGTGCAGCGATTGCAACCGTCATCGGACAAATGGTTGGCGCTGCAGCCGCGCTGCTGTTCAATCGCTTCCGTAATCCGATGATTCATGTACATCTGAAGGGCTATCGCTTCTGTTGGAAGGATGTCGCGGATATTTATCGTGTGGGACTGCCTACCATCGTTATGCAGGCCATCGGCAGCATCATGATGTTCGCAGTGAACAGCATGCTCCTTTCGGTGTCCGCAACAGCGGTTGCCTTCTTCGGCATCTATTATAAACTGCAGAATTTCCTGATGATGCCGATCAATGGACTCGGACAGGCCGCCATTCCGATCGTCGGCTACAATTACGGAAACAAGCAGTATCGGCGGGTACGGCAGACCTGGAACGTGCTGATTCCCACCGGCGCGATCCTGGCTCTGTGCGGAACAATCCTATTCTGGTGCATTCCCGGAAGGCTTTTGCAGCTTTTTTCGGCAAGTTCGGACATGCTGACGCTGGGAATTCCGGCGCTGCGGATTATTTCTGTATCCTTTGCCCTGGCAGCGGTCACAATTCTGTGCGGCTATTATGCCTCCGGTCTCGGAAATGGACTGATCAATATGTTCGGCAACGCCATCCGGCAGCTGATTTTGCTGGTGCCGACTCTCTGGATTCTGATAAAAACAGTGGGCCTTTCCAACTGCTGGTATGCGTTCTGGATTGCTGAAATCGCGGCCTGCATTTACAGCTGGCACGCAGCCAAAAATTGTCTGAAGAAGGTACAACAATACGATTGAAGTATCAACAAAAAATCCCAAAAGCTCAAAAGGCTTTTGGGATCTCAAAAAGGGATCCCAACCAGATTTGAAATGAGAATATATAAGTCAAAAGCTTTTCCTATGGAAAGATGCGGCCGTTTCCGATCATTACACGAACAAGACCGATAATAAGCAAATGTGCCGGATAATACAGATAGAAGAACCATTTCATCCCCTTCCACGTTCCTCTCTCTCCGTTATACTGCTTCAAAATCGGCAGCGATAGCAAGGCGCCCATTTGCAGCAGTCCATACACCTTATCCATAAATAAAAAATACACCGCAGCGTATATTGCAGCCCAGATGAGAATGGAAAGCGCCTGCTTCCTGAAATTCCCTCGGTACATATACAAATATACCGGGCACATCGCTGCAATCGTTGACCAGTCCGAAGGAAACGTGATGAGGCAGATTAAACCGATCAAAATCAGTTTCATCCACTGCGGCAGGCGGTCTGCGGTAACAATTACCATCAGAACAACCGACCAGGCAAGAGACCACATCACGCTGGTCCCATTAAAAAATCCGTTTGGAATCACCGGGATTCCGCCGGCAAAGTTATAGGCAAAGTGCGAAACAACCGCAAAGACGAAGAGCCGGCCTATGTACTTCCTGACATTCCGGGTATAATGATATCCCTCCGCGAGAAAGAACCACATAATCGGGGCCGTCACACGGCCAATCACATGCAGCAGCACAATCCACCACGTTCTCTGATACCCCGGAAATAAAAGCCATGTTGCATGATCAATGGTCATTGCCGCAATGGCAATTGCCTTTATCTGGTTAGAGTTCAATCCTTTTGTCACACCAATACCTTGAGCCCTTTCTCAATTCCTCTGTTTTCAACCTTATCTAATACAGTGCACATACTGGTACCTCCTTTTCCTGGCAGTTCCTGAATGATTTCCTCAAATCTCCTGTCATCCGTCAGAACTGACATTAATTTCAAAACCTCGTCCACATGGTCAATCACATCCGCACTCGGCCTATAATCATTGGTCATGCGCTTTTGAACCAGATAATCCGCAACATATCTGAAATCGCTGCGGAACAGCTGCACCTGCTCCGGCGTCAGGAATGCGATTTCGTAGAGATTCTTCATCTCATAGTCACTGACATACGGTTTAAATTTCTCCGGCACCTTCACCACGCCCAGCAGATTCCGCTCGTAATTCCAATGTGTTGTACCAAAGTATAACACTAAAGTAATCACCGGATAAATCTGCTCTGAATCCTTATCCAGCAGCTGGGCCCGATACGACTGTCCATCGTATCCAATCTGACGCACCGGCATAAATTTCTCCGCCTTCGTCTGATGCTCGAAGCCGAATAAAGTGATCTTTGTATTCTCATTTTTCAGAACCTTGGATACATCGCGTTCCTGTTCATGGATCTTCCCGTCGGCCTTGTACTGGCTTCGATCCTTTACCGTCTCCAGATCATCCGGCGATATAATCTGTTCCCCATTAAAAAGCAGTACATTAACGATATCCGCGAACACATCGTTGTAGTCCGCCAGGATCTTCTCTGTAATATCCTTTCCTGCCATTCTGTACCCTCCTGATCCCCTGACACTTCCCTCCTCTATTCTATCAGATCCGCCAAAGCGGGTACACTCGGACATTTCGAATGGACTCTTTGATTACAACAAAAGCAATTATTCAGAGCCCATTCGCAAAATCGCTGCTACGCATGCTTCCGGTTCCAGGAATAAACCGCCAGGCCGTAGCTGATCAGAAGAAGCACTCCGGTGAAAATCCAGGATATCGGATACACCCAGAAAATCATGCGGAAAGATCTCCAATGAACGAAAACAGTAGAAAGCCAGATCAGACGGAACACAACCGTACCCAGAATCGTTTCCACCGCCGGAATGGTGGAATGCCCCATACCGCGCAGTGCCGCGGCGGGTATTTCATAAATCACGCAGAGCGGTTCCAGAATCAGCACCGTCATTATGCGGATATAGGCGAACTCCTGCACCGCCGCCTCTGTGGAATACAGCTGGATCGCCTCGGCGCGGAATACAACCAGCGGAACGCTGATCACCGCTGCAAAAATCGCTCCCCACAGCATGCTGCAGGAGAAAATACGCCGACACCGCTTCCACTCTCTGGCCGCCCAGTTCTGACTGGTAAAGGTGGTCGCAGCCTGTGCAAAGGCCTGCACCATGTAATATGAAAAATACTCAAAGTTCAGCGCAGCAGCAGCTCCTGCCACCGCATTGGAACCAAAGCTGTTGATGGCCGCCTGAATAAACACGTTGGAGAAGCAAAACACAGCCCCCTGGATACCGGCCGGAAGTCCGATGGCGAATACCTTGCCGCAGTATTCCCTTTGCAGTGACAGCTTCCGCCATTGAAAACGGAACGTCTCCTCTTCCTTTTGCAGGCAGATCAGTACAATCACTGCACTGATGGCTGTGGAGATATCCGTGGCCAGCGCCACTCCCGCCACACTCATGTGGCAGACAATAACAAAGAACAGATTCAGGAATACATTGACAACGCCGGACAAAAGCAGCGCATAGAGCGGCCGCTTCGTATCTCCCTTTGCCCGCAGAATCGCCGCGCCGAAATTGTACAGCATCAGAAACGGACTGCCGAGGAAATAGAGCTTTAAATACTCCACCGCAAGATCCATGACATCCTCCGGCGTATCAATCATGCGCAGCAAAGGCTCTGCAATAAACTGCCCGGCCAGCAGCATGACCAGTCCGCAGACGAGCGCAATGCTCATAAT
>CAVFRZ010000022.1:0-17223 GCA_963624875.1 Anaerovibrio sp.
CACCAAGGGCGGCTACCGGATGAAAAAGGCTATGCCCGTGGACATGTTCCCGTTTACAATGGAAGTAGAGACGGTGGTGCTTTTGACCACAACATCATAGTGGATATATCAAGTCGTTCTTTGAACAGGTAGAGGTATAACCCAAAAGCGAGGATGAACAAAATGGCTGAGAAGACACAGGCAAACATTGGCTTTGAAAAACAAATCTGGGACGCTGCCTGCGTCCTCTGGGGACATATCCCTGCAGCGGAATATCGCAAGGTAATTATAGGATTGATTTTCCTTCGCTATGTTTCTACGGCGTTTGAGCGCAGATACACAGAACTGGTCGAGGAAGGCGACGGGTTTGAAGATGACCGCGATGCCTATACGATGGACAATATCTTTTTCGTGCCGGAAGAGGCACGTTGGGCCGTGATCTCATCGGCCGCACATACTCCGGAAATCGGTAAGGTAATTGATAATGCTATGCGTTCGATTGAGGCAGAAAACAAGCCTCTGAAGGGTGTGCTCCCTATGAATTATGCAAATCCTGATTTGGATAAGCAGGTTCTGGGCGATGTCGTTGATATTTTCACCAACATGAACATGGGAGACGCCGAAGAAAGTCAGGATCTTCTGGGACGTGTTTATGAATACTGCATTGCACAGTTTGCAGAAAAAGAAGGCAAGGGTGGCGGAGAATTCTACACGCCGTCCAGTGTTGTAAAAACGCTTGTTGCCATTTTGAAGCCATTTTCGAATTGCCGTGTCTATGATCCCGCTTGCGGATCAGGCGGCATGTTTGTACAGAGTGCGAAGTTTATCAAGGCACATTCCAATAACAGAGGAAACATCTCCGTATATGGGCAGGAAGCAAATGCAGATACCTGGAAAATGGCTAAGATGAACATGGCTATTCGCGGTATCGATGCAGATTTCGGACCGCATCAGGCAGATACATTCACGAATGACCTGCATCCTACCCTGCGTGCAGATTTCATTATGGCCAACCCGCCCTTTAACTATCACCCTTGGGGGCAAGAAAAGTTGACGGAAGATGTCCGGTGGAAATACGGCCTTCCGCCTGCAGGTAATGCCAACTATGCATGGATCCAGCACATGATTCATCACCTCGCACCAAACGGAAAGATCGGCCTTGTGCTTGCGAACGGGGCTTTGTCAACGCAGACCGGCGGTGAAGGAGAAATCCGCAAGGGAATTATTGAAGATGATCTGATTGAAGGCATTGTCGCGTTGCCGACGAACCTCTTCTACAGCGTAACCATACCGGTAACTTTGTGGTTTATTTCCCGCAACAAGAAGCAGAAGGGAAAGACCCTTTTCATTGATGCCCGTAAGATGGGAACTATGGTTGATCGAATTCACCGTGATTTTACCGATGAGGACATACAGTTGCTGGCAGATACGTTTGAAGCGTTCCAGGACGGTACGCTGGAAGATCAAAAGGGATTCTGCAAGGTGGCTTCTCTTCAGGACATTATCGCACAGGATTATATTCTTACACCTGGTCGCTATGTCGGCATTGAGGATCAGGAAGATGACGGAGAGCCGTTTGAAGAGAAGATGACGCATCTGACTTCGGAACTGTCGGATATGTTCGCAAAGTCCCATGAGTTGGAGGACGAGATTAGAAGAAAGCTGGGGGCGATTGGGTATGAAATTTGAAACTGTGAAAATGGAAGATGCCCTTGATGCTTTGATCGATTACAGAGGGAAAACTCCTAAGAAATCAGAAAATGGAATAATGACGTTAAGCGCAAAATCAGTAAAAAATAATCACATTGATTATTCGCAATGCTATTTCATATCTGAAGAAGAGTACAAGAAATTTATGGTTCGAGGATTTCCACGGAAGGGAGATATTCTTCTTACAACAGAAGCACCTCTTGGAATGGTGGCGAGACTTGACAGAGATGATGTGGCTATAGCGCAGAGATTATTGACTCTTCGTGGAAAAGAAAATGTGTTGGATAATGATTATTTGCTTTATTACTTACAATCTCCGGCAGGACAAGCTTCTCTCAAAGCAAGAGAAAGTGGCACAACGGTGACAGGGATAAAGCAGTCTGAATTCAGGAAAATAGAATTAAAAATCCCGGATTATCAAGCTCAGAAAAAAGTGTCCAGTATTCTGAGCACACTTGATAAAAAAATTCAGATTAATAAGGATATAAACAAGAATTTGGAGCAGCAAGCGCAGGCAATATTCAAGTCGTGGTTTGTTGATTTTGAACCATTTAATGGAGAAATGCCACACGACTGGATAATTTCTAGACTTGGAGATATTGCATCCATCAAAACTAATAGCTTTTCTCCTGTCAAAAATCCTGACGCACAGTTGGAGCATTATAGCATTCCGGCATATGACGAACAAAAATATCCTGTTTTTGAATCAGCCGCAGGCGTAAAAAGCAATAAATACATATTAAGCAAAAATTCAGTAATGATTTCCAAGCTGAATCCTGATACAAAAAGAGTATGGCGTCCAATGTGTCTTTCAGAGCTTGCAGTCAGTTCAACTGAATTCATTATCTTTGAAGCCTTTAATCCGGCATACAGAGATTTTGTGTTCTCTATTATTGATAGTACCGCTTTTTCTGATTGGATGTGCGCCCATACCACTGGATCTACAAACAGTCGACAGCGTACAGCTCCAAGCGCAACGCTGGAATTTCAAGTGGCACTTCCTGATGAGAAAGCAATTACAGATTTTTGTGCTATTGTAACGCCAATGTACGATACCATTGCCTCTAACATCTGTGAAAATCAAAAGCTGGCACAACTCAGAGACTCTATACTGCCAAAGCTGATGTCCGGCGAACTGGACATTTCCGACCTTGACCTCTAAGCCACTAAATTCTCATTTAACATCACAGAAATGCAGGAATGGCGCTGCTATTCAGCCGCACTGGTGTGACGCAGTCAAGTGAACAAAATCACAAACAACCGAAACCGATCGACACCGTTCCTTCTGTGGAGAGGTGCCATACAAAAGATAAAGAGGGGAGCCCCGACAAATGGCAGGATTCATTGAAGCCGACTATGAAAATTCGGTCATAGAACTATTCCAGAACATGGGCTATCAGTATATGTATGGCCCGGATATTGAAAGGGACTACAAGTCTCCCATTTATGATGAGATCCTGCAGGATTCTCTCTACAGGTTGAATCCATCTCTTCCGGACGCTGCGCTTGAGGATGCTCTTTATAAGCTGAAGAACTTCGAGAACGGAACGCTGGTGCAGCAGAATACGGTTTTCATGAACTATCTCCAGAATGGTATTGAGGTGAGCTATCACCATAAGGGAGAGGTGAAGTCGGATATTGTCTATATCGCAGACTATCAGAACCCGGATAACAACTCCTTCCTGGTGATCAATCAGTGGACCTTCACGGAGAACAGCACGAAACGCCCGGACGTTCTGGTATTTCTGAATGGATTGCCGGTAGTTCTTATTGAATTGAAGTCTCCATCCAGAGAGGAAACGGACGCATCGGAGGCTTATCTGCAGATCCGAAATTACATGAAGGAAATCCCCTCCATGTTTATTTACAATGCCATCTGCGTGATGAGTGATATGTCGGTGTCCAAGGCGGGTACCATCACTTCCTGTGAAGACCGTTTCATGGAATGGAAAACCAAGGATGGTAGCTACGAGAATACCCAATATGCACAGTTTGACACGTTCTTTGAGGGGATTTTTGAAAAGAGCAGATTTCTGGATATCCTGAAGAATTTCATTTGCTTTGATAATAACGGCATCAATTCGTTCAAGATTCTTGCCGGGTATCATCAGTACTTTGCTGTTCGCAAGGCAATCGAGAGTACACGTAAGGCTTCAGCTATCGGAGGAGATGGCAAAGGAGGCGTTTTCTGGCACACACAGGGATCCGGCAAATCCCTTTCCATGGTTTTTTATGCGCATTTGCTGCAGCAGGCTCTGGACAGCCCGACCATTGTGGTTATTACTGACCGCAATGATCTGGATGATCAGCTGTATTCTCAGTTCGCACGCTGCAGTGCCTATCTTCGCCAGATTCCGGAGCATGCCAAGAGCCGCGAACACCTGATGAGCTGGCTGGGGGCCAGAAATGCCAACGGCATTATTTTCACTACCATGCAGAAGTTCGAGGAGTCGGCCCTTCCTCTGTCGGAACGCCGCAACATTGTTGTCATGGCGGATGAGGCGCACCGCAGCCAGTACGGCCTGACAGAACGGATCAAAATGGTGAAGAATGAGGAGGGTGAGGAAGAGGCTAAGAGGGTGATTGGCACCGCACGAATCATCCGTGACTGCCTTCCGAATGCGACCTTCATTGGCTTTACCGGAACTCCGGTGTCGAATAAGGATCACAACACAAGAGCTGTCTTCGGTGACTATATTGATATCTATGATATGACGCAGGCGGTTGAAGACGGAGCAACTCGTCCGGTTTATTACGAGAGCCGTGTGGTAAAGCTGCATCTTGATGAGGAAACCATCAAGATGATCGATGCACAGTATGATCTTCTGGAAGCCACAGGGCAGGCGGATGAGGCAGTTATTCAGAAGAGCAAACAGATGATGGGCAAAATGGAGGCTGTTCTTGGCAACCCGCAGACCATCAATTCTCTTGTGAACGATATTCTGGATCACTACGAGAACTACAGAGCCAGCGTTCTGACCGGAAAGGCTATGATCGCTGCGTATTCTCGTGGTATTGCCATGGACATTTATCATCGAATCCTTGAACTGCGTCCGGGGTGGACAGAGAAGGTTGCTGTTGTCATGACTGAGAGCAACAAGGATCCGGAGGAATGGCGTGAGATTATCGGAAACAAAACCCATAAGAACGAATTGGCTAAGAAATTCAAGGACAACAGTAGTCCGTTGAAGATTGTCATCGTTGTAGATATGTGGCTTACCGGATTTGATGTCCCTTCTCTGGCGACCATGTATGTCTATAAGCCGATGTCCGGGCATAATCTGATGCAGGCCATTGCACGTGTTAACCGCGTGTTCAAGGACAAAGAGGGCGGACTGGTCATCGACTATGTCGGCATTGCCTCTGCGTTAAAGCAGGCCATGAACGACTACACTGCTCGTGACAGAAAGAACTATGGTGATACGGATGTTGCCAAGGTGGCTTATCCGAAGTTGCAGGAGAAGCTGGAGGTCTGCAGATCCCTGCTTTATGGCTACGATTATGATTCATTTATGCGCGGATCTGATCTGGATCGCGCAAAGGCAATTACCGGAGCTGTGAACTACGTTGCGGCGCCGGACAAGGAAGAACTCCTGAAAAACTTTCTGAAGGAAGCCTTCCTCCTTCATCAGGCACTTTCGCTCTGCTCGTCCCTGACTACAGAACCGGAGCGGCTGGAAGCGGCCTTTTTCGAAGCTGTCCGTGTTATGGCAAATCGCATCCTGGTGGACGGCGGCAAGGCGAAGATTTCTCTTACAGAACTGAACAAACAAATCAATGATCTCCTGAAGCAGAGCATCAAGAGCGACGGAGTGATCAATCTGTTTGACGGTGTAAAGGAAGAATTTTCGCTGTTTGATCCAAAGTTCCTGGAAGAAGTTGCCAACATGAAACAGAAGAATCTGGCGGTTGAGATGCTGAAAAGGCTGATTGCCGAACAGGTTGCTGTTTATCGCCGGACGAACGTCGTGAAGGCCCGGAAATTCAGTGAAATGATTCAGTCCATTATGAACAAGTATCTGAACGGGATGCTGACCAATCAGGAGGTTATTGATGAGCTCCTGAAGCTGGCAAACGAGATCAAGAAAGGCCAGAAGGCCGGCGAAGATCTTGGTCTCACTTCTGAGGAGTTGGCATTCTATGACGCCTTAACCAGACCTGAGGCCATCAAGGATTTTTATGAAAATGCTGAACTGGTGGCCATGACAAAAGAACTGACAGAGACACTTCGCAGGAATCGTTCTGTTGACTGGCAGAAAAAGTCATCTGCACGTGCACGAATGCGAATGATGATCAAAAAGCTGCTGAAGAAATATAAATATCCGCCGGAAGGCATGGAAGATGCGTTGGAAACGGTGATGACGCAGTGTGAATTATGGACGGACAATGAAGATATGTCGGACGTTACTGTGGCTCCTATGGCTGTACCCCAAAAGCCATCCGTGTATGTGATGGATGACAGCAGCATGAACACAGATTACCTGAAAGTGGCGGAGTCACCTGCTTCGTATGGAGTGAAAAGAACAGACGGGAAATAGTCGTAAGGAGGCAACGACATGTTATTGAAAGAATATGGATTCAGACCTGTCTACCACAATATCTGCATCTTTGAAGTGAATGATAAGCTGCGTGAGTTGATAAAGGCGTGCCCGGATGTCGACAAATCCTCCCACGCCGTGTGCTATGGCTATATAGATGCAAAGAGGGGCCTGATGCTGGAAGTGCTCTGCGGGGGCAAACAGTCTACGAAGTACTTCTACTTCAAGGATGTCTATGAAGGGGAGAGAATCACGATTCCGGCATCAGATCTGAAGAATGTTGAATTTGACGTTTTACAAACCTGGAACCCAGATTCAGGAAGAAACTGAATCCACGGATTGAACCGTTAAGGATGTATGATGCTCCGGAAGAGCTGGAGAAGACACGAAGTGAAGAATTGGGATTTCTGGATGCATTTCGTGATCTTCAGCATCCGGATGTGGTTCGGGTTACCCTTTGTAAAAAAGGACTTGAGGATGAGGAGGTACAGGTTTGTCTGACCGGTACCGGAGATCATTGTCTGCTTGGTGTTGTTCACAAAAATCCGAAGCAGGATTTTGGCTATAAGAAGGGGGATTCGATCAGCTTCAACGCTCGTCAGACGCAGGATAAAAAGATTGAAATCTATGCGGATCTGAACGAAGGGTATGAGTTGACACAGGAAGAACCGGAAGAAAACGGCGATATACAGCATTTCACAAATCACGAAGAGTTAAGGTTGGCCGTTCTGGTAGACAAGATGGCTGCATTTAACTATGCCCTCTATCAGAACAGGGTGAATCCGATTCAGGGGATTCGAATTATTAATGATACCGGAGATTCTATTACAGGATTGTCGTTGAAAATCGCATCTGATCTGGATTTCATTAAGCCATATGAAGCATCGTTGCCGAGTATTCCTTCTGGAAAGCCGATTTCTCTTCCGGATCCGCATTTGAAAGTGAATGGTCAAAAACTGGCGACCATAACGGAGGCGTTAAATGCGCTGATTACGGTGGAGCTGATTAAGGATGGAGAAATCATTTGCGGGGTCCGCGGACATATGACGGTTCTTGCATATGATCAATGGAT
The DNA here is from genome assembly GCA_963624875.1 of Anaerovibrio sp. Taxonomy (GTDB): domain Bacteria; phylum Bacillota; class Clostridia; order Lachnospirales; family Lachnospiraceae; genus CAG-791. The sequence goes on from CAVFRZ010000022.1 coordinate 7,300, forward strand.
GGGCGGCAGTGGATACCGCTATCTACTTCCTGCGTTTGTTATTCCTACACATCCGGTGATTCCTGCGCTCATGCATGATACAGCGGAACGACTTGCTAAATGGGGCAAACCCTCTTCTCTGGAAGCGTATCAGACAAATGATCCGAATCGGGTAAGAGATCTTGCCGCAGCGGCCTATGCGGCAATTCAGAAGAAAAATATCGTTTACGCAGAGCCGCCGGTCAGCTTCTTCTCGGCGGTCGGTCAGCGGATTCGTACACCGGAAACAATTATGGAACAGCGTCTGGGCACATGTATGGACATGACGCTCCTTTATGCTGCTCTTTTGGAAGGAATTGGCCTGCACACATTACTGGTGCTGATTCAGGGGCACATCTTTGCAGGCGTATGGCTGAGGGAGCGAACCGACGAAGAGCTGAAGACAGCAAATGTCATTATAGATAGTGTCGAACGCCTTACGAAGCGAATTAACAACGGAAGCGATGAGCTCACATTTGTGGAGTGCACGGACATGTGTGCCAGTAAGCAGATGAGCTTTGAAGAGGCTGAGGCTGCTGCAAAACAGGAAAATCTGAATCCTTCCACATTTGACATGGCCATTGATGTGTTCCTGTCCCGCCGCCACGGGGTTAATCCAATTCCGCCGCGAATGAAGGAAGGGGATACGTATCAGATTGAGGTATCTGATAAAAGCGAAGATGAGCTGACGGATGCGCCGACAGATCTTGGACTCACCATTTCTGAAATTGCAGACGTAAAACCGAGGAAGATTACCAATAAGCGTGAGCTGTGGGAGAGTAAGCTGCTGGATCTCAGCGCACATAATATGCTGCTGAATCTTCCGCTGAATGCTTCTGTAGAACCGATCATGTCCAGCCATATCGATGAACTGGAGGATGCACTTTCTGACGGGCACGAATTCAATCTTCTTCCGGCTGCGGATTGGATTCTGGATCTGGCCTATACAAAGATTGATGAGAATGGCAATCCCGGGAAAAAACATCAGTGGCTTCCGGAGGCCCTGAAGGAATGCGGCATCTTTGAAATGACCAGCTGGCCGGTCAGTGCAGATTTTGATTATAACGAAAAGTTCCGCCAGGAATACCGCAATCATCGACTGTATACCTATTGCTCTCCGAAACAGCTGGAACGTGAACTTACAGCGATCTATCGTGTCGCGAGGTCCTCTCAGCAGGAAAATGGTGTCAGCAGTCTGTACCTTGCTGTCGGTCTTCTGCGTTGGTTTGCAGAACAAGACAGCAAGGAGCCTTGCTATGCCCCGCTGATCCTTATCCCAATTGAGATTATCCGAAAGTCAGCAAACCAGGGTTATGCACTGCACGCCGGAGCGGATGAGCCCCACTTTAATACAACGCTTCTCGAGATGCTGAAGCAGAATTTCAATATTAATATCGGAGGCCTGGATCCGTTGCCTTCTGATGAACATGGGGTTGATATCAAGAAGGTGTTTGCAATTGTACGCAATTCCTTGTTCAGCGTGCAGGGCTGGGACGTAGTTGAAACCTGTGTCATCGGTAACTTCAGCTTTGCGCAGTTTGCCATGTGGAATGACATCCATACGGCCGGCGAGATGTTGGATCGCAGTAAGGTTGTACGCAGTCTCATGAAGGGGCATGTGGATTGGAGGGTTGAGAACGAGGAAGATCTGGAATCAGAGAAGGTTTATCTCCCGATTACGGTAGATGCCACTCAACTGAAAGCCATTCAAATGGCGGCACATGGCGCTACTTTTGTGCTGCACGGCCCGCCCGGAACCGGTAAATCACAAACCATCACCGGCATGATTGCCAACCTGATGGCACAGGGAAAGAAGGTACTCTTCGTTGCAGAGAAGATGGCAGCGCTGTCTGTAGTGCAGAAGAGATTGACAGCCCTTGGAATCGGAGATTTCTGCCTGGAACTGCATTCTGATAAGGCGAACAAAAAGCAGGTACTGACGCAGCTGAATAAGGCTCTGTCTGTTCAGCATCCGCTGCGAAAGACGGATTACGAAGAATATCAGAATAAGACGAGCCGGAGTCGGGAGAAAATTGACGGATATGCTGAGCATCTGCACCGTGTGCAGAACTGTGGATATAGCCTGCGCGAGCTGATTGCTCTGTATGAGACGGTTCGCGATGAAGAGTCGAGTATTGTGTATGACTGGAGTAAGGCGGGGAGTCTGACCAAGAGTGACATGAAGGCACATCTTCCGCTGATTGGCAGACTGACGGCGGCAGGAGACGTTGTTGCCGGAGGAATTGCCGGAAATCCGCTGATTGGCATTGGATTGACGTCCTATAGTGCAGAGGTGCGCGGACAACTGTATCAGTCAGCACACAGCTATGCTAAGCAGTTGTCCTCGATGAAGGAAGTTGGAAGCCGGGCGGCGGCTGTGTTTGCAATGAATGCTCCGGAAAATATGCAGGATGTGCACACACTGGAAAGTCTGATCAAGCTATATTCCGACTGCAGAAATGAAGATCCGCTGACTCAGAAGCTTTTGGAAAATCCGACGGATAAGGTTTTGCCGTATTATGACCGTCTGGATGAGCTGAATGCGGAGAGAAACCGGTTACTCGAGGATTGGCAGGAGGAATTCTTGCAGCTTGATATGGAAGAATTCCTGGCTAAACACACGGCAGCCGGTAAGAAGTTCCTCGGCAGATCCGGTGCAATGGCACAGGTGACGGCAGAGATTCAGGCATATGCCAAAAAGACCATCAACTATGAAATTATTCCGCTGATGCTGCGCCGAGTCATTCATTATCAGCAGACGGAGCAGGCAGTTGAGCATCGCTATGAGGCTATGCCGGAGGACCTTCAGCAGCTGATTCATACCTATGTGACAAGGGGGGCTTATAAGACAGCCTATAATGCTGCAAAGGCGTTTAGCGCACAGTCAGCAAAATTCCCAGGAGGCATGGATGCCATTCGAAGATTATCAGCCGACCCTGCAAATGACAGTTTTTTTGCAGATTTTACTGCATGTGCTGACCGGCTGGAGACAGCAGGGAAGGAGTTCAATGCCCTGCTGCAGCGCAAGGTCAATGCAACCCGGGGAAACTGGTTCGAGCAGGAGACTGCGTTCTGCAATTATGTGATGGAGCATCCTGCAGCACTGAAAGATTGGGGGCTGTACAATCAGGTGCGGCAGGAGTGTGTGAAGGTCGGATTGGAACCTGTGGTAGATGCATATGAACAGGGGATGAGTGCAAGTCGGCTGACAGGAGCCTATCGAAAAGGACTGTATTATGCACTGATCAACAACATTATTACGCAGGATGATGTCCTGAGCTGCTTCTCCGGAGCTACCTTTAACGAGTCTGTCGCACAGTTCAAAAAGCTTGATGATCTCCTGCTGGAGCAGACGCGGAAGGAAATATATTATTTGCTGTCAACCAGAATTCCAACCTCCTGGACTGATGCGACAACGGGTCTGGAAATGACGATTCTGCGCAAGGCAATTGGAAGTAATGCGAGGGGAATCTCAATCCGTGAGCTGTTCAGGCGGATTCCGCATATCCTTCCGCGTTTGACACCCTGTATGTTGATGAGTCCAAACTCTGTAGCACAGTACCTGGCACAGGAGAATGATCTGTTCGATGTAGTGATCTTCGATGAGGCATCACAGTTGCCGACCTGTAAGGCAATCGGAGCATTGGCACGTGCAAAAGATGCGGTCATTGTCGGTGATCCCAAGCAGATGCCGCCGACCTCGTTCTTCAGCGGAGGAGGTCCGGAAGTAGACGATCTGGCACTCGATGATCTGGACAGTATTCTGGATGATGCGCTGGCGCTGGGAGTTCCTTCTCAGCATTTGCAGTGGCATTATCGCAGCACGCATGAGAGTCTGATTGCCTTCAGCAATAATCAATTCTATGAGAACAAGATGTATACGTTCCCGTCTGCAAATGACAGAGAACGACATGTGACCGCTGTTCATATAGACGGTCTGTACAGTAAGAGTACCAACATTAAGGAAGCAGAGGCGGTTGTTGAGGAGATCGTGCGCCGTTTTCATGATCCGTCCTTGCGAAAAGAGTCGATCGGTGTTGTCACCTTCAATGTAAAGCAGCAGGCATTGATTGAGAATCTCCTCGGCAAACAGTTCCAGAGCAACGCAGAACTGGATGCATGGGCCAATGGCGGGGATGATCCTGTTTTTGTTAAAAATCTGGAGAATGTTCAGGGTGACGAGAGAGATGTCATTTTGTTCTCCATTGGATATGGACCGGACGAGAAGGGACACATCTCCAATAACTTTGGCCCGATCAACAAGCAGGGCGGCGGAAAGCGGCTGAATGTTGCATTCTCGCGGGCACGTGTGACGATGACGATTTTCTCGAGCATTTATTCGTCGGATATCAAGGTTACTGAGAATTCGCCGGAGGGATTGGTTGCATTCCACAACTTCCTGAGATTCGCCGAGGGACACGATTTCCAGACGGCAGACAATGCAGAAACGAGAAAAAAATTATCACGGGCCGGAATTCTGCAGAATATCTGTAAGACGATTGAGAGACATGGATTCCAGTGTGTCACGATGGTGGGACATTCGGATTTCCATGTGGATATTGCAGTGGTGGATCCGACGGATCCGGATCAGTATCTGATGGGAATTCTGTTGGATGGTGACGGATACCGACAGACCAGGAACACCCGAGATCGCGAGGTGGCGCAGATTGGTGTGCTGAAGCACCTGGGGTGGAAGCTGTGCCGGGTTTGGACGATTGACTGGTGGGACAACAGAGATCGCGAGATTCAGAAGCTCCTGTCTGAACTCGATCAGTTAAAGAATGAGGCGGAGAACAGACAGAAAGAGAAGCAGTCAGAAGAGGAAAAACGTCAGGAAGAGCTTGCACAGCATAGAGATGAGGAAGAAAAGCTAAAGGAGGAGCTGCAAGCACAAGCGGAGCAGGTGCTTGCAGAAGACGAGGCTGCGGAGAACGAGCAGAAAGAACGGGAAGTACTGAACCGACAGGACGAGCCGGAAGACAGGAAAGATAACGAGCCGACAAAAGATACAGTACCTTCCGATGGATTGAGTGAATTAATCCTCCAGCTGGCTGCAAAAAAAGCACAGATTGTGGATAAGAGAGCCAATGGCGGGGCCCTCTGGATCGTGGGTGGAAAGGAACTGGAGCAAATTATAGATGGTTTTGGCAGACAGGGAATCCATTTCATCTACAAGCAAGGCGGCGGAAAAGCAACCGGCGGCCGGGATGGCTGGTGGGCTAAAACTGACGTTGTACTGCCGGCTGATCCGAATGGAAATGATCTCAGCAGAGAGCTGGAGCCGGTTCCGTATGTGAAAGCAGACATTGAGATGACACCGATCAGTTCTGCAGAATTTGCAAAGACAGAGAACAAGACTACGATTGCGGAGAGAATCCGGATTATTGTGGATACAGAGGCACCGATTCTGAAAGAAGAAGTGAGTCGTGAGGTCTTTGCTTCCTACAATGTAGCGAAGGGAAAGGCTGCGGAAGAGGCCTTCGAAAAAGCCTTTAAGGCAGCAAAAGTCAAAGTAACCAAGACAAAAGGAATCCTCTTCTGCTGGAGTGATACGCAGGATCCTAAGACCTGGCGAGGCATCCGCGTCAGCAATGAGAGATCTGGAGATGAGATCAGCGTACAGGAAATCAGTAATGCCATCTGCTATGTCTTGAAACAGAAGGGAAGCCTTGGGAAAGATGAGCTGATCAAGGAAACGTCACTGGTATTCGGCTACAAGCGTCTCGGCAAAAATCTGGAAGCTGCGCTGACAGTCGGCCTGCAATACGCAAGAAGCTCCAAGGTGATCACGGCAGTTAGCGGCAACCGGTTTGAGCTGGCGAAAACCGAAAATGCCGGCTAAAACTTAAGAACATCCGAGAAGGAGCGTTTTGAGCAGGGCGGGAAAGCAATTATGCCGGAACAGAGCAATTCATAGACAAGAGGCAGCGAGATGTTCAAGTGGGAGGCTGTTGATCATTTTCAGAAGCATTGAGATATCCAAGCAGCGAATTTTGCAGAGATGTTCATGTCGTCTCACGTGCGACCAGTAAAGTGTCGAAAACAGCTATGATATAGCTGTTACGAGAACGAGGAGATGTGATGACGGGGCAACAAAGATTACGTATGAGGGCGAATTTGAGCCGGTGGAATCAAAACCGGGAGTAATCTACTGATTAAAAACGCAGCGCCCGGTGATTCCGGAGTATGACTACGTAGCGACGGCAAAAGAGATTGAGATGATTGACAACAAGATTCAGAAGATCAAGCACGCGATTAATGTTGCAAATGTCACGCAGGTTGTTCGTTATTGGTTATTTCGGAATGTGAAGAGTTTATGGCGAAGTGGTTGGCGGGCTTCATCCGTTGTTTTGCCTTGGAGAATCAAGATCGAACTGGCCTAATGAAGCGATTGATCTGTGAAAGGAGCCTCTATGAAAACCTACTATTACATCGACGAGATACATGCGGTGGCGAGCCGTCGCGGGAATTCTTGCTGGCTGTATGACAAGGAACTCGGTTGGACGAAGGTTCATGCAGCGGTCGTGGAGGATTATCTGAACGGCTATGATCCGTCGGAGCCGGTCGGTTCGCCGTACCGCTTTGGAAATTCGGATATCATGGACGAGATCACGCAGATCACCGGAACAGAGGCAAGGAAACGTTACTCCGGATCGGATTACGTATATCACGTAAAGGAAGAGGATAAGGAATTATGAGCATCGGACAGCGTGTCGCCTGCCGTCGCAAAGAACTGGGAATGACACAGGAGGAACTGGCGTCACAGGTTTTCGTCACTGCTCAGGTGGTCAGCCGGTGGGAGAATGACAAAACAACACCGGACCCAGCCAACTATTCGCGCATTGCGGATGCACTGCAGCTCACAGTATCAGATCTGTTGGCTTCCGATCCTTCCGAAGATTTTCCCGGTTCGAACTGGACCATCCGGGAGAAGATGTTCTCGGAAACGCATATGTACACCAGACTGAAGACATTGGCGGAAACGGAGCATCTGGTTCAGACGGACAAGGCCCTGTCTTACGCTCAGGAAAAACACGAAAATGCCTACCGGAAACCAACTCGTTTTCACAAGGACAGCCAGGTCCCATATATCATTCACCCGCTTATGATGGCCTGCCATGCTCATGCTCTCGGAATCCATGACGATGCTGTGCTCGCAGTGATCATGCTACACGATGTCTGTGAGGACTGTGGTGTTACACCGGATGAGCTGCCGTTCCCGGAGAATATTCGACATTCTGTCGCCCTTCTGACAAAACAGAAAGGTCAGCCTACAGAGGAGTATTACGCAGAAATCAAGTCTGATTCCTGTGCCTGCATTGTAAAAGCTCTCGATCGCTGCAATAACGTAGCCACCATGGCGTCGTCCTTTTCCAAAAAGAAGCTGATTGAATACGTGGACGAGACGGAGGAATATGTCTATCCGGTGCTGGATCATATCAAGCGAGAGTATTTGGAATACCGAAATGTTATTTTCGTGATCAAGTATCAGCTCTTAAGTACAATCGAAACGGTCAAGGCCTTGCTGATTCCGTGATTGTTGAAATTCATTCACGATTCCATGCGATTGAAAAAGTGAACGAGCCTCGTGCAGAATGTGGGTTACTACCCTGTATTAACGCAAGATGACAATCCGGCATCAAGAAAAAGATGAGAAGGTTAGTGAAATAATAATGTAAAATAGTGAAAAAATAGTGTAATTATAGTGAAAAAACAGCGCCCTCGTGATATAACATACGTGTCAGGAGGACGCTGTTTTTATGATTAAAGTTGCGTTATCAAATGAGATATTAAGGTATATTACGGAGATAGATAAAAACCGGTATAGAGTATCAGAGGTTTCGCTGCCCTTTGCTGTAGCAAGCAAACTGCGGAAAAATTCAAAGAAGAAAAGTTCCTATGCATCTACGAAAATTGAGGGGAACCCTTTGTCGGAGAAGCAGGCGGATGAGGTTATTGATGGTGATGAGTACCAACACTATCTTAAACCGGAGCAGGAGGTTCGTAATTATTTTCTGGCCCTGAATTATCTGGAGGAAAAGGCGGCAGAGAAGGAGCCGTTTTCCGGAAAACTGATATTGGATGTACAGAAGTATGTTGAAAAGGGCGCTGCCAAAGAAAAAATAGGACTTCGAGGACCGATGCCGCCCGGAGTATTATTTGCCGTGTATGATTCACAAACAGGGAATCCTGATTATATTCCACCGGAATACATTGACATACCGGATTTGCTGGATGAATTGGTGGAATATGTAAAAACGACAGATGATCATCCGCTCATAATCGCAGCGGTAGTTCATTATCAGCTTGTCACTATTCATCCGTTTGAAGATGGAAATGGGCGAACAGCCAGGCTCCTCTCGGGATATATTTTAGATATCAACGGATACGGGTTTAACGGAATCGGCTCATTGGAAGAGTATTTCGCATATGATATTGACGAATACTATGAATCAATTCAGATGGGACTGCCTGCACTGTATTACTCGGGGAGGGATAATCCTCCTCATCCGGAGATTTGGATCAATTATTTCCTTCGCATGGTACTGCTGTATTCAAATAAGGTCTGCGAATTGTCGGAGAGCTCAAGTGGCGAAAAACTGGAAGGAAGCCTTTCGTATCTGAAAGGTAAGGAGAAGGAATTGCTCTTGCTGCTCATGAAGAAGTACAAAAGAGAGTTCACACCTATTGAAGTCAGCAAAGAGCTTAAGGTTACCAATAAAACTGTAATCAATCGGCTTTCGACACTTGTAAAAAGTGGATTTGTTGTTCCGAACATGGCGAAGGAGCGTATACGTTCCTATGAGCTCTCCGATTTTGCAAAGCAGAATGAGAAGGAGATAAAAAAGCTTCTGTAACCCTTCGGAGCCGAGCAATTTTGTGAATGGGGCTCTGAATAGTTGCCATAAAATACCTTCAAATACCTTCCGGCCTGTGTTGCACGCTGCATCATCCGCGAAAATGGATGAATGCCCGCAGAATCAGTGCAAATTGCGGCGTATTCGCCAAAGAGCAGGATTTGTTATAGAATGAAAACAATTCGGAGCCGGGAAAGAGAATGCCGCTTGGCGGAAATTCGGCAATCGGTTTTGAGTTGTTATACAGCGAAGGTTAAAAGGATCTATATGACAGAAGAGAAACACAACAGCAAATTACAGAAAATCCTGTGCAGCGTCGCCGGGCTCCAGGCTCCGTTGGAACGGTATGTCTTTCCGGTTCTTCTTTTCCTGTGGCCATTATGGGGGACCTGGCAGGGGGTGGATGTCAGTGACGCAGGATACAGCCTTGCTAACTACGAATGGCTTTCGGGGGGGATGTGGTACTACGCCACGTTTCTTGCCAATAAGGCCGGAAGCCTTCTGATGCTCCTTCCGGGCGGCAGCGGCCTTTTGGCTATGAATGTGAAGTGCGCACTGCTCCTGTCGCTGGCGGCACTGGCGGCCTATTACAACCTGCAGCGATTGATGCCGGGATGGATGGTGTTTCTGGGGGAGATGCTGGCCGTTTCCGTGTTCTGGTGTCCCGCGGTCATTCTCTACAATACGCTGAGCTATGTGTTCCTGACGCTGGCCTGCATTTGTCTGTTCCGCGCAGAAAGCGGAATTCCGCGAAGCCGGAGCTGGTATGTTGCTGCCGGTGTTTTCCTGGGATTGAACGTATTCGTTCGCTTTTCGAACATCCTGCAGGCTGCGCTGGTCCTGGCGGTGTGGCTGGAGGAGCTGTGGTCAAGGCGCTCCCTGAAGAAGGCAGCGGGAGATACGGGGAGCTGCTTTCTTGGCCACGCAGCCGGCGCAGCAGCAGGGTTTGCCTGGACAGCGGCAGAGGGCGGACTGGGAGCCTGGCCCGCGGCCATTGCGGAACTGTTCGGAATCGGTGGTGATTATACCTTTGGCGAGATGCTGCGGA
>CAVFRZ010000023.1:0-17100 GCA_963624875.1 Anaerovibrio sp.
GCGGTTTTACTGTGATATTTGCGCTCGGATTTGGTCAGGCCGCTTCCGTCCTCTACCTGGTCCAGGAGTTTTGCCACTTCATTGGGCTCCAGGCGGATAATGGGCTTCTCATGAAGCTTGGGCATGGGAATCAGAGCGGCAACGTCCTTTTCGATCAGCTCCGACTGAAAAAAGTAGTGGTACATGCTGCGTATGGCGGAGAGCTTACGCGCCTTTCCGCGCTCATCGTTGGTGTAAATCTTTCCATCCTTTTTATAATAGCTGGTCCACTCCATGAATTCCTCGATATCTTCCTTTTGGATTTGATCGAGGATGGTAATCTGGAAATGTGAAATCTCTGTTTTGGCAAGCTCCGGGTTATGTTCATGAAGGTATTCAAAGAAAACCCGCAGATCATAAGCGTATGCCAGACGTGTCCGGCTGCCGGTGGTGTCGGCAATGCCGCGGAAAAATTGCCGGCAAAACCGCGGGAGCTCATCCAGAATCTCACGCATTTTTAATGTATTTTTCTCGTTCTGCTCCTGGGAATAGGTTTCGGATATTCCGGCAGAAGAGGAACCAGCAGAAGCTTTTTGCATCGTTATCTCCGTACAATTCGCGGCCTGCATCTTGCGTTGCCGTGAAGGTGAATAGTTACATATTTAATGAGCCTCTTTCAGCTTGGAATAGGCATTGACGTAAGTGTCACGGTCGATGGCGGCATGCTCCGGGTGGAGCGGCGGTACCTCCTTGGAAATACCGACAATCCTTGCCAGCAGAGCAGCGCGGCACCCTTTTTCGAGAACCATCACTGCGGCCTCCACATCGTCCCGGCTGCTGCCGGTGCACAGCGCTCCTTTTCCTTTTAGCAAAACAGCATTTCGCCCTTCCAACGCGGCACACACCGCGGCAGTGTCTGCATCTGCAGGAAGAATTCGAAGAGAGGTACCGGCGATTTGCGCCTGATCATCGATGTAAGGAAAGAGCTCCGGAACTGCAATTTTGCTGGCAGCAAGGGTAAACGGAGCGCGGGAGAGGGCGGCAAAGGCGTCTATCTTAGCAGCGCTGCCGGCATTGGCGCCGGATGGCTCATGTGCTGTGAATTCATAGTAGGAATGCAGATCACTTCCCTGCGCATCTTCCTGGTTCATTTCCTCTTCGGACGGCAAGATCATCTGATAGGCAATGCTGGAGCGGAGCAGCTCGCGGCAGCGCGCTCTGGAGATGGTTTCCAGTGCATGGGCAATATCAAAAGCATTCTGATAATCGGTCCCCATACATTCGGCACCGTGGTTGGCCAGCAGCAGAGCGTGGGACGCGGGATAGCCGGAAATGGCATCAATTACATTGTCACTCAGCTCCTTGGAGCCGTTTAATCCATAGCCGGCCGTCGGAACCGTCGGGCCCAGAAGCTGACGCATATTCTGTGCTTCCGGGATATTCGCAATGGGTTCGCCTAAAATACTAAGAGCAGAAGCGTAATTCTGATGCGTGTGAATGACGAAGTTGACATCCGGACGCAGCCGATAGGCGTCGGCGTGAATCCATTTCTCACTGGATGGCTTAATTTCGCCTTCGTAACTGCAATCTTCTATATTGGTAATAACGATTTGCTCCGGTGTTAAGTCCTCGTAGGCACGTCCGCTAGGTGTAATCACGAACTGCGTGTCGCTGATTCTTGCGCTGATATTGCCCCAGGTTCTTGCAATCAAACCGGAATGCAGAAGCTCCATTCCTGCCTTAATTACAAGATTTCTGGCTTCTTCCAGATTATATGCCATATATGCGTTTCTCCTTTCGCACGGCTTGTAAAACGGATCAATCATCTATTCCTTTTTCTACTCATGTAGCATTCTCACAGCACCCACTATCATAGCCGAAATTCGGATTATTTTGCAGTAGGAGATGTACGAAAATGCATTTGACCAACTTGGTCAAATATTTTTACTTATTTAGTCAACCCTTTGACCAGGCGGATCCTATCGACTCAAGCGGTCAAGAATGACAGATACGCCGATCTACAATGCTAGCCTGCAATCCTTGAAACATTCGTAATCCGCTCACTTTCTACGAAAAATAGCCGCTTACTCATGCTTTGACGGGTCCCAAGGTCTAAACTCTTCACAAGTGCAAGCCCTTATCGGAGTTTTGGACCTTGGGCCCTGGCATCTCCAAATTATTCATGAAAAAGTCCCCGATGCATCACAGTGCATCGGGGACTGTCTGTTTACAATTGGAGCAGAGCGTCGCGGATCTTAAATGATTACAGCTCCGGGAATATGGGCTTCAGCGCCGGATACAGCTGGCGATAAGCCTGATATTTTTTCTCGTACTTGGCAGCAAGCTCCGGAGTGGGAGATACCTTGTCAGTGGTCTTTACGAGCTTATCTACTGCATCCTTTACGGTTGCATATTCGCCGCAGGCAACGGCTGCGAGAATTGCTCCGCCGTAGCCGGGGCCCTGCTCGGTTTCCGGTGTTGTCAGCTCCAGATTCAGGACGTTTGCGAAGATGGTCTTCCAGAGAGGGCTCTTCGCTCCGCCGCCGCAGATCATGCTGGACTTGATTTCGATGCCGAGCTTCTTAGCTGCTTCCAGGGAATCGCGGATACCGAAGGCTACGCCCTCCAGAACAGCCTGTGTCATATCCTCACGGGTGGTGTCCATGGTCATGCCGATAAAGCAGCTGCGTGCTGCGGGATCGTTGTGCGGTGCACGCTCACCCATAAGGTAAGGAAGGTAGTATACATGGTTATTGCCGAGCTTATCCTCGGTAATGCCCTTCTGCTCTGCCGGATAGTCCTTGGTGCGGATGATTTCATCCATGAACCACTTGTTGCAGGAGGCTGCGGAGAGCATGCAACCCATAAGGTGATAGCCGCCGTCTGCATGGTCGAAGGCGTGCAATGCATTTCCGCTGTCAACACGGAAGGTGTCGGAAGAGATGAAGATGGTTCCGGATGTTCCGAGGGAGATGTTGCAGGCACCGTTTCCTACGGTTGCTGTTCCGATCGCTGCGGCAGCATTGTCGCCTGCACCGGCTACAACCTTAACGCTGGCAGGAAGGCCAAGCTCGGCGGCAATTTCCGGCTTCAAGGTTCCGACAGCCTCATAGGACTCGTAGAGCTTCGGCATCATATCCTCGGTAATGCCGCAGATCTCCAGCATAGGCTTGCTCCAGCACTTGTTCTTTACATCCAGAAGCAGCATGCCGGATGCATCGGAGTAATCCGTGCAGTTGACGCCGGAGAGCATGTAATTGATGTAGTCCTTCGGCAGCATGATCTTTGCAATCTTGGAAAAAAGCTCCGGCTCGTTTTTCTTCATCCAGAGAATCTTGGGAGCCGTGAAGCCGGCAAACGCAATGTTCCCGGTGTATTCGGTAAGCTTTTCCTTGCCGATCACTGTATTCAGGTAGTCTGTCTCTTCCTGCGTACGTCCGTCGTTCCAGAGAATAGCCGGGCGCAGAACGTTGTCATCCGCATCCAGAGCGACCAGACCGTGCATCTGTCCGCCGGCACCGATGCCTGCTACCTGACTTGCATCAAACCCCTGTACCAGCTCCTTGATGCCTTCCTTTACGGCACTCATCCAGTCCTCGGGCTTTTGCTCGGACCAGCCCGGGTGCGGGAAGAAGAGCGGATATTCCTTCGAAACAATGTTCTCGATCTTGCCATCCTCCTTCATAAGAAGGAGCTTTACAGCAGAGGTACCAAGATCAACACCAATGTACAGCATATGTTTTCCTCCTATGCAATTACCATTAATGGTTTTGCGAATATGGCGTTCTCGCCAAATTAAATTTCAAAATAAACCTTGAAAACGGATGCATCTCATGTCTGATTTATGAAATTTTGATTGGCTCTGAACAGTTGATTTTATTATGGAAAAGCCAAAATGGAAAGTCAATGCAACGCGTGACTTTCTTTTGTCGGTTTGTGCGCGTTCGATCGGTAAGTTTTTTGGCAACCGGACTGTGCAGAGTTACCCGGCGCCAAGAGAGGGGGCATGAACTGAAAGGGTGAGTACTTTTACGGAATCTTAATGAAGTGGCTGCGGAGTGGTGTGTTATACTTGTGAGGTACGTCAGCTTTGCCGGCGGCAGGCCAAAGGCATACTCGTAATTCGATTGGATGAACGGAGACATGTTTTTGGAACTTATACTAAAAGGAGATGCTTGATATGAAATATCGGCCGACACGCACACAGGTTACCTGGGGAATCACGGCGTTTCTGACCTTTGTCGCCTGTGTTGTCTTCACGTATATGCTGTACAACGGGAAAACGTTCCTGCAGGCCTTCAATAACATTATGGGAAGCCTGGAGGCCATTCTGTTCGGCATCATCATCGCGTTCATCCTGAATCCGGTGATGAAGTTTATTGAGACAAAGCTTCTCGCGCCGATCTACCTGCACCGCGGCATTGATGTCTGGAAAGACGATCAGAAGAAGAAGCGTCTGCAGATGCGGAAGATCTCTGTTGCGGCAACCATTGCGTTCTTTGTGGCTATTCTGGCGGCCATGCTGGCCATTGTTCTGCCGCAGCTGGTGAACAGCATCCGGACGATCTTCGTGAATCTGTCTGTGTATGAGCAGAATGTACTGAACTTCCTGGATCAGGTTTCGCAGAGCAACCCGGAGCTGGGCGATCAGGCCGGTGCCATGGTTGTTCAGGCCGAGAATGCACTGGAAAGCTTCTACAACAACAATATCGCAGCCAATATCACGGATGTGCTGCAGCTGGTTGCGAGCCAGGCGGTTTCCTTTGGAAAGGGCATTTTTAACTTTATCATCGGCATTATCGTATCCATCTATCTGCTGTATACTAAGGATACTCTTTGCGGGCAGGGGAAGAAGATTGCCTATGCTCTGTTTAGTGAGAGATGGGGCAATGAGATTGTCGGAGGCTGCCGTTATATTAACCATACGTTCGTGGGCTTTATTACCGGCAAGATTCTGGACTCCTTTATCATCGGTATTCTGTGCTTTATTGCAACCAGTCTGGTTACACACACGCCGTTCCCTGTGCTGGCATCCTTCATCGTTGGTTTCACCAATGTAATCCCATTCTTCGGGCCGTTCATCGGCGCCGTGGTCGGCGGACTCATTGTATTCATGATCAATCCGCTGGATGCACTTTGGTTTGTCATACTGTGTCTGATCCTGCAGACCTTTGACGGATACATCCTGGGACCGAAGATTCTGGGTGATTCGACAGGCCTGTCCAACTTCTGGGTGATCTTTGCGATCATGCTGTTCGGCGGCCTTTGGGGCGTGCCCGGCTGGGTGATCGGTGTGCCGCTGTTCGCGGTATTCTATACGATTGTGACCAGACTGGTGAACCACTGGCTTCGCAGGCGCGGCAAAACGACCGAATCGGAGCACATGCAGGATGTTGCCTACTATGAAAATGGCATAGAACGGAAGGTTGGTGATGAAACCGCAACGGCTTACTATGCTAACCGCAAGGAGAGCAGCTCCTGGGCCAGAGCGCTCGGAATCGATATGGAGAAGCTTGCCCGGAAGAAGACATCTTCGAATGATACGAAGAATGCCGGGAAGAAATGAAGGTGATGCCGGCCGGGCGTCAAGGCGGCGGTTGACGATACGGATTCCGGGATTTGCAGGAATCTGCTGCCGGGTGATTGTCAGCGCTCTATGAAGGACGCTGTGCCGTATTCGCCGCGGTGTCTCTGCGGAGCATCCCGGGCGTTGTATTGTAGTATTTGCGGAACAGCTCACAGAAGTAGCTGCTTTTAGAAAAGCCGCAGCTATAGGCAATGTCGGTGACGGACATTGCTGTATTTTGAAGAAGGTGAACTGCTTTTCCAAACGGTATCTGTTTAAATAGGTCTCTTCCTGATTTTCATATTGGTTTGCGGAGCAGTCCATATTTTCCGAGAGCAGGCGGAAGATATGGACTGTTTTTTCCAGAATTTTAAAGGGCTGCAGAGCATCTGCATTGTCTTCATAAAGAAATCCAAAATCCCGGAGGATGGCACTTTGCCATGGAACGGACGGATTGATCTACAATCAGAATAAATTCAAGGTCATCATGCCAATGGCTGACGGCACGAAAATCGGGATAGCCGGAAAGCTGTCCTTTTTTAATATATGCCGGAAATTTGTGCCAAGGAGGAAAACTGATATGACAATGAGGGAACGGATTGCGGCAGGTAATCCATGTAAAGTAATTCGGGAGATTGGCGAAGAGGATCAGATGTATTATTATAAGGATCGTGTGATTGATTCGGCGGATCTGGATGAAGAGCACAAGCTGCGATAAGGATATGCAAGCATTTCACGCCTGATTAGTTACTGAAATTTTGCTTGGCTCTGAATAATTGCAGACATTTAACGAATAGTTTACGCCGCGAACTGTCAGTTTCGCGAATGTGGCTCTGAATGTTACTGTACGGGAGGATTTTGGTTTGCGATTTGTGATTCAGCGGGTGCAGCATGCATCGGTAACCGTGGATGAACAGGTAATTGGTCAAATCGGAAAGGGCCTGCTGGTCCTGATCGGCATCGAGGATTCTGATTCTGAAGCGGTTGCGGATCGAATGATCGCCAAGCTGATCGGTCTTCGTATCTTTGAGGATGCGAACGGCAAGACGAACTGCAATCTGGATGTGGTTCAGGGAGAGCTTCTTTTGGTGTCCCAGTTCACACTGTATGCCGATTGTCATCACGGCAATCGCCCTTCCTTTATTCGTGCCGGAAAACCGGACATGGCAAATGCACTGTATGAGTACATGATCGATGCCTGCCGTCAGAAGGTTCCTGTGGTCCAATGCGGCCAGTTCGGTGCCGATATGAAGGTGGAGCTGCTCAATGATGGGCCGTTTACAATCGTTCTGGACTCGGAGGAGCTGGGATATGTATGAGATAATGCGTCAGGCATAGAGTTGGCCAATTTTATAGTGAAGGGAGAAATTGGCGGATCTTGGTTGATTTGCGTCCAACTATTCGTAAAAGCTGCATTTTGCGAATAGTTGGATGCCGCTCTCACACCGCTTCATTGTTAATTGACATTTTGATTGTTTGGTCACCTCGTTCTAAAGCCTTTTTTCACCACACAGTCAAAATGTCAACGAGCTGGTCGGATCTCTTATTTACTGAATAGTTATCTTTGGGGTAAAGAAAACAGGTATACCTACAATCATCATAGGTATACCTGTTTTTTAAATTCTAAACAATTACAAAGCTTTAAAAACAGCTCAACAGCTCATTATTCGGCTTTTTCTTTATTCGCCCTTGCAGCCTCGAAATCATCCACCATCTGACAGATCAGATTGACCGCACCGTCAATGCCAAGAAGCGCGGAATTGATGGAGAAATCGTAGGTGTCAGCACGGCCCCATTTGTGGCTGGAATAATAGTTATAATAGCTCTGACGCTGCTTGTCCTTCTTGTTCATGAAGTCGCGTCCCTTCTGACGTGTATTGATGTCCGGGTAACGACGCATGATTTCGTCAATACGGCTGTCCTCATCGGCATGAATAAAGATGTTGATGACATTGTCGCGCTCGGCCAGTGCATTATCTGCACAGCGTCCGATAAATACTGCAGGACCCTCGTCGGCCAGCTTCTTAATCGTATCAAACTGTGCCAGAAACACCTTCTGGCTGATCGGCATATCGACAAAACTGGATGCATTATAGCCGAACGAATAGGTATCCATTACAAGATTGTACAGGAAGGAGTTCGTGGCGCGTTCATCGTGCTGCTCAATCATTTCCTTGCAAAAACCACTGTTGCCGGCTACATGAGCAATCAGCTCCTTGTCGTAATACTTAATGCCGTAGTGTGCGGCAACCTTCTCACCGATTTCTCTTCCGCCAGATCCAAATTGTCTTCCAATTGTAATGATTGTATTCATATTGCCTCCTTACGTCCCGTCCGGTCACTGCGATACCGTTGCTTCTATGACCTTGATCGATTTCATTAGTCTTATTATAGTAAGATTTTACGAAATTTGCACGCATTTGCTTGAAATTAGCAAACCGGGGATGGACAAGAACTTCTTACCTGCCATATTGAGCTTTTCTGAGCGCAGGAAGACAAATATACGGCTACAGTATCTCCAGCAAGTGTTGAAAATACTCCGGAAGCGGCGCATCGGTTTCAATATACTCGCCGCTTACCGGATGCATAAAGCCCAGTATTCTGGCATGAAGGCACTGCCCCTCCAGCCGAAAAGGCGATGTCCTTGAGCCGGCATAGACATCATCTCCGAGCAGCGGATACCCAATGCTGGCCATATGCACACGGATCTGGTGAGTTCGGCCGGTCTCCAATCGGCATTCAACGTAGGTATATTTATCGAATCGTTGCAGTACTTTGACGTGGGTTACAGCATGCTTTCCGGTTCCGGTTGGGACAACGGCCATTTTCTGGCGATTATTACGGTCTCGTCCGATGTCTCCCTGGATTATCATTTCATCCTTGGGCAGAACGCCGTAGCAGATCGCCGCATAGCGGCGTACGATGGTGTGGTCCTTCAGCTGCTGCGCAATGCTTTGATGTGCCAGGTCATTTTTGCAGATCAAAAGGGATCCGGTGGTATCCCGGTCAATCCGATGGACAATTCCGGGACGAAGGACTCCGTTAATGCCGGAAAGGGAATCCTTGCAATGATACATGATCGCATTCACCAACGTGCCGCTGTAATGTCCAGGCGCTGGATGAACGACCATTCCCTTAGGTTTATTCACGACAAGGACATCGTTGTCCTCATAAAGGATATCCAGTGGAATCTTCTCCGGCAGGATATCCGGCAGGACCTGCTCCGGGATGGAAAAGGTGACAAGATCCTTCTCCCTGACCTTTAAGGATGCCTTGGCGCTTTTACCGTTCACGAGGACATGTCCGTCCTTTAAAAGGCCCTGCAGGTAGCTGCGGGAACGGTCCGGTATCTGCGTTGCAAGGAGCTTATCAAGCCGAAGGCCTTCCTCTTCTTCTCCTACAATGAAAGAATCTGTATTCATAGACGGGGTTTATCCTTTGGCATGCAGGAACGCAAAGTCCTCATCCTTATAGTAAAAAAGTACGAGCAAAACCAGTGCTGCCGTTGCGATGGTGACATACATATCCGCAACATTGAAAACCGGGAAATGAATCAGTGAGATATAAATAAAATCACGGACATATCCCAGCCGAATCCGGTCCACAAGATTTCCTACGGCACCGGAGCTGATAAACAGAAGAGAAACGGCAAGCGGAAGGTAACGCCGCGTTTTCGGAACGCGGACCAAAGCAGCACCGATCAGCACCGTGACGACGGCGGCAATCAGTATAAAAAGCCATTGTGCATTTTCCAGCAGGCTGAAGGCAGCTCCGGTATTCTGCAGATAATACAGCTCCAAAGCGCCGGGAATCAGCTCAATCGGCTCATTTCCGCAAAGATAATTCTGTGCCAGCGACTTTGTCCATAAATCCAGTGCAATCAGGAGAAGCCAGGCTGCAGCGGATATGAAAGCGGCTGGCAGAATTCGCCTTTCCCTGCGGTCGGATGGTTCGCTGTGTGTTGATGAATCGTTATTTAGCATTATGCTCCCTCTCCGGTTTTGGCAGAAAAATCAAGCTCACGGATACCAGCCAGAAGCTCCTCGTCGGTTACTGTCGTATCCACATAGGCATCACCGATGGAATGCAGCAGAATAAAGCGCAGAGCACCGTTTTGCACCTTCTTGTCGGATTTTGTGAGTGCCAGCACCGCCTCGGCATCGACGGATTCCAGAGAAATCGGCAGGCCAAACGGGACGAACATGTCGCGCACTTCATAATATTCCTCCCAGGAAAGGTACTTGCGCTGATAAGAGATGTATGCAGCAGCCACACACCCCAGTGCAACACATTCTCCGTGCGTCATTTCAAAATTCAGGTGCTTTTCGATGGCGTGGCCGATGGTATGGCCGAAGTTCAGCAGCATGCGGTCGCCCTTTTCATAAGGATCCGCTTCAACCACGGCCTTTTTGATTTCATTGCTGCGATAGAGCATTTCAGACAACACAGCAGGATCTCGATCTGTGATTTCCACAATGTGGTCAATCAGCCATACATAAAACTCGCTGTCTTTTATCAATGCGCTTTTCATAATCTCTGCAAAACCGGAGGCAAACTGCCGCCCGTCCAGCGTCTGCAGAAAATCTGGATTCTCCCAGACAAGGCGCGGCATTTTAAATGCACCGACCATGTTCTTATATCCATCGAAGTCCACGCCGGTTTTGCCCCCGATGGAAGAATCCGCCTGTGCCAGAAGCGTAGTCGGGATCTGGATAAAATCGATGCCGCGCATGTAAATCGCTGCGGCGAATCCGGTCATATCCCCGACTACACCGCCGCCAAGAGCAGCAAGGGCGCAGCTTCTGTCGAAGTGATTCTCAACAAGAAAGCCCAAGAGGCTTCGAATCTGATCCAGCGTCTTATTCTCTTCTCCGGCAGGGATCGCGTATACCAGAGGCTTTGCATCGAACAGCTCTGCGATCTTCTGCGCATACAGCGCGGCTACAGAGGTATCCGTTACAATGCAGAACCGGCGTCCTTCGAAACCAAGGCGCAGGAGCTCTCTTTGGAACTGTGCGGAGTCGGTGCTGTAAAGAATGTCATAGCAAGGGTGTCCGTCCTTATGAACGGACAGGCGGTTCATGTTTTTACTCATGGATAATTCTCCTGGATGTAGGTCACACTCTCTTCTGCGGAAACCGTCATTGAAAGGTGCGAACCTGTTGGCTCTAAGACAGGAAAGCGCACCAACACAGGTGTTGGTGCGCTGATATCTGTCATGGATGATCGGTCATTTCCTTGTATATCTGCCGAATGTATGCCGTTACACGCGTATGCGTTCTGCCGGGTTCAGCCGTACCAGTGCTGCTAATAAGCGCTTCCCATGTTCATGGTGTTGTTGATAAACGGATTGGAGCTGCCGTTATTCATTCCGCCTGCAGCGCCGCCCATACCATTCATGCCTCCCATGCCATTCATACTGCCCTGTGAGGCAGCTGCGCTGGCGAGGATTCCGGATACAGCATTGGGACGTCCGCCTGCAATGTCACCGGCAATATCAACATCTTCCGGCGTAATCACAATAATATACTGCGAAATCCGCATGAAGTTGCCGTGAAGAGCGTAGCAGGAACCGGACGCAAAGTCCACAATCCTCTGTGCGGTGTTGACATCCAAGCCTTCCAAATTCAGCATTACAATTCGATGAGCAAGCAGCGTATCCGTGATCTGACGTGCATGATCAAAGGAACTCGGCTTGATCACACGGACCTGCTGAGACTTTCCCGGATTCATATTCGGACGCATCGGAACAACCTGTGCACCACCGGAACGTCCTCCGCCCTGATTGCCCGCAGGACGAATGGAGGTGCGGTTGTTGGAACGCTGCGGACGATCATAAACCTCATCCTCGTCCTCATCGTCATCCGGGTCATTGCGCCGCTTGCCGCGGCCAAAAATGCCCTTTCCTCTGGGCTCATCCTCATCCTGATCTTCGTAATCATCCAACTCCGGATCGTAATCGTCCTCGTCACCAGAAACGAAACGGCTAGTCAGATTGTCAAAAATACCCATATTATCTCTCCCATGTGAGATCGTCTATTCATTTTCAAGATTCCATACTTTGTTATTATTGAATGAAAACGAAGACATGTCAATGTAAAAATGCACGTTATTAAGCCTTGCACCTCAAATTAATACTCGAGAATTGCCCGATGACACCTTCTGCCGCTTATTCGTACAAAAATTCATCCGGCGAGGTTGCATCGGCATTCAACACAATATAGTCATATTCCCGGAGGCCGTAGGTGGAATTTGCCTCAACGATGGCATAGTCATCATTTTCTGCAATTTTGGTCACCTGGCAGAAATCGGCATATCCCTTATTAATGTTATAAACACCCGTCAGCGTGTCGGTCATGCCGGATGAGAGCGTCAGCGTCTCCGAGGAATTCGGCTTCACCAGAACATCGCCGTCTGAGAGGGTGTCCTGACTTAGATAATAATTATCGTCATCGTCTTCCTTGGTGTAGGGAGTCACGGATATAAATTCAGTGCTCTTCTCTCCGTCGGCATCAACAATCTGGCGCAGCACACCGCTCCCGGATCCGCCAGTCCCCATACCTTCTGTAATATAGTCCTTGGAAACGACATAGAAGGTATCATCAATAAGAGCTGTTTTGGGAACCTTCAGCCCAGTCTGTGAATCATTCAGCACCTCAATCGTAAGGAAACGGTCTGTGCAAAAGGTGATCATCGAATTGGTGAAGGTGAGTTCCACAAGGAAGTGCTCTTCATCCAGCTTGCGGACCTCTCCTACGGTCGCCCAGGATTCGTATTGATTCTTTAGAAAGCGGACCTCAACGACGCCCTCTTCGGTGAAATAATCCGCTTCTTCCTGCGAAGAAACCTGGATGGCAATGCTCCAGTCCTCCGAGGTTTCCAGCTTGTAGGCGGGATCTCCCTCCACAACCAGATCACCGTTTGCCAGGTCGGTTTTCTCATAATTGGAGGTATCAAAATCGCTGATCACCAGGTCCTGAAAGGTCTTTCCCTCGTATCCGTCCACACTGTAGACAATATCTCCGGTATCTGTCGTATTGCAGTAGTGCAGAGAGGAGGCGGAGGTCGAAGAAAGATCCTTAAGAATGCTGCTGTTGGTCATCTTCTGAATCGAGGCGGAAAGAGACGATTTGAAGGTGTATACCTGTCCGAAATTCGTAGCAGAAAAGCTGTCCTCAAAGGAAGAAATGTCGGCTGCAATTGACTGATAATCGCTGTCCGAGAGGATGTTGTTCTCTGTGGCATTCTGGGCCAGATAGGACTGTACCTGGCCGGATTCATCCACGGTATATGCGAGCGCACCGCAGCCAAGGCGTTCCGTCTCCGGGGAATAGTAATTGATATAACCGGAGTACTCGCTTCCAACCACAGTTTCGCTGCGAAGGGCGAGTCCCTGATAAATACGGTCCGACGCCAGCGAACCTGTACGGACCTCATAGGCAACTACATGCTTGGCAGTGACATAGCGAATCAGAGAATAGGCGGTGTAGATCAGGATTACCGCCATAATAATGATGCCGAAATTAAGATTAACCGGCTTTTGATACTGAATAACACGGCCGGATCCATTGCCCCCGTTTCCCCTTCCGGGATCCTGCGTCGCCTTGGATGACGCGTAGCCCCTTCCGGCCAGCCGCTGATCATAGGCTCTGGCGTTCGAGCGCTTCCCCGTGCGAGCCTTCTGGCCGGAAGGCGTCCTTCCCTGCGCATTTCGTCCGTTGCGGGCACCAGTATTCGAATTTCGGCTGCGGTGATCGGTCAAAAAGAATTACCCCATTCACAATGAAAGCCTTGGAAACAACGTCCCAAGGCTTTCGGAAGTACTATACAATGAACTGTCGGTTTACAGAGAAACGGCAATCAACGGCTTGGCAATTTCCGGAAGCTCTGCCTCATCCATGGAAACGCTGAGTACGAAATCAACCTTGAACTGCTCGCTGAGCTTCTGGAGCTTCTCAACGACGCCGCTGATATCAGCATCGCGCAGGTGTGCGATATCAAGGAAGCTGTCAAAATACATCTGCTGCAGGTCGTGATCCTGAGAGAGAATTCCGCTGACGAAGCCAAGGAACTGATCTGAATTGTCTACGCTGTAATCCGGCACACAGATCAGACGAATCTTGTTGTTAAGTTCGAACATGTGCTGGGTGCTCTTGTCAAGATAAACAACATTGCCGAGCACATCTTTTACTTCCGTATTTACTTTATCCAATAAGCACTTCGTCTTTCCTTTGCCCTTTTTGCCTACGATAAGTTGAACCATTGGATTTGCCCTCCTGGACTAATATTTTTGTAACGAATGCAAAAGGAATTCGTTTCGCTTATTATACAAAAATGCAAGGGGAAAAACAACCGCTCTCATTCAATCAGATCCAAAAGATCATTCATCGTCTGGTAGCAGGCATCGTTATCAAGAGCCTTCATGACAACAGCAATATAAGGATTACCGGAGGAATCCCGCACATACAGAATCAGGTTGTGGCCGGCCGCTGTGGTGGTTCCGGTCTTGCCTCCGATCACGGTGACGCCGGTAGGCGGCTTTACATAGTCCATATTATAGGAGTTGGTAGAGTTTACGGTAATCTCCTTATTCGCGCCGCTCCTGTCGTGATATACCGTGGTGTAGGTCGACATGGCGATGATTTCCTGGAAGGACTGAAACTGCATGGCCTCATTAAAAATCAGGTACATGTCATATACACTGGTATAGTGATTCTGATCCGTCAAGCCGTTGGAATTGATGAAATTGGTCTTGGTCGCGCCGAGGGACATCGCCTCCTCATTCATCATCTGAATGAAGTTTTCCGTGGAGCCGCCGATATTTTCCGCGATCATTACGGCAACATCGTTGTCTGAATGAATCAGGAGAAGGTGAAGTGCTTGGTCCAGCGTCATGGTATCGCCCTCTTCCAGCCCGGCCCTTTGCGCATCGGCATCGGTCATATAGACATTGGTGGAGGCGGTAAGCACGGTGTCCAATTCCGCATTCTCCAGGGCAACCAGGGCTGTCATGATTTTGGTAAGGCTCGCAGGATACACGCGTTCAAAAATATCCTTTGCAAACAGCGTCTGTCTGCCATTGAGATCGAACAATGCAGCACAGGTGGTCTCTGCAATGCTGTCTATGCTCTCTGTAGATACATCCCCCTCTGCCACACAGATTTCGGAAGCAAATGCGGGAGCAACCTCTGCAGAGCCGGAGCTGCTTGTCATGAAATTAAAATTGCTGTAGCCGGCATTGTCCTGGAAGGAAAGTGTCACCTTGCTGCCACATCCTTCCATGGAGAAAGATATGCAAAGTAAAAAAAGGAGCGGCACAAAACGTTTCCTGCCACCCCCTCGTTCCTTCTTTTTTCGCTCTACGGCCGTGCATGTATAATCTGCAAGCCAATGAATCATATCGCTTTTGCTGCTGCCTTTCGTCAAATATAGTTCCGACCCGATCGCGGCCTCATACGAAACGGAAACCGCTTTAATCAGCATTTTCTTAAATAACCGGTCACTTGTACATCTCACGCCATTCCAGATCGCCTCGGTCAAGGGACTTCACCAGAAGCTCTGCGGTAGCGAGATTTGTTGCCAGCGGAATGTTGTGAATGTCACACAGCCGAACGATGTTATTGACATCCGGCTCGTGCTTCTTGCTGTCACTGAAAGGATCCCGCAGGAAAATAACGAGATCAATTTCGTTATTCTCAATCTGAGCACCAATCTGCTGCTCACCGCCCAGATGTCCGGCTAAGAGCTTGTGGATAGTAAGATTGGTGACCTCTTCGACCAGTCGTCCTGTCGTACCGGTCGCATAGAGCTCATGGCGGCCTAAAATGCCGCGGTAGGCGATGCAGAAATTCTGCATCAATTTCTTTTTGGCATCATGCGCAATCAATGCAATGTTCATGTCATACCCCCAAAGTGAATACCTTCGCCTTTTGCTGTCCTCTGCATGTTCTGCATTCGCACATTTAAGACAAAGCCGACTCCGATATACAGACTGACCAGACTCGTCAGGCCATAGCTTACGAACGGAAGAGGAATTCCCGTATTCGGCAGAACGCCTGTTGTAACGCCGATGTTAAGAAATCCCTGAAATCCGATCCAGGTCCCCACCCCTGCAGCTATGACAGCTCCGGCAGTGTCCTTGGCTGACCTCGCAATTGAATAGATGCGAAGTGTTATGAGAAGAAGCAGAATAACAACAATGCTGCTCCCTATAAAACCAAACTCCTCTCCGATTACAGTGAAGATAAAATCCGTCTGTGACTCACTGATGTATCCGCTGTTCAGAAGGGAGCTGATTTCATTCGTGTTGTAGCCTTTTCCCATGAGCTGTCCGGAACCAATGGCCATGATGGAATTCATGGTCTGATATGCAATGGTATCTGCATAGTCCTCCGGATGCAGCCAGGCGAGAATTCGGCCTCTTTGATAGTCACTCAGAAGGGTTGAACCATCCTGAATGACGAAGTTGATAAACAAAATGACAGAAGGTATTGTCACCACTAAAATGACGCCGACAATCCGGTAGCTGAGTCCGCATACAAACAAGATGGCAGCGATGATCAGACACACCATAATCGTTGTGGACAGGTCCGGCTCCTTGTAAATAAGGAGCACCGGCGGCAGTGCAAGCACGATGGACGCCGTAACCCACATTACCTTCTTCATTCTGACCTTATACGTCATGATAAACTTTGCATAAAACAAAATCAATAGAATTTTGGAGAACTCAGACGGCTGAATGGTTACGCCGACGTTGATCCATCGGGTCGCATCGTCACGGTTTACGCCCAGCGGAGTAAATACCAATCCCAGAAGAAGGACGGTCACAGCATAGTAAACCCAATGGAACTGAATCACCCTTTTGTAATCAAAAGATGACAGAAAAAGCATGACAGCAAGTCCGAGCAGCATGCCGTAAACCTGCTTGCTCTGCAGATCGTGCTTGGCCGAACCAATGGCAGCGATGCCGATGCTGTTCAATATAATGATCAGGCCAACCAGAAGAAAATCCAGATGCCTAAGATCAAATGTCTGAAATAAGCGATGTCGTTTCATGAATTCTATCAGTCTGAAATACTGCTTCCTGTATCCATAGAGGAGTTTAAGATCTCATCCAACGTCTTGTCACCAAAATAGTATTCCAAAACAGCTTCTGTAATCTGTGCTGCGTAGGAAGAGGTATAGCCGTTGGCAACGCGGGTGGCAATCGCGATTCGCGGATTCTCGTACGGTGCATAGCCGATAAAAAGTGCGTGGTTAGGCTTATCCTCGGCTTCCTGCGCGGTACCGGTTTTGCCGGCTGCCGTCACGGAAAGCTCCTGAAAAAAGGTCATATTCTGTACAACACCGCGCATGCCGGAATGAATGGCATTCCAGAAGACGGGATCCATCTGTATCACATTGCGGATCTGGGCGGAATTCGACTCTGCACCAGATCCGTCTGAGGACTGTGTTTTGCTGATCAGCGTCAGGTTATAGCAGGTACCGCTGTTGGCAATGGTGGTTGCATAGCGTGCAAGTCCGACCGTGGTATAGCTGGCATTGCCCTGTCCGAT
>CAVFRZ010000024.1:0-16907 GCA_963624875.1 Anaerovibrio sp.
GCGCCGCAGTGCTGGATCGTTTCCTGGACGATGGGATTCAATTTGATTATGTGATCGGCGTATCCGCCGGAAGCGCCAACGCTGCGTCCTACCTCGGCGGGCAGCGTGGGCGAAACATCCGGTTCTACACCGATCACATTCATGAGAAAAATTATTTTGGCCCCGCCAGTCTCCTAAAGACCGGCGATTTGTTCGGACTGGACTATATTTACAGTACACTGACCAACAGCACCGGTGCAGATCCCCTGAACTGGCCCGGCGTACTCGCAAATCCGGCACAATACGAAATTGTTGCAACAAATGCACTGACCGGACTGCCTCGTTATTTTGATAAAAGTG
Organism: Anaerovibrio sp.; assembly: GCA_963624875.1. Classification (GTDB taxonomy): domain Bacteria; phylum Bacillota; class Clostridia; order Lachnospirales; family Lachnospiraceae; genus CAG-791. The sequence continues at coordinate 340 of CAVFRZ010000024.1, forward strand.
AGGTACGGCATGATGATTACCAGATCATCAAGGCCAGCTGTGCTCTCCCGGCCGCCTGTCGCCCCCGCATGATTGACGGTATTCCTTATTACGACGGCGGTGTCTCTGATTCCATCCCGACCGGCCGTGCACTGTCCCAGGGGTGTGATCGCCTGGTAGTCATTCTGTCGAAACCCCGGAGCTATGTCAAAAAGCCGGAGGGCTTCCGCGGTGTTTACTCCGTTTTGTGCCACTCCTATCCTAAGATCATAGAGCTGCTCAACAAGCGGCATCTCAACTATGCCAAAAGCTTTGAGCGCGTCTTTGAACTGGAGACAGAGGGGAAAGCTCTGGTGTTCGCCCCCAGCAAAAGCCTCCCCATGAGCACATTTGCCATGGACGAAGCAGAAAACCGGCGGCTTTATGAGCTTGGACTTCAGGATTACCAGGTTCTACGCAGAAAGCTCGAAGCATTTATAGCTCCTTAGGACACCAAACAAAACGCCAGCCAGCAGCAAGGCCCAGTGCCTTGCCGCCGACCGGCGTCTATACTGTATTATGACGTTGTGGCCCAAAGGCCTTTTATCCACTTACCATACGCGTTTTCCGGCATCCTCTGCACTCGCAAACGGTCCAGGGATCACATGAATGCCGCGATGGCTTCCTAAATAGTCGCTGTCAAACGTGATGGGAGTTCCATCCGGATTTTCAAATGCCTCGTCCGGCTCAAAGGCCTTCCCCAGCGTCTCCGTGTGAATCAGTCCGCAGGAGAAATCCTTCAGATAATCATAAACATTCGTCTTCAGAACCCAGCTGCCGTCTTCACGCTCTTCGATATCCGCATACACAGCATTCTCCGTGTCAATCAGACGATTTTGCTCCTTCTGATAGCTCCTTGCTCCGTCAAAATAAGCGTTTCCGTCCACCCAGATCGGAAGGTGCCCGAAATGCGCTTCCTCCAGCTTGCTCATATCCGGAATTTCCTGATCCATGTCAAACTGCGCAATCCATTCCTCATAGGTCGGATATTCATCGAACACGTGCGTGCCAACCTCACGGTTGTCATAATCAAATCCCTCACTGCTGTCATGCTCAATGCAAAACGCCTCCGACGGCCACTTCTGCAAGAAGATATTGTTGTAGAAACGATCGTCGCCGTGCAGAATGGTCATAAAGCCCATTACCTCTGTGCGGTGCGGCATGTGATACGGCGTATAGCGCCAGCCGGTTCCGCCGCCAACCACTGTAAAGGAGCCGCAGATCAGATTGTGCACCATGGCCACACCCTGTGTTGCAATGCGAAGCGAGGCATCTGAAAGAAGGATGTTATTATCGATCAATGTCGGCCCGTGACCCACTTCAACAAAAATATCCTGACTGCACATGCCGCCCTTGAGCTGCTTTGCAAAGGACGGGCGCATATTGTCGTGCAGCAGATTCTGCGTAATCCGCGTGCCCTGAGCTTCCCAATCCGTCCATATGCCCATGGTGCAGTGATGAATGTGATTGCGGCGCATAATAACATCAATGGCCGCATGCATCTTAATGCCGGCAATTTCTGCACCGCCCAGCTCCATCATATTATTGATATGGTGGATATGATTATCCTCAATGATGCTGAACACACCGCCCATGCGTCCGATGATGCCGCCCTGTTCACAGTGATGGATATTATTGCGGCGAATGATATGACTTCCCACCTTTTCCTTGAGCCACCCATGGTATTGTCCGCGGCAGACAGCATCACGTTCCATCTGGGTCGGACTTTTTACATGATGCACCGTAAAGAAATGGTCATTCTCCGGGTCATAGTATTTGCCGACAGAAATTCCGGCACACTTGCTGCCCCAGATCTCACAATCCTCGATAATCCAGCCCTTCGACCAATGCGGTCCGATCATGCCATCCTGGTAGGCGGCCGGCGGAGCCCATGTGGTCGCGGCCTTATTGATGTTGAATCCGGTTACCGTAATATAATCGATCCCATTCTGCTGCGGCAGGAAGCACTCTCTGCGGACCGTAATTTCGACATTTTCCCGGGTCGGATCTGCGCCGCCGAAATTGGCATACAGAACAGTCTCATTCGTCGTTTCATCCTGCTCGGTGTACCACTTGCGCCGAGATGCCTCCGGATTCCAGGAGTATGCAGTAATCTCTCCCGCCTTACACTCCTCCAACGTAACCGCCTCGTACAGCGCTTCATCATTAAGCCACACGCAGCCGGTATGCTTGTCCCTCTTTGCAAAAAACCAGTCACCGAACACGTAGGTTGTATACGGGTTATAGGTTCCGAAAACACTGTTATTAATCCTGCTGACCCACACGTCGCCCTCGTAGTGTGTCCAGCTCTTTAGCTCCTCCGCTCCGGTAATTTCCGCCCCCAGCGGCTCACTGCTGCGATAGGTGATGCGGGCATCCTCTGTTCCTGCATGCATCGGTACCACGTTTTCCCGATACACTCCGGGTGCCACGAGCACCTCATCTCCCGGCATAGCCACCCTGGCCGCCTCATTTATTCTGCGGAACGGCATTTCCTTCGAGCCATTTCCGTCATGCCCTGCTCGAATATCAACATAAATCTTCATCGCCTTTTCCCTCCTGTATCCCGTCGCATCCTAATTTTCCAGTAATTATTCAGCACCCATCTCGATTTTCCTTCGGAAAACCTCGATGTGGCTGGCCAGAGGCGCCAAATAGATAGCTTGATTTTAGAAAACCTCCATTCCGCCCGCAACCCATTTCATGCTCCAGTAATTGCTTTCTTTTGTGCAAATCTTGCAACCGCATCACAACATCGCCGCATAATATCGTGCATCATTCCCACAAAGCAACTGTTTATCATTCCATGAAACTACAATTCTGTATAACAACGCAAAAGGCGCTCCTTCAGGCTGTAATGCCCGAAAGAGCGCTTTCAAAAGTTTTTACGGTAATAACGTTTTTAGATCAGGCCCATCAGTGTCGGGATTCCAAGAGACAATGCCGGAATATAGGTCACCAGCAGCAGAAGTCCGATCAGAACTGCAAAATAAGGAATCAGCTTCGGTGTAACCTTCTCAATGGAAACCTCACCGATGCCGCAGCCAACGAACAGAACCGATCCGACCGGAGGCGTGATGTTGCCAAGGCACATGTTGAAGATCAGCATTACACCGAACTGAATATCACTCATGCCAAGGCTCTGTGCGATCGGCAGGAAGATCGGCGTAAAGATCAGGATGGCCGGTGTAATATCCATGAACATACCAACGATCAGGAGGATGATGTTCATCAGAAGGAAAATCACATACTTGTTGTCAGAAATGCCCATCAGTGCATTGCTGATCGCTGTCGGAATTCCTGCATAGGCCATAACAAAACTCATCGCAGAGGATGCCGAAATCAGGAAAAGAATGATTCCGGAGGTCTTGGCAGAGTTCAGCAGGATCTTCATGAAGCTCTTAAAGGTCAGGCTCTTATAAATAACGGACAGAATAAGGCAATACAAAACTGCAATGCCTGCGCCCTCTGTTGCCGTAAAGATACCGGACACAATACCGCCGATTACAATGATGATCAGCAGCAGGGACGGAACCGCATCCCATACGATACGGCCGATGCTCTTGCTCTTATCACGGCCGGTTGCCTTCATTCCGGCTTTCTTGGCCATGAAGAACGCCACAACCATGCAGCCAAGTCCCATGAGAATACCGGGAACATAGCCAGCCATGAACAGAGTGGAAATCGATACACCGCCTGCAACCGTAGAGTATACGATGAATGCTGATGTCGGAGGAATCAGAAGTCCTGTCGGTGCAGAAGCAATATTTGCGGCTGCACTGAAGGCAGGATCGTAGCCCTGCTCCTTCTCGGTGGGATTGATGCATCCGCCCATGGCAGAGGCTGCCGCAACCGAGGAACCCGACAAAGCGCCAAAGAGCATATTGCCGAGAATGTTCGCCTGTGCAAGGTTTCCGGGGATTTTACCAACGAAAAGCTGTGCAAACGCAATCAAACGTCTTGCAATACCGCCGTTGTTCATGATATTGCCGGCCAGGATGAACAGCGGAATGGCCAAAAGCGAAAAGCTCTCCACGCCGGAGTTCATTTTCTGCATCGTGATAAATGTGATCTGGTCCCAGGACAGGGTGGACATTGCTGTCACAATGGAGGACACAATAATGCTGACAGAGATCGGAACTCCCATGAACAGCAGAATACCAAATACAATAAACAGCAGGGCTGTTGTTACTCCAATACTCATTTGTTGCCTCCTTCTGCGTCGGCAGCGGCCTGTTCTACCTTCTCACCGGTAACGTCTTCATAAATATTGATGAGCTGTGCCAGAATGATGAAAATTCCGGAAACCGGAGCGCAGCCATACACAACGCTTCTCGGAACGCCCAAAAGCGCAGAAAACTCCATCTTTGCAGAGGCAGCAAGCTTAAATCCGCCGATTACAATAACAAAAACAGCCAGCACCAGAATCAGGACATCAATCAGTGTCATCAATACCTTGTGCGGAGTTCCTGTCAGCTTGTCCGTAATCAGCGTCAAGGACATATGCTCCCGGGCAGTAAACGCATATGCCGCACCGATAAAGCCGGTCCAGATCAGAGAATACTTCACCAGTTCCTCCGTGAAGGCAGCCGGACTATTCAGCACGTATCTGGTGAAAACCTGCCACAGCACCAGGAATGTCATAAATGTCAGAAGAACAGCGCAGGCAATGGAGAGAATGCGGTCCATCCAAAGCTTAATGGTGCCAAGCGTTTTTTTGATATTATCCTTATTCATTATTCCGCCTCCTTTGCCTGTACATCGGCGATAACATTCAGGAGATTATCTACCCCGGGATACTGATTGCGGTACTCTTCCACCATGCCGGCCGTGGCATCACGGAATGCCTGCTTGTCAATATCTGTCACAAAGGTAACGCCCATTTCTGACTGAGCTTCCTCAATGGCATCCGCTACCGCCTGATCCCACATTTGCTTGTGCGCGTCCGTAGAATCATAGGCTGCTTCCAGAATCACCTGCTGATCCTCTGCAGAAATTCTGTCCCACACCTTTGCACTCATAACAAGGACATCCGGAATCATTGCGTGCTGATCCTGCGAATATACCTTGCAGACCTCGCCGTGCTTGCCGGTGGTAAGTGCAGTCTCATTGTTCTCGGTTCCATCAATGATGCCGGTCTGGAGAGCGGTATATACATCACCATAGGACATGGCAACCGGTGTTCCGCCAAGAGCTGACATCATATCCGTCTGCGACTTCATGTCCTGCACGCGAATCTTCAGCCCCTTCAGATCCTCCGGTGTACGGATGGCCTTATCCTTGGTGTAGAAGGAACGAGCACCGGATGTGTAATAGGTCAGAACAACAAATCCGTCATCTCCGGTGGAGAGGAAGAAGTCGCGCATTTCCTGTGAATCCATGACATTGTAGAAATCTTCCGTGTCATTGAACAGATACGGCAGACCAAAGGTATTGTACGCTTCGTTGTAGGTTGCCAGTCCCGGTGCAGATACCTTGGTCATGGCGATTACGCCGGCCTGCAGCTGCTCCAGGTTTTCATTCTCACTGCCAAGCTGTCCGTTCGGGAAAATATTGATGATGACTCTGCCATCCGTCTTTTCCTTTACCTCTTCTGCAAACTGCGTCATGGCAATGTGCACGGTATGGGTCTCCGAAAGTCCATGGGCAAGTGTGAGCACAAGCGGATTTTCCGCCGTTGCCGTATCACTTGTAGCCGCACTGGACTGTGCAGATCCGCAGCCAGTCAGTGCAGACAGTCCCAGCACTCCGGCCAGAACCACTGCTGCTAGTTTCTTAATCATGTTTCTCCTCCTTCTATTCCCTCAGTTACTTGTGTTGCTGCTCCGCGTTTCCTCGATGCCGCCGTCCAGAGGCCCTTCGGGCCTTGGCCGCATTGCACATCCGTCTCTGCGCCCGTCCGCAAGCGGCCGTCGCCGTCGCGGATATGCAATGTGCTGAACATATATCACATCCCAATCAGATCAAACTGTTCGAATGAGATCAGGACCTGATGATCCTTCTTCGGATTCTCGTATTTAATCTGTACGGACTTAAGACGCTGGCTGTAATACCAGCCTTCTTTTGCCTCCTCGAACTTGCGGCGGTGCAGGAAGTGCTGCAGTTCTCTTCCGTCCAGCTGTACATAGAACGGAGCCTTTTCCCGGTGAATGACATCCAGTGAAATGTTCTCTACCGCTGTCTCATAATTGCCTTCGTTCTCAAAGGAAACCACCGTCTTGGTCCCAGCTGTCACCGTAATATGAGTCGTAAGATACTGGCCGTTTTGATAGTCGTTTGTTCTGCCATCATCCTCGTACAACGTGAACTGAGAATCCACATCCGGAGCAAGCAGGATATCCAGTCCTGTCGTCTTCTCCGTCATCAGATTCATCAGACGGTTGGATGACATCGGAACAATCGCACCGGACTTCACGAACATCGGCACGGAGGAAATATCTACCGGAAGCTCAATTTCCTGCCCGGCCGCATATTCCTGTCTCGTCCAGAAATCGTAAAAGCGGACTTCTTCATTCTCTGCCTTCGGAAGGTATACCTTTCTGGTCTTTGCACCCTTCTCTACAACGTTGGCCACCAGAAGGCTCTCTCCCCACATGAAATCAACGCCTTCCTTCCATGTGTTCGTATCATTCTGGAACGCCATGAACATCGGCTCCATCAGCGGAAGTCCGGTTACATGTGCGCGATACATCAGCGAGTAAAGGTACGGACTCATATGGTACCGCAGATCAATTGCCGCCTTGATGTACTGCTTCATGTTGCTGAACATCCACGGCTCCGTCACGGTGTTATCCGTATTCGTCGAATGAATGGAAAACCGCGGCATAAACACGCCGTTCTGCACCCATCTCACAAAAAGCTCCGGCTCCGGAGAAACGCCGTAGAATCCCCCCACATCACAGCCGGTGTTGGCCATACCGGAGAGACCCGATCCAAGGATGGTCGCAATGTTGTATTTTAACGCCTCCCAGCAGGTCAGGTTATCTCCGGCCCACACCTGCGCATACCGCTGAATGCCCGCATGTCCGGAACGGCAAACTGAGAACGGACGTACATCTTTGTTGTATTCAACAATCGCTTCGTTGGAGAGCTTGCACATCAGGTTGCTCATCACCGGCTTCAGGTTTCCGATGGTGCCACCCTTTCCTTCGAAGGAAACGCGGCAATCCTTGTCAACCATGGAATCATACTCACAGTTGTCGTTCCAGATTGACTCGCATCCATACTGCAGAAGCGCGTTCGTCACGTACTCCTTCCAACTTTTCCGGTTCTCTTCACGTGTGAAATCAACAAAGTACCCTTTGCCGCCCCACCAGGTTCCAACGCCCGGCTTGTCTTCCCTGCTGTCCTTTACGAACATGCCCTTTTCTTCCATTTCATGAAGAAGCGGGTGTACCAGCAGCATTCCCGGCTTGATGTTCGGCGAGACAACAATTCCTCTCTTTTTCATCTGCGCAAACCAGTCCGCCGGATTCTTAAAGCGGTCATAGTTCCATGTGAAGGAGCAGCGCTTAATCCCTTCCTCCGTCTCGACTGCGCAATATCCGGACGAAAGCTGAAATCCGTCAGCAGGAATGTCCTCTTCTCTTGTAGTATCGATAAACTCAAGGACCGCATCATCGGAGTCCTTGGGAAGCTCCGGATAATACATGGATGAGCCAAGATATCCAAGTGCCGCTTTCGGAAGCAGCACAGATTTTCCCGTAAGATCTGTATAGCGTTTCACAACCTCCTTAATAGAAGGTCCTGCAATCAGAAAAAGATCCACATCTCCCGCATCTGCACAGAACGTAGAGTAGCGGTGCCAGTAGTTGCGCTTTTCCCGGCCCATATTAAACGTGCATTCTGCTGTTGTGTGGTAAAAATAACCAACCGCCTTTTGAGACTGTCCCTGCAGCTTGATGTAAAACGGGACATGCTTGTAAAGAGAATCTGTCTCCGCCGGGTTGTAACCCATAGCATCCCCCGGCGCCATGTTCATAAACTTTTCTGCCTTATTGATATCTCCGGATTTCTCGCCAAAGCCGTAAAAACAATCCTCCGCCTCAATCTGACTTGCATGGAAGCGCCGACTGTTTGCATCCTCACGATACGCAAGATCCGGAATATCTGCATGGAGCTGCGTTCCCTCTGCATCATATACACAGATGCGGAAAGGATCCTTCTCAATTTCTACGCGAAGCTTGCTGCCCTGAATAACCGCCTTGTCCTCTGTATCCGTAAGCCGCGCGTTCGCTGTCTCTACTCTGCGGCGTTCTGCAGCCAGAAGGTGATCCGTTCTGGATTCCCATGCTGTCATAACAAGGCTGTAGGAAGCCTCATCCCAATCTCCGTCGAAGCCCGCACGGATACGAAGAATATCGTCCGTCAGAAACCACAAACGAATCTCCACTGCATCCGCTGCGATGGAATAGTAGTTTTCTCTGGCTGTTACTGCGCCTGCCTTGTAGCATACCTTCATATTCCTTCTCCTTTTTGTTGCACGTTCGCGGTGCCAAACCATTACCGACGTAAAATTTTAGAAAAGAACCTTAGCGGAAACTAGACATATTCTGCATTGATTTTATTGATTTTTTACATATCTTGCCCTATCGTTAGATTTATAAGCAGTCAATTCACGTTGAAAAGCGGCAAGTGTCAAAACCGCCGTGCCTGCTCGTGCAGGCTCCACTGCCAATAAGCATCCAAGGAAAGCGAGCCACTCATGATCGATAAAGCGCAGGCCGCCATGGAGGCCGGTGTTCCCATTGCACTGGAACTGATCAGCGGCGTCAATGACAACATGTCCCGTTCTCATTTTCACGAATACTACGAGCTGTACTTTCTGGATTCCGGTGAGCGCTACCACATGATTGATGATAAGGTGTTTCTGACAACCTCCGGCGATTTCATGCTCTTTACGCCGCTCACCATGCATCATTCCTTCAGCAATCTGAATATTTCATTTTCCCGTGTCGTTATCTATTTTCGACAGGACTGTGTCCTTTCGCAGGATGTTCTGGATGCCGCCGCTGCTCCCTACCCTCTTTTTCGCCCCTCCAAGGATATGCTGCGGGAGCTTCGCCGCCTGATTTACGAAATGCTCGATGAGCAGGAAAACCCCGGAGACTATCATTGGACAGAAATGCGCAGTCTTCTTAATATGATTCTGATCCTGGTTCTGCGGCAGACCAGAGTTCGCAAATTCTCCGGCGGAAGCCGCATCAATGATGTAATCAGCTATATCCACGAGAATTATTCCTCAGAAATCACGATTCCGGACCTTGCGCAGCGGTTTTCTCTCAGTGAATATTATCTGTGCAGACAGTTCCGCAAATATGCCAATCGGAGCATTATCGAATACGTCCAACGCACTCGCATCATGAATGCCAAGCGTCTTTTTATGGAAACCGACAAAAACGTAACAGAGGTTGCAGCGCTGACCGGATTTTCAAATCTGACGCATTTCAATCGCGTATTTCGCGCCGTTTCCGGACAATCCCCTTCGGAATATCGCAAAAAATGCCATGCATCCGATAAGGGCACAAAGGAACTGCCTCCGCCAATTTGACGGCTCTTTGCAGCCTAGTACATCGATTTTTAAATAACTGGCCTAACTAACTGGCCCTTTTTCTGAAGATCCGTAATCGCAAAAGGGACCTCCCGGCACAGGAGGTCCCTTTTCCAATCTTTTCGGTTATATTTTAGAGAATTGCTGATTAAATCAGCATCTCCTTAGTAGCTATCTGTCCCCCGTTTCTTGGCGACTCCCCCATGATCCGCCAAGGCGATGTTTATCCCTTTACCGCACCGGTTACCATGCCTTCAATAATCTTCTTGGAGAAAGCAAAGTATAGCACCACAATGGGAAGCATCGTAATCAGCATTCCGGACATAATCTTCGGATAATCCGATGCAAACTGCCCCTTAAAATTCGTCATTGCCAGCGGCACAGTCTGGAGCTTTTGGTTTCTGGAGCACAGAACCAAGGCAAACGAGAACTCATTCCAGCAGCTAAAGGACTGAATGATCGCGACCGTCGTCAGAATCGGCTTTGTCACCGGAAGTATGATCTTCACCATCGTGTTCATAAACGTACTGCCGTCAATGGCCGCAGCCTCTTCCAGCTCCACCGGTACCGACTTAATGAAGCTTTCAATCAAAAACACAGCAATGGGAATGCCGAAAGCCACATACGGTATGATCAGCGTAAACCACTGATTGGCAAGTCCAAACTTATTGAATACAACATAAATCGGGACCAGCAGTGAATGCACAGGAATCAGAAGTCCCATCAGGAAAATCGCATACAGCGGACGGTTCAGCTTAAAATCAATTCTGGCCAGGATATAGCCGATAATAAAGCCAAATACGAGGATCAGCAGCACAGAAAGGACTGTAGTCCGAACACTGTTGAGCATAGAGCTCCCGAGGTGATAATCCTTGTTCGTAAGTACCTTGATGTAATTCTCGAACGTCGGATTGGTCGGCAATCCCACAACGTCCGCATTGAATTCCCTCTTTTTCTTTAAAGATGAATAGAACATCCAGATCAGCGGAAAAATACAGGAAAGTGAGAATGCCCAGAGTACGATATTGATGACTGCAGCCAAAACGCCGGTTCCAAGCTTTTGCAGCGGCGTTCTGGATCCAATAACCTTCGGCGCAGTATAGGGTCTTCTTGTTCTAGCCATTATTCCACCCCCTTATCCTTCATCAGGAAGTCTATAAGAGTGCGGCTGCCCTGGATGACAACCAAGCTAATGATAAAGATACCAACGGAAATTGCGGAGCCATATCCCATGTTGGACTGTTCAAACGAAACCTTGTAGCCATACAGTGCCATAACCATAGATGAGGTTCCCGGCCCGCCTGCCGTCATTGTGTAAATGTGATCAAACACCTTCATGTTGCCGGCAACGCAAAGCGTAAGGCAGACAACCAGCATATTCTTAATAAGAGGAAGCACGATGTAGATTGCTCTCTGGAACGCGTTCGCACCGTCCAGCTCCGCCACTTCAAAGATTTCTCTGTCAACCGCTGCAATGGCCGCAAACAGAATTACCATGTAGTACCCAATGTACTGCCATACCAGCGGAACGCAGACACAGCCCAGAACCAAGCTTGGTTCGTTCAGCCACACCTTTGCAGCATCGGCATGTCCGATCTGCTCCAGAAACCAGTTCAGGATTCCTCTTTTGTAGTCAAAAATCATCGTCCAGATCAGTCCAATATAAACGGCTGAAATGGTACTCGGAAAGAAACCGAAGGTTCTGTGTATCCCTTTACATTTGGCAAGTCTGGACTGAACCATCAGCACCAGGATAAATGCAATACCCACCTGTCCAAGAATACAAACCAACACAATCAGAAGATTATGCCATACCGACTCCCAGAAAGTTGCATCGGATATCAGCTTGCTGTAATTAGCCAAGCCGCTAAAGGTCTTGTTCGGCCCACCCTTCCATTCAAAAAAGCTGTAGAACAAAGCCGTAAGAAGCGGCAAAAAAACCGAAAACACATACCAGACAACCGGGATGATCAAAAGAGCAACGACAGTACTCGTTTTGGGTTTAATCGCTTTTAGCATAGACACCCCCACTCTTCTTATGATCAGGGCCCCGAGGAGAACTCCGCGAGGCCCTGCCATATGTCTCTAAGATTATATCTGTTCAGCCGCATCAAGGTTTTCCGAGTGGAAAATCAAGATGAGTGCTGATGTCGAAAACTGCGTTTACTTCAGATAGTTTTCCTCATAGGATGCCTGAATCTCTGCTGCCAGCTCCTCTGCAGAACCGCTGCCGTTCATAAGCTCCTGAAGTCCGGTGTTGCAAACGGACCAAACTGCAGAATCTACATAAGAATCGTAAATTTCGCAAGGTGTTGTATCAACATAGGAATAGTTGTAGAACGCCTGCGTTACTTCATCAAAACCGGACAGATCAACATCTGCAACCTTTGTCAGGCCGCCAAGTGCATAATTCTCAGCAACGTAGGTAGCAAAATCCGGTCCTGTTACATATTCGCAGAAATCGATGCAAGCTGCCAGCTTGTCCGGATCATCAGCAACCTTCGAATTGATTGCCATTGCATATCCAAGTCCGATATTCTGAGACTTCGGATCCTCGGTTGCATCAGCAGGCTGCGGAAGCACTGCAAAGCCGATGTTGTTGTAAGCCTCTTCATCACTTTCCTTCAGCGTTGCTGCAATGTAGGACTCATCCCAGTTGCCGCCGATAAATGCCGGATACTCTCCTGCGATGAAGTACTCGCGAGCATCCTCATTGGTAACACTGTTGAAATCCGCATTAAAGATTCCGCTCTGGAAAATATCCTGTGTGAACTGCAATGCCGCAACAAAGGTATCATCCGTGAAGGAAGCCTCTCCGTCGCCATCGATGATGTGCTGGAACCATTCCTTACCGGTATAACGGTCGCCCAGGCAGCTGAGGAAATCAGAGTTCGCCTGCCACTGACCGCCATTTCCGAATGCGATCGTGCCATCATATCCATTGGCCTTGAAGTACTCATCCGCCTTCTTCACATCTTCCCAGTTGTCCGGGAACTCATCAAATCCGGCATCCTTCCAGGCAGCCTTGTCATAAACAACAACCGTGCAGGTTCCGCCCGTCAGAACCGGGAGGCCATATACCTTATCGCCGTCCTTGAACGGTGTGAAATAATCCTGGTTGTAATCTGCATAGTAAGGAGACTCCTTAATAATATCGGTCATATCCAGAATCAGTCCCTGCGCTGCCCAGGACTTGGTGTTCATGCCCTGCAGAAGGAATACATCCGGAAGGTCTCCGGCCGCTGCCATCGTAGCTATCTGAGTCTTGTACTCATCGTTTGCAAGGACGTTTTCCTGCAGATCAATACCGGAATTCGCTTCCTTCCAGTTCGCAATCATGGTACGGAATCCATCGGAACCGCCGTTGCCCTCGGATTCCTCCGATGTGCTGTAGTGCATCAGACTGATCGTACCGGTATAAGCCAGTGCATCGCCGGCTTCATCAGTCTCCTCTTCCGATGCCGCCGCAGAGGTCTCCTCTGCAGCAGCCTCTGTGGTCTCTGCTGCCGTTTCCTCTGATGCAGAAGAATCACCGGAGCTTGAAGAACCGCATCCGGCAAGAATGCCCGCCAACATGGTGGAAGCAAGTACTACGCTTAATACCTTTTTCTTCATTTCTTTTCCTCCTATGCATTTATTTCTCTTTATACTTAAACCCCCTTTGTTTTCCTCGTTTAAGTATCTTTTAGTTGCATGATATGTCTTTTTGCATAATAAATCAATGCTATTTAGCATTTTTTGAGGCGTCATACACATATTTATTAGAATGTTCTAAATGCATGATTTGTATTTTATGCACATTTACATATTCTTTTGTTATTTTCTTAAACGTTTTCGTGTTCTTTAATCTTAATTTTAGTTAAATAAATATACACTTCGCGATCCACAAAAAGAGGGCAGAGCATCCGCTCTGCCCTCCCGGCCCATCATTTGCCAAACGTCCGGTTCATCATTCTTTGTAACCATCCAGCGCCCATCACGCAATGTCATATACGCTTCGAACCCGAATTGTCCCGCTCGGAATTTCACTCAGTATCTCAAGCCTGCGTTCACCTTTTTCCATGTCAAAGAAATTATCCGAAAGTCGAAGATTTCCATCCTCCGTTTCCACACAGACACCTTTCGCATACGCTTCCGATGTAACAACCACACAGCTGCCTTCCGTTCTGACACGCAGCTTCGGATCCGCAAAGCGGTAGTGCTTGGGCGCTACGAACAATGCTGTCCCCGAGGAAACCACTTCCTCCGCCTGTCGCAATTCGTAATACAGGTGCATTTCCCGTTCATCCGCCGCTCCATTAAACATTTCCTTTTCCAGCCAGGCTCCGCTGTACGGCTCCACCGATACTTGCTGTGTTCCTTCTTTAAGGACAGACGAATCCGGCCGGCACAGGCGCCAGTTCACCGTACCCCGCATCACTTTCCCTGTCTCATTCGCTACATGAAGTGCTGCTGAATACTCCACCGGGATCGGCAGCGAATTTACAAACGGCTTTTGATCCAGGCGTCCATGCTCCTCGCAGGTAATGGATACCGGAGCAAAAAAGCGCTTCTCGCCGTAATGCAATGCCTTCCAGCGGCCGTAATAATCAATCGAGGACCAGGAAGCCACCGGCCAGATATCATTCAGCTGCCACACCATCGTCCCCATACAGGTACCGCGGATTCTGCGGAAATACTCCACCCCGTAGCGAATCGCATCCAGCTGCAGCATTTGTGAGCAGTACAGCAGCTGATCAAAATCCCTCGGGTAACGATAAGTGGCCGACAGATAATTCATTATTTTGCCATTGGCCGCTGTATTGCGCTGATGCATCTCCATGATTTCAGAAAAGACATTTCGGTCCTGCGGTTCCGTAAATGAACGCACCGTCGCCATACACGGAAATGACTGAAATCCAAACTCCGACAAAAAGCGGAAATGATGCTTGCGATAATCCGAAAACTGGTCTCCGCCATGCCAGACTCCCCAATAGTGCGCATCTCCGATGTTTTCCTCGTAGGCATCCTCATAGTTGCCTCCGGAGGAAGGCGAGGACGGCCAGTAAAAAGCCTCCGGCGCCTCTTCCTTCATCACCTGCGGCAAAATATACTCGTACAGCTTGATGTAATCATAGAACTGCTTGTTCGACGCCTTGTGAACAGGTGCAATCCCCTGGGTTCCCGGAAGAATGCCATTGAATTCTCCCTCCCAGTGATCCTCCAGAATCTCCGTTTCCATTTCATTGTTGCCGCACCAGAGTCCCAGAGACGCATGATGGCGAATCCTGCGTACCACCTCCACGAATTCCGCTCTTAAATTCCTTTCAAATTCATCATTCAGCTCATAGCTTGCGCACGCAAACATAAAATCCTGCCACACAAGCAGGCCGTATTCGTCGCACAGGTCATAAAAGAAATCGTCCAGATAGTAGCCGCCGCCCCAGATACGGATGGAATTGTAGTGCGCATCCGCCGCATCCCGCAGCAGCGCAGCTGTTCGCTGCCGATTTACCCTCTGAAGGATGTTGTCTTCCGGAATATAGTCTCCACCCATCGCAAAGATCGGAAGTCCGTTTACAACAAAGTTAAAGCGTCGTCCTTCCTTCCGGTCCCGGCGCACCTGAGGGCCGATGTGCGGATCTCTCTCCTCATTCGGAACCGGCGATGTATCCACGGTTACCGTTCGAAGCCCGATCCTGCGCGTTGCACAGTCCAGTACGTCCCCCGTTGCATCCAGAACAAGAGAAATCTTCACAGTATACAGCGGCTGTTTTCCGTAGCCGTTCGGCCACCAAAGCTGCGGATCCCTCACCTGTAATTCCATCACCGCAGCACCGTCCAAGATTCCTTTCGAAGCAAAAGAGAGTTCCTCTCCCTGCGGTGTTGTAAGAACCGCTTCCAGGTGTGTCCCCGGAGCAAACACCTCATCCGCATGCAGGCAGGATCCATTTGTTCCGCTCACACAGACCTCACCGCCATGTGTTCTCCCCCCTTTCTCCGAATCCGTTCTCGCCGTCACCGTAAGCATTACCCGGCTCACTTCATTTCCGCATGCGCCGGTTTCTGTAACCGTGTGCTCCTGCCAAATGCGAATATCATTTGAAAGCCTTGCATACCTTACACCCAGGAGGCGAATCGGACGATAGAATCCCGCATCAGGAAGGCGCGGGCCCCAGTCCCAGCCGAACATGCAATGTGCCTTGCGCAGCTGCGGATATCCCGGCATTGCATCCGAGCTCTCCATATTTCCGATCTGCTCATGCGCAGCCGCTATGAACTTTGTCGGAGAATAAAATGTCACCTTCAGCTCATTTTCCCCCGGCTTCACCACCCCCTTCACATCGTATTCAAAGCTCCGATGCATGTTTTCCGTATGGGCAAGGAATTCTCCGTTCAGTGCAATATCCGCTATAGTATCAATGCCGTCAAAGCGCAAAATTATGCGGTCGCTTTCCAGTATGTCTTTTTCCGGAACGAACACCTCCGAAAAAATAAAATCATTTTCCATGAGCTTCAACGCATCCAGCTCATTGTCCCGCCAGTAAGGATCCGGCATCCGCTTATTCTCCAGCAGACAGGAATATACACTGCCCGGAATGGAAGCCGGAAGCGGGTCAGCGCCAATGTGATACACATTGTCCCCCAGAATCGTCAATGTCCAGTTCTTCGATAGCAGTTGCTCCGTCATGTCCCCTCCTTTTCATACATTGCATGCCAGCTGCCGAACATCCCCAATATGGCATCGATGGCATCAGCCGTTTTTCAGATATTTCCAATGTAAAACCATCGTACCGCGAGCAAAGGCATCTGTCGATTCCCTTTTCTTAATTTCAGATAAATTATTTTTCCATTCCCCATTTAATTAAGTTAACTCAACTTAATTACGCGCGAAGCGCCTCGGACAGCCATATCGAGGATTTGCGATAGCAAATTCGAGACGGGTGCTGAATAGTTACCAACAAAAAAACTCTCATCCAATCCAGATGAGAGTTCTCAAAACGCTGGGCTAGTTGGATTC
>CAVFRZ010000025.1:0-16522 GCA_963624875.1 Anaerovibrio sp.
AATGATCTGTTCCTGAAGGAGGACTTTCAGTCGGTGAGCCGCCTTCTTATTTCAACGGATGACGGAACGGCCGGTTTTCACGGGAACAGCGTGGCGGCGGCCAGGGAACTGATCGGCGCCGGAGAGACCGGAACACCGGGGACAGCGCCGTTTGATGTGATCTGCTCCTGCGGACCGCTGCCGATGCTGCGCGGCGTAAAGGCACTGGCAGAAGAACTGGGAATTCCGGCGTTTATCTCGCTGGAGGAGCGTATGGCCTGCGGAATCGGAGCCTGCCTTGGGTGCGTAGCCAGGACGACAAAGAAGGATGAGCATTCCAGAGTCCATAATGCACGAATCTGCACAGAGGGACCGGTGTTTGCCGCTGAGGATGTGGAGATCTAGGAAAGAGGATGATTACGATGAACGAAGAGAACCAGAACAGGAAAACCGGGAAACCGGATATGTCCGTACAGATTGCAGGGGTGACCTTTCAGAATCCCGTCATGACAGCCTCCGGAACCTTTGGCTCTGGCATGGAGTATTCGGACTTCGTTGATCTGAACCGTTTGGGTGCTGTGGTGACGAAGGGCGTATCGAATGTGCCGTGGGAAGGAAATCCTACGCCGCGTGTAGCGGAGGTTTACGGCGGAATGCTCAATGCCATCGGACTGCAGAATCCAGGTGTAGAGGTCTTTACAGCACGTGACCTGGCATTCCTGGAGAATTATGACACAAGGGTGATTGTGAACGTCTGCGGTCACAGCGAGGAGGAATATCTGGAGGTAGTAGAGCGTCTGTCCGATGAGAAACGTGTGGATATGCTGGAAATCAACGTATCCTGCCCCAATGTCAAGCAGGGAGCCATTGCGTTCGGTACAAAGCCGGAAAGCTTGCTGCATATCACCGAGCAAATTAAAAAGATCGCCCGCCAGCCGGTTGTTATGAAGCTGACGCCCAATGTAACCAGTATCGGGGAGCTTGCCAAGGCAGCAGAGGCAGGCGGGGCGGATGCGATTTCGCTCATCAATACCATTACCGGTATGAAAATTGATGTAGAGAGAAAACGCTTTGTACTGGCCAATAAGACCGGCGGAATGTCCGGCCCTGCCATCCATCCGGTGGCGGTTCGTATGGTGTATGAGGCGGCCCATGCTGTGAGGATCCCGATTATCGGTATGGGCGGAGTATCCTCAGCGGAGGATGCGCTGGAGCTGATGCTTGCCGGAGCTACGGGCGTTGCCGTGGGGGCAGCGAACTTCCATAATCCATCGGCGACTATAGACGTGCTGGAAGGGATGGAGGAGTACGCTGCGCGCCATCACCTTGGCTCGATTACAGAGATTGTGGGAGCGGTTGAGTAAGGAAGAAATGCTGATTGAATCGTAATTGTTTAGCACCCATCTCGATTTTGATACTCGAAAATGCCCGATGGCATTTTCTCCTATCCTGGAGTGATTGTCGGCAATGCCGACAATACACTCCGTGCTTCAGAGAAATCGCATACGCGAATTTCTCCTCGCATTCGGAAAACCTCGATGTGGCTGGCCAGAGGCGCTTCGCGCCTTGGCCGCCTGCCAATTTCAATCGTGAATATGCCTGCAAGCAGAGGGTTCACGTTGAAATGTGGCAGGTGCTAAACAGATGCATCAGAATGGTGAAAACATGCAGAATAGCATTACGGGGAAAGCATACGGAAAAATTAATCTCTCGCTGGACGTCACCGGAAGGCGTGCGGATGGCTACCATCTGGTTCGCATGATTATGCAGACGGTGGACATCTTTGATACAGTAACCATCACGAAGGCGGCGGGAACAGACATTTCTATGACAACCGACAGCGGTGTGCTGCCGTCCGGTCCTTCCAATCTGGTCTGGCGTGCGGCGGATGTCATGCGCCGGGAATTCGGCATTACAGACGGGCTTCAAATTCATCTGGATAAGCGCATACCGATTGCGGCAGGTATGGCAGGCGGGAGCGCTGACGCTGCTGCGGTGTTTCGGCTTTTGAATCAAATGTATGAGCTGGGCGCCTCCGATGAGGAGCTGCGGCGCCTTGCATTACCTTTGGGGGCGGACATACCGTATTGCGTAACGGGCGGAACTTGCCTTTGCGAGGGGATTGGAGAAGTGCTGACCAGACTTCCGGCGCCTCCGGAGAGCACGCTCCTTGTGTGCAAGCCGGCACTGGATGTATCTACGGCGTGGGTTTATACGGAATATGACCGTATTCCGGAGGGAGAAATTCATCATCCGGATGTGGACGGCATGGTCAAAGCCATCGATGGGGGGGATCTTCACGGAATGTGCGCACGCTTCGGAAATGTGCTGGAGCAGAAGACGGGGGCGGAATATCCGATCATTGGCCGCCTGGAGCGGTTCTTTCTGGATCACGGCGCACTGGGCAGCATCATGACGGGATCGGGACCTACTGTATTCGCCGTCTATGCAGAGCGGGATAAGGCACGGGAGGCCTTCACAGAATTGGAAGAGCATTCGGAGTTTGCGGCGTTTCAGAAGTTTCTGACGGGCTTTGTGAATCCTGTGTGAGCGCTGCCCGTTTATCAGTAACAGATATGCAGGATGCAAAGAAGGAGCTTTCGGGTAAATCCGAAAGCTCCTTCTTACTACATATTATGAAATTTTGCCCGGCGCTGAATAGTTACTTCACATTTTATTTATTGCCGGTAGGACCTGCACTGCCAACCTCGCGGACCTTATCCATAAAGCGCCCGATAAAGTTTTTCTTCTTTGCCTCCGGCTTTTCAAGCTTCTGGCCGTGAAGCCCCTTGACCTCAACAATATAAATGCCGCTGACCATGGCACGAACCTGCTTCTTCACCGGAATTTCATCAAAAATCTTGTCGTCAGCCACCAGATTCATGATTTGCGGACCAACCTTGGCCTTCACGATGGGGAGCTTGGCTCTGCGGAGGTACTTGGGAGTGGAATCCATGACTGCCTGCGGAAGACCCGCTTCCTTCAGCTTCATTTTCTTTTTGTCAATGATCAGCATGGTGACGGGCTGCTTGGTCGACTGAACGGTTGCCTCCTGCTCCTGCTGCTTTTTCTGCATTCGTTTGCCGAAAAAATACAGCGCAACCACGGCACCGACTAGAACGGCCAGAATGACTAGGGTTACGATAAGGGAAGTACTCACTCAAAAATCCTCCTGAAACTTGCGTATTATAACCATTTAGCACCCGCCTTAAGCTCGATTAATGTTAAGATCGGCACCTGCTAAACAGATGTTTTCATTGTAACACCTGCCTCATTGAGAGGGCAAGGAAAAGGTCAGCAAAGGGGTTTAATGGCCTGAAACATTGTGCTAAACTGTAGTCTATTATGGACTTGATGTCGGGGATGGGAAATGCAGTGGCTCCGGCAGCATGGACTCGCGAAAGGATAGAAGGATAATCAATGAGAAAGCATACCATTCTGGCGTCTGCAGCAGCAGCGCTTCTTGCAGTCAGTGTGACAGCATGCACGAGTAACGACGCGGCGTATTTGAGCGGACTGAAGGCATCCGATTTTGTGGAGCCTTGCGATTACAGCGCAATTCCGGTGGAGGAGTCTGCACCGTCTGTATCGGATGACTATGTTAATTATGTGGTGCAGTATCAGCTCAGCAGCTCGGCTACAACAGAGGAGATCACAGATCGTGATGATGTAGAGGACGGTGACATCGTCAACATTGACTATGTCGGAACAAAGGACGGTGAGGAATTCGACGGCGGCAGTGCAACCGGCTATGATCTGACCATTGGCTCCGGCTCCTTCATCGATGGCTTTGAGGACGGACTGATCGGACATAAGGTGGGGGAGACGGTAGAGCTTGATCTTACTTTCCCGGAGGATTACAGCAGCTCGGATCTGGCTGGGCAGGACGTTGTTTTCACCGTGACCATCAATAAAATCCAGCAGAAGGTTACACCGGAGCTGACAGATGACTGGGTCGTGAGCCAGGATATCTCCGGGGTGTCCAATGTGGAAGAATACAACGATTATGTCTATGATCAGCTGATGCAGCAGGCACAGAGCTCCTATGACAGTGATGTGCAGAGCAAGGTGGCACAGTATATGGTGGAGAACAGCACCTATACGCAGGATCCGCCGCAGAAGATGATCGATCGCCTTGTGGAATCGGCAAAGACATACTATACCAATTATGCGACACAGTACGGTATGGAGCTGGATGATTTCCTGACTACATTCCTGGGTGCGGATGAGGATGATCCGGAGCAGGTTCTGACGGATAACGCGACAGATTCTGCCAAGGAGCTTCTGGTTATGAAGGCCATCGCGGATAAGGAAGGCCTGAATCCCTCCCGTACCGAGTTCAACACTCAGCTTTCAAGCTATGCGGCACAGGCAGGCTACAGCAGTGTGGATGAGTTCAAGAAGTCGGAGGATGCCGAGTCTGTTCGCGAATCGCTGATGCTTCAGAATGTTCTGGAATTCCTGCAGAAGAACGCGGTTGTGAGTGAGCCGAGCAGCGACGAGGAAACGGAAGATACCGAGACTGCAGCCACGGACAGCACGGAAGCTGCAGAGGATGCATCGACAGAGGCCGCTGAGGCTGCATCAACGGAAACAACGGAAGAAAGCGCAGAGGACGCAGCGACGGCAACGACAGAGGCCGCTGAGGGCGCAGCAACGGAGAGTACAGAAGAATAAATACGGCAGAGGAGGCAACGATGAGAGAGAGCTATAAGCTGGCGGAGATCCGGGATATTTTCAACAAGCCGGAGAACTATTACGATCAGGAGGTCACGGTGGCGGGCTGGATCAAGTCCAATCGCGATTCTAAGTCCATCGGATTTATTGCCCTGGATGACGGTTCCTGCTTTAAGAATCTTCAGCTGGTGTATTCCGCAGAGATTGAGGACTTTGCGAAGCTTGCCAAGCTCAACATCAGCGCAGCAATCATTGCAACCGGAAAGATCGTTGCGACGCCGGAGGCCAAGCAGCCCCTGGAGATGCAGGTGCTGCGGGCAGAGGTTGAGGGCGAATCGACACCGGATTATCCGCTGCAGAAAAAGCGCCATACGTTTGAATATCTTCGCACGATGCCGCATCTGCGTGTTCGTACCAACACCTTTGAAGCGGTAATGAGGGTCCGCTCTCTTGCAGCGTATGCGATCCACAAATTCTTCCAGGAGAGGGATTTTGTCTATGTGCACGCTCCGGAGATCACGGGAAGTGATGCAGAGGGCGCCGGCGAGATGTTCCAGGTTACCACGTTGGATCTGAACAACATTCCGCGCAAGGAAGACGGATCGGTGGACTACTCGCAGGATTTCTTTGGGAAGCCTACCAATCTGACGGTTTCCGGGCAGCTCGATGTTGAGACCTATGCGTTTGCCTTCCGCAACGTGTATACCTTCGGACCGACGTTCCGCGCGGAGAATTCCAACACAACGCGCCATGCGGCTGAGTTCTGGATGATTGAGCCGGAGATCTGTTTTGCTGACCTGGAGGATGATATGGAGCTTGCAGAGGCAATGCTCAAGTACATCATCCGCTATGTGATGGAGAATGCGCCGGATGAGATGGCATTCTTTAACCAGTTTGTGGACAAGGGTCTGTTGGAGCGTCTGGAGCATGTGGCTTCCTCCGACTTTGGCCGGATCACCTACACGGATGCGGTAAAGATCCTCGAGCAGCACAACGATAAATTTGAGAACAAGGTATACTGGGGGTGTGATCTGCAGACAGAGCATGAGCGCTTCCTGACGGAGAAGGAGTTCAAACGCCCGGTTTTCGTGACGGACTATCCGAAGGATATCAAGGCCTTCTATATGAAGCTCAATCCCGACGGAAAGACCGTAGCCGCCTGCGACTGCCTGGTTCCCGGAATCGGCGAGATTATCGGAGGTTCGCAGCGTGAGGATGATCTGTCTATTCTGGAGAGCCGCATGGATGAGCTCGGAATGGATAAGAGCCAGTATGAATTTTATCTGGATCTGCGCCGTTACGGCTCTGTGCGCCATGCAGGCTTTGGTCTTGGCTTTGAGCGTGCCATCATGTATCTGACCGGCATGGAGAACATTCGTGACGTACTGCCCTTCCCCAGAACCGTGGGCAACTGCGAACTGTGATATCCGGCTTCGAAAGGTTTTTAGATGAAGTTATATTCCAAAATAAAACGATTCCTGCGCCGGGAGCTTCTTCCCTTATCGTTGGCAGCGTTGTTCGCAGTCAGTGTTCCTGCCGGCGTTTCTGCTGCTTCGGTTGACAGTCTGCGTAAAAAGACGAATGCAACCCAGAATCAGCTGAACGCGGCCAAAAATGAGGCTGCCAGCCTGCAGAGTCAGGAGCAGCAGATCAACGAGGAGCTGGAGGCGAAAAACGCACAGCTTGTAGAGAATCTGGCCAGTATCCAGCTACTCGAGGAGACCATCGCGGACCTGGAGGAGCAAATCGCAGAGAAGCAAGCAGAATATGATGCAGCGAAGGCGGATGAAGAGGCTCGATATGAAGCCATGAAGGAACGCATTCGCTACATGTATGAACAGGGAAATGCGACCTATGTCCAGATTCTGATGAAGGCCTCCTCATTCTCGGATATGCTTAATAAGGTTGGGTATGTAGAACAGCTTTACGAGTATGACCGGAAGAAGCTGGAGGAATTCCAGGAGGTGCAGAAAAAGGTTGCAGAGGTTCAGCAGCAGCTGGAGGAGCAGAAATCCGAACAGGAGGAATCCAAGCGAGGCCTGGAAGAGGAGCAGGAGGCGCTGCAGCAGACGGTGGACGAGCTGGAAGCGCAGAATGCAGACATCACGGCACAGCTGGAGGAGGCTAAGGCAGCAGCAAGTGAGCTGGCAGAGCAGCTGAAGGCACAGAACGCAGAGCTCTCTGCTGCGGTAGAGGCGGAGGCAGCCAAAGCGGAACAGGCTCGTCAGGAGGCAGCGGCCAAGGCGGCAGCTGAGGCAGCGGCTAAGGCAGCAGAGAGTTCCAGTCAGTCAAGCTCAGAGGGCTCTTCACAGAGTCAGTCGAGCTCGAGCCAGGATAGCAGCTCTGGTTCATCGAGCTCCTCAAGCTCGTCCTCTGCGGCGGTGAATTCCAACGGCGTATCCGGGCAGACTGTCGCCAATTATGCAACACAGTTTGTCGGAAATCCTTATGTTTACGGCGGTAATAGCCTGACAGAAGGAACCGACTGCTCCGGCTTTACGTCTCTTGTATATGCACACTTTGGATATTCCATCGGACGCACCGATGTCTCTCAGAGAAGCGCCGGAGTTGCGGTGGATTCCCTGGCTGATGCACAGCCGGGAGATATTATCTGTTATCCGGGACATGTCGCTTTGTATATCGGAAACGGAACCATCGTGCATGCGAGCACAGCGGCAACGGGAATTAAGTACAGTGCTGCTACATACCGTCCGTATGTGTGCATTCGAAGAGTTATCTACTAAGGAAGTGCTGACTGAGTCGGCGTAAAAGACAGTAAAGAAAGGAAACCAGAGTATGGAGCGCGAACTCATTGTTGTTCTGGATTTCGGCGGCCAGTATAAGCAGCTGATCGCTCGAAGAGTACGTGAGAACCAGGTATATTGTGAGATCCATCCGTATACCATTTCACTGGATAAGCTCAAGGCAATGCATCCCAAGGGGATTATTCTGACGGGCGGACCGAACAGTGTGTATGAAGAGACATCCCCAACCTACACAAAAGATCTGTTCGAGATCGGAGTGCCGATTCTGGGTATTTGCTATGGCTCTCAGCTGATGGCGTACCGTATGGGCGGAAGGGTCGCAACGGCACCGGTCAGTGAGTATGGCCACACCGATACAACGGTGGATGATTCTGCATCGGTTCTGTTCAAGGATGTGAAGCCGGTGTCCACGGTATGGATGAGCCACACAGATTACATTGCAGAAGTGCCGGAGGGATTCCATATTACGGCGCATACTGCGGATTGTCCGGTGGCGGCTATGGAGGATGCAAAGCGAGGCCTTTATGCCGTGCAGTTTCATCCGGAGGTGGTTCATACTGAGGAAGGAATGAAGCTCCTGCGCAATTTCGTTCGCGATATCTGCGGCTGCAGCGGCAGCTGGGAGATGTCCTCGTTTGCGGAGACAACGATACAGGAACTTCGGGAGAGGATCGGAGATGGTAAGGTTCTCCTTGGTCTTTCCGGCGGAGTGGATTCCTCGGTGGCTGCAGCGCTCCTTTCCAGGGCTGTTGGCAAGCAGCTGACCTGTGTGTTCGTTGATCACGGCCTTCTTCGCAAAAACGAGGGCGACGAGGTCGAGGCGGTTTTCGGACCGACAGGTAATTTTGAGCTTAACTTTGTCCGTGTCAATGCGGCGGATCGATTCTATGGTCTTCTTGCAGGAGTGGCAGATCCGGAGCAGAAGCGCAAGATCATCGGTGCTGAGTTTATCAAGGTATTCGAGGAAGAGGCGAAGAAAATCGGAACTGTCGATTTCCTGGCACAGGGAACCATCTATCCGGATGTGGTTGAGAGCGGAGCTGTCGGAACCGGCAGTGCAGTGATCAAATCGCATCACAACGTTGGAGGCCTTCCGAAGAACGTCGATTTCAAGGAAATTGTGGAGCCGCTTCGCGATCTGTTTAAGGATGAGGTCCGTCAGACCGGACTGGAGCTTGGACTTCCGAGAGCGCTGGTATTCCGTCAGCCCTTCCCGGGACCGGGACTTGGGGTTCGAATTGTCGGTGAGGTGACGGAAGAGAAGGTTCGCATTGTGCAGGATGCAGACGCGATTTTCCGGCAGGAGCTGGAAAAGGGCGGCATTGATATGGGGAAGGGACAGTTTTTTGCGGCCCTTACCAATATGCGGAGCGTCGGCGTCATGGGAGATGGCAGGACGTACGACTATGCGGTGGCACTGCGCGGCGTTCTGACGTCGGACTTCATGACGGCAGAGGCTGCGGAGATTCCGTGGAGTGTACTGCAGACCTGTATGCGGCGCATTATCAATGAGGTTAAGGGTGTGAACCGCGTACTCTATGACCTTACCAGCAAGCCGCCGGGAACCATCGAGTTTGAATGATTTCGAGGTCTCGAAAAAGCTGATAAATACGAGCTTTTTGACCGTTAAGGCCTTTCGTGGCAACGAAATGGCAACAATTTTCATTATTCCGTAAAATAAGAGAAGAGCTATCTGATTTCATTAGGAAGTCAGGTAGCTCTTTTTCTTATTTCTTGTCTTCTTTTTTCAGCTGTTCCACCAGCAAGTCGCTGACTCCCTGTGAGGGCGTGATTTTCTTCCATTGATTACCGGTATCGTGGTCGGGATAGTGGTAGCGCCAGGCGTCATACTCATCCCTTGTGATTTCACTGGACTTGAATTTTTCAGCAACATCTGCCCAGGAGCACAGCATCTGCAGAAGCTGCAGGGCATCTTGACCGGATCTGGTATTTACGCGCAGCAATGGCTGGCCATCTATGTCTTTTTCAATGGTAAGGCCATAGCGGTCTTCCAAGGTGAAAAGCGTATGCATGAGCCCTGTATAGGAGTCAATGTCAGGAACGCTGAGAGCCTGAGGGGAAACGTCCAGGATCTGTGCCAGTGCGGCTGTTATGTCTGCTTTGGGTGACCTTGCACCGTTTTCATATTGAGCCAAGCGCACATCTGCTGACTTTTCAGGGAATCCCAGGGCGGTTCCGAGAAACTTTTGTGTCATTCCGCGCATGAGACGGAAAAAGTGAATTCGTTCACCGATTGCCATAGTGTCATCTCCATTTTAATAATACTGATAATGACTATAACATATATGTTTAGAAAAGTCAAAAGAATATAAACAAAAACGTTTAATGCTTTTTGCGCACACCTATTGACTTAAACAAAAAAGTATAATATAATGTGATGACATTAAACAAATAAGCTTAATATAAATAAAGGAGGAAACTGGAACATGGAAAACACTTTTATGAGAGTTGAGGATGTGGCGAGGGAGTTGGGGGTCTCCAAATCCTATGCCTATAAGGTGGTACAGAACCTCAACAAGGAGCTCCGTGAGAAGGGATACATTACCATCTCCGGACGTGTGAATCGAAAATATTTTGAAGAGAAGCTTTGCTATGGCGGAGCAGATAAGGAGGCGTAATGGCAGTTTATAAAGAAGAAAAGACCGGTACCTGGCGTGTGATTTATCGTTACACGGACTGGACCGGGGAGAGAAAACAGACACAGAAGCGTGGATTCAAGACCAAGCGAGAAGCACAGGCCTGGGAGCGTGAGCAGATTAACAAAGCGACATCAGATCTGGATATGACCTTTAACAGCTTTGTGGAGTTGTATACAAAGGACATGGAAACTCGACTCAAGGAAAACACCTGGGCAACCAAGGAACACATTATCCGAACCAAGCTGGTTCCCTATTTCGGTAAGCTGAAGATGTGCAACATCACGGCACAGCAGATTGTAAGCTGGCAGAATGAAATGATGAACTATAAGGACAGCAAAGGCGAGGGATATTCACCGGTATATCTCAAGACGCTGCATTGCCAGCTCAGCGCCATTTTCAACCATGCTGTTCGATTTTATAACCTGCGTGAGAATCCGTGCAAAAAGGCAGGCGGCATGGGTAAGAACAAAAACCGGGAGATGCTGTTCTGGACGAAGGAGGAATATCTCAAGTTTGCCGATGCAATGATGGACAAGCCACTGTCCTATTACGCTTTTGAGATGCTGTATTGGACAGGAATTCGGGAAGGAGAGCTGTTGGCACTGACACCAGCGGACTTTGACTTTGAGAAGGGGACTGTTTCGATTTCAAAATCCTATCAGCGACTGAAGGGACAGGATCTCATCACACCACCCAAGACGGAAAAAAGTAATCGGGTCATTAAGATGCCGAGGTTCCTGACGGAAGAGATACAGGATTATCTGAGACAACTATATGATGTCGGATTGGATGATCGAATGTTCACAGTAACAAAAAGCTATCTGCATCATGAGATGGAGCGCGGAGCAAAAGAAGCAGGCATTAAGCAGATTCGCATTCACGATATTCGTCACAGCCATGTATCGCTGCTGATTGATATGGGTTTCTCGGCCATCGCGATTGCAGACCGCGTAGGGCATGAAAGTATTGATATTACGTACAATTATGCGCATCTGTTCCCGTCAAGGCAGACGGAAATGGCTGAAAAGCTGGATATGGAAAGAGGAGGAGAAGATGTCACAGAAAAATAAGGATGAACAGGGCAGATGGAGAAACAAAACCGTGGCCTTCCGGGTTTCACCGGAGGAGGATCAACAGATCGAAGCCTATGTGGCCATGTCAGGGCTGACAAAGCAGGAGTATATTACCCGGCGGCTGATGCACAGGGATGTGGTGGTGCAGGGCAATCCGAGGGTATACAAGGCATTGAGAGGTCAGCTGGCTGCAGTGCTGGAGGAGCTGAAGCGGATTGAAGCCGGAGAGGGGCTGAGGGATGAACTGTTGGATCGGATTGAAATGATGACAACTATCTTGAACGGAATGAAGGAGGAATGCGAATGACATTTACAAAAGAAATGACCGCCCTTAACACATCTGTTGGCGCAGACGTTGGGCAGTCACTTGAAATATCCAACAACACTATAACACAAAATCAGACAGCAGACCACGAAAACATGCGGCAGATGGGGGATTTTCCGGATCAGCTGCGGGAAAAAGGACGGTTTTGCTGCTGGCGATATGAGGAAAGAGACGGACGCAGGACGAAGGTTCCCTACAATCCGGTGACGGGACAGATGGCGCGAAGCAATGACCGCGGCAGTTTTGCAGATTTTCAGACCGCAGCCTCTGTGAAAGGCTACGAGGGGATCGGAATTGGTATTTTTGACGGCATCTGTGCCATCGACCTGGATCATTGTGTGAAGGACGGACAGTATACCGGCCATGCAGCGGAGATCGTTGCGCTGATGCACAGCTATACGGAGCTCAGTCCCAGCGGAGAGGGGGTTCACATCCTCTTCCGGGCGGACGGGTTCCGATACGACAGTAGCCGGTACTACATTATGAATCACAAGGAAGGCATTGAGGCCTATGTGGCTGGCGCAACGAACAAGTATGTGACCGTTACCGGCAGAGCGTGTGAAGCCTATGAATTCGGTGAGCGAACAGAGGAATTGAAGATCCTTCTGGAGCGGTTTATGAAAAGGCCGGAAAGGCAAAGCGAAGCAGCTGCAGGAAATGCAATAAATACAGGAAATGCGGGTGCGTCGTCACTGGATTTGGAGGAGGTCGTTGCTCTGGCAAAGGCGAGCCGGAGCGGAAATGCTTTTTCGGCTCTTTGGGATGGTTCCACCGTGGGCTATTCCTCTCATTCCGAGGCAGATATGGCACTGTGCAGCCATCTGGCCTTCTGGACGGGAAAGGATGCTGCGAAAATGGATTCCTTGTTCCGGAGATCCGGTCTGATGAGGGAGAAGTGGAATCGGGTGCAGTCCGGCAGTACCTACGGTGCTTTGACGATTCGGAGAGCCATTGCGCAGTGCGGAGAGGTGTATACGCCTCGCAGTAAGGAAGAAAAAGAGAAAATTCAGGACAAGATACAGGCAGGAGCCGCGGATGAGCAAAAACAGCCGGAGGTCTCGGAGGAAAGAAGCTTTGCGCCGGTGGTGCCGCTGGTTCCGGAGTGCGCAGATCTGCCGAAATTCCCGGTGGATGCGCTGCCGGAGGTGGTCAAGGATTATGTGATTGCGGTGGCTGAGAACAGCCAGACTTCACCGGATATGGCGGCGGTGATTTCACTGGGCGTGCTGGCATCCTGCTTGCAGGGGAAGTATGTGGTAGAGGGAATATCCGGCTACTGTGAGCCGCTGAATCTCTATACAGTAGTGGTTGCAGCGCCTGGGGAACGAAAATCCAGCGTGATGAAGTCCATGACGAAGTATCTGTATGAGTATGAGCAGGAGTCAATGAAGGCAGGAAAGCAGAACTCAGGAGAAACCGGCAGGAGCGAGAATCTTTGGAGCGTCAAATTGCCGGTATCAAGAAAAGGTTAGAGACGAAGCCGGACACGTCGATGGAGCTGGAGCTTCAGCAGCTGGAGGCGGAGCTTGAGGAAATGGAGGAGCTGAAGCAGGTACGCTTCTTTGCAGACGATTGCTCCAGTGAGGCTCTGACCAGTTTGATTGCCAACAACAACGGAATTTTGTCTGTGATCTCCACAGAGGGCGGAATCTTCGACATCATGGCCGGGCGATATTCGGGAAAACCGAATATTGATGTCTGGCTCAAGGGGCATTGTGGCGATGAGATTTATATCGATCGGATGGGGCGAGCTGCGGAGAGAATTCACCACCCGGCCCTGACAGCAATCCTGTCAATTCAGCCGAGTGTACTGAATGAGATTATGGAGAATCCCAATATGAATGGGCGCGGTCTGATCGCAAGATTCCTCTATTCCTGTCCGGCTTCGAGAATCGGCACCAGAACCTTTCGGACACCGCCGGTGCCGGAAGAAACTGCCGGAAGTTACAGAAATTTGGTTTTCTCTTTGATGGCGATTCCGGTACCGGAAGAACCGCTGCATCTTCATCTGACGGAGGAAGCAACGGATGTGATTGCCGATTGCTTTGCGGAGCATGAGAAGTATCTCCTAGGCGAAGGACAGGCCATTGCGGATTGGGGAAACAAGTATATCGGTGCCGTGCTGCGGATTGCGGGACTTCTGCACGGTGTGGAAATGTCTTCGGCGGAGGAACGGATATCAGCAGAGACGATTCGGATGGCCATACAGATCGGACAGTATTTCCTGGCACATTCTGCCTATGCCTACTCCATGATGGGCGGCGACCTGAATGTGCGGAAGGCAAAGTTCGTTCTGGCGAAGCTGAAGAAATTTGGAAGGTCTGAGGTGAAGCGGACAGAGCTGTTCCAGGTCTGCCGGGGTAAGTTCTTCCGCAAGACGGAGGAGATTGATCCGACGCTGGAGCTGCTGGAGGAGCATGGCTATCTGCTGCGGATCCCGCAGGAGTACAAGGGCATCGGACGAAAACCGGATACGATCGTGCGGGTGAATCCGGAGGCTGCCTGATGAATTCTCTGCATTTATTGCATTTCTTGTAATTGTTTAGCACCACCGAAAAAATTCATAAATGCAGAGCTGAGCTTGCTCGGCGAAGGATTTTTGTGATTTTTTCGGTGGCGGATAAGGTGCGCAGCGCCTCTGAACCGCCGCATCGCGCATTGCGAAGCAATGCAGCGATGCGGTGCTAAACAATTATCAAATTGCCGGCGAAAGCCGGCATCCCCTCGGGAGAGCCCTCGGAGAGCCCACGGTACTTTGCAGCCGCAGGATGAAAGTATCATAGTGGGTTATTACACTTCCGACGGAAGTGCTCCCGCGAAGAGCTGCCCAGGGGAAACGACGGAAAAGCGAAAAAATCAAAATTTGATGAGGAGGTAAATGCCTATGGCAAGAGGCGACGGAATCAACCGCACCAGTGTGCGGAACGCCAGGATGGCGGACACAGATGTCAGCAATATGCAGGCACACAACGAGAGAGAAAAAGAGTCCTACGTCAATCAGGATATTGTACCGGAACGGACGTCGATGAATGTGCATTTCAAGACGCCGGAGGCCGGATATCAGGAGCTGTTTGATCGGATGGTGGCGGACGGAAGCATTTCCACAAGGGGACTGAAGGCAGATGCTGTGAAGTTCGGCGAGCTGATCTTTGATGTGAATTCGGCATATTTCTACAATCACGGCGGCTATGAATTTGCGAAGCAATTCTATGAAGAAGCTTACCGGAGCGCGGTGGAGATCGTGGGAGGCGAGCAGTATATCCTGTCCGCCGTGATGCATGCGGATGAACGGAATCGGGCCATGTCGGATGCACTGGGCGAGGACGTCTACCACTATCATCTTCATGTGGTTTATGTCCCAGTGGTGGAGAAGCAGATTCTCTGGACAAAGCGGTGCAAGGACAAGACGTTGGTCGGCACGGTAAAGGAAACCATTCACCAGGTCAGTATGAGCAAAAAGTGGGAATCGAAGGCGGCGCTGGATGAACAGGGGAAGCCGATCCGGAACGCAAAGGGAAAACCGGTTCTTCGGAAATCCTACAGTGTGCTGCAGGATGATTTCTACCGGCACATGAAGGGAGCTGGTTATGACGACATTGAACGAGGAGAACGCGGAAGCTCCGAGGAGCACCTGACGGTCACCCAGTTCAAGGTGCAGCGGGAACAGGACAGACTGGCGGAGCTGATCCAGGAGAGTCAGCAGAAGGAACAGCTGGTGGCAAAGCTTGACCGGAAAATGGAAAAGATGGAGAACCAGCAGTCCGAGCTGCAGGACATCAGCAAAATCGAAGCCGAGGTGAAATCCATCCCCTTCACATCCAAGGTATCCGTGGAGCGCAGCGTATTTGAGAAGCTGGCAGCAATGGCAAAACGGCTTGTGATTCATGAGAAGAAGGAATCAAAGCTTCAGAGGGCATTGGATGCCGCAAATGCGCAGATCCGAAAGCTGACAGATGAGGTCGTTGCACTGAGGAAGGAGCTGCTTTCCTACAAGTCAGTACAGGGGCGGCTGCGCAGGATCGATCTTGAACGGGAGAATGCCGGCCTTCGCAGAAAGCTGGAGGAGTACGAGGAGACCATCTCGCGAAACGGTATGGGGGCTCTCTTTAACAGAAGCAGAAGTGAAAAGCCATTGCAAGAGAACGAGAGATAATAAAAAAGCACCGGCGCCGGATGCGGTTCCTGCGTCGGTGACATTTGAAAGCAATATTTTTGAGATTCAATCTCTCGGTTCGATACGCTTCCAGTTTGCGATTTCAGCCTGGATGCGAGGATCACTTTCGGCTGCGTAACACGGCTCTTCCATCATGTTGACGAGCCCTGCATTGGGAAGGATCGTAATGGCAAGAGAGTCAAAGATATCGAAAGCCCTGCTGTTTTTTGCTGTGTCAACTCTGTAATATAGATAAGCAATGAACTGCAGTGCGTCCGGCAGTGCAATGTCCGGTGCGTAAGAAGAAAAATTCAGCGCAAACCATATAACGTCCTTGTCTGTTGGACACTCCTCGTGCAGAAAGCGTACCCATTCTTTATATACGGTGGACCAGCCATACTGGTTGATCAGATTGTCTGCAAGATCTTCGAAATGATCCAGTTCTGCATCACTGTAATCATAATCGGGATCGAGCGTGAGCAGATATCGGGATGTTTCCTTTAAATCAATAGATTCATTCATTTATTTATTTTTCCTCCATTCAGAATTCGGATCAAAGAGTTCGGGATGCTTATCGCAGAGCTTTTGCAATGCAGCCGTAACCTTTGGAAGTGATTTGCTGTTGGGGCGGAAATGCCCGCTGTCTGTATCCACAGAGGAAATTCTTCCCTTGTGAAACTGCATCATACCGGCGCATTGAACCTGAGGATCCTTTCCACCGATAAGTGTAGGGTGCGGCGCACGCCCCTTGCTGTTGTTGGGATTACTCCGGACGCCAATGACGATATTGCCTGCCGGATCCATGACATAGGTTAACTTTCCTTCTTGACGATGTCCGGCAACATAGATACGGTTGTTCTGTATGGCGTCTTCTAACTTGACAGCAGTGG